>CAZJUY010000003.1:0-7842 GCA_964549315.1 uncultured Chitinophaga sp. | reverse complement strand
TTGGTGAATTGGTTGATTGGTTGATTGGTTCACTGGTTTAATAGTTATTTGGTTTGTTTATTGTCTATTGTTAAATTGTTGGATTAACTTTTGAATTTTGATTTTTTTGCTCTTTTACTCTTTGCCAACTATTTTTTATTTGCCAACTGCTAACTGTTTAATTGTCTATTGTTTTTATTTTCCTTAAAAAATGCTTAAATTTGCGTCTCGGATAAAATCTACGATTAAAGAATTTATGTTTTCTAAACGATTTTTCATTTCATGGTTAGTATCTTCAGTTGTTATGTTTCTGCTGTCTTATGTATGGCATGGGATATTTTTAACTGATTTTTCGCGCTTAACATATCCTAAGGAAATATTTTTACTTTTTGCTTCTATCGTCTATTTAATAATAGGGTTTTTAGTAGCAAAAGCTGTGGATTCAAAAACATTAACAGCTAAATTTAAACGCAAACCTGTTGTTCGTGGAGCAATAGGCGGTGTGTTGATTGGTATTGCTTGTTTTTTGGTTGCAACCGTAGTTGGTATTTCTTTTAGCACAGGTTCTCGATTACAAAACATGGTGTTGGATATTACTTGGCAAGTGATTGAACAAGGAATTGGTGGAGTGTTGGCTGGCCTAGTTCATCTTTTTGTTTTTGACCCTCATTTTGTTCCTGACGAAGAATAATCTTTCATTCCATGGCTTCATTCGATATAGTAAATAAAGTAGATGCTCAATTGCTCGACAATGCAATTAATGTAGCAAAAAAAGAAATTTTAAATCGTTTTGATTTTAATGGTTCTAAAAGCACTATTGAATACGATAAAAAAGCTTTGATTATTCATATTACTTCTGAAAACGATATGCGTATGGAAGCAATTACTGATGCTATCCGTTCACGGATGATAAAACAAAAATTAAATCCTTTGTGTTTAGATTTTGGTAAAGAACATTATGCTTCGGGTAGCATGATTAAAAAGGATGTTAGAATTAAAGAAGGAATTGATAAGGAAGTAGCTAAAAAAATTATCAAAGACATAAAAGATTCTAAACTAAAAGTGCAAGCACAAATCATGGACGATCAAGTGCGTGTAAATGCCAAAAAGATAGATGATTTACAAGCTGTAATTTCTTTGATGCGAGCAGGAAACTATGAAATTCCTTTGCAGTTTGTGAATATGAAATCGTAGTTTATTTATAATCTTCCACTCTTATTTCTTTGTTGCAAAAAGTATATTCATACTCTTGTTGGTTGGAAGCAACAATTATCAATCTGTTTTCTGAAAAAGAAGTTACTAAATTTTGATACCAAGCAATAGCATTTTTATCAAGGTTAGATGTTGGCTCATCCAACAGAAGCAAAGGAGTATCACTTAAAATAGCTAAAGCCAATCGAACGCGTTGTTTCATCCCAGACGAAAAATATTTTAATTGTTTGTCTTTTGCTTTTTCAAGTTCTGTGATTGCAATTATTTCTTTAGCGTTTAAATTTTTAAAAAATGGTTTAAACTTAGCGTGAAATTCAATAGATTCAGTAAGCGTGAACTCTTCAAACAACTCGATATAGGGAGCGGCATAACTCAGCTCTTTATAAATTTCTTCTAAATCAATTGTGATGTTTTGTTTTTGGTAAATTATTTCTCCTTCAGAAGCAATTAGGTTGCTGGAAATTGTTTGCAATAAAGTAGATTTTCCTGAGCCGTTAGCACCTAAAATCACATAATTATTTTCAGAAGAAAATTCAAGATTGACTTTACGAAATATCCACTCGTAATTGTAACGTTTGCCTATGTTTTGGAGTTTGATATTCATACTTTTTTATTTCGCTTGATTTAATACTAACTATAAAAATTATAACAAGCGAAAAACGTATTTGCTAAGAGATTCCACGCATAATTCCATCTTTTGAATTACGAATGAAATTTAATATTTGATCTTTTTCTTTTGATGCAGGCGCTTCCTGTTCAATTATTGCTAATGCATTGGTAACATTATGTCCTTTTACGTAAAGCGTTCTGTAAATGTCTTCTATTTGCAAAATACTATCATTACTGAAACCTCTTCTTCTTAATCCAACAGAGTTTACACCCACATATTGCAGTGGCTCACGAGCAGCTTTTGTGAAAGGAGGTACATTTTTACGAACTCCTGTAAGTCCTGAAATAAAAGAATGAGCACCAATCCGAACAAATTGCCCAACACCAGTTCCTCCTTCAATTATAACCCAATCTTCAATATCTACGTGCCCAGCAAGGTTTACGCTGTTTGCAATAATAACATTATCACCCACAATACAATCGTGTGCAATGTGAGTGTATGCCATAATTAAGCAGTTGCTGCCAACTACTGTTTTCATTTTATCAACTGTTCCTCTATTAACGGTAACACATTCTCTTATTGAAGTGTTGTCGCCAATTTCAACAATGGAATCTTCTCCTTTAAATTTTAAATCTTGAGGAACAGCAGCAATTACAGCTCCTGGGAATAGTTTACAATTTTTACCAATTTTTGCATTCGGAAAAATGGTAACGTTTGGTCCAATCCAAGTATCATCACCTATTTCTACATTTTCGTAAATAGAAGCAAAAGGTGAAATGGTAACATTTTTACCAATTTTTGCATTTGGATGTATATAGTTTAAGTTACTCATACCGTTGCTGCTGATTTTGTTTCTTGTGGTAATTTGTCTTTAATAACTTGTGCAAGCATTACTGCTTCACATACTTCTTTTCCGTTTACATATCCTATTCCACGCATGTTTACCAAACCTCTACGAATTGGACTTTCTAGCTTTAATCTAAATACAATGGTATCACCTGGAATAACTTTTTGTTTGAATTTTACTCCATCAATTTTCATAAAGTAAGTACTGTAATACTCAGGGTCTGGAACTTGTGATAAAGCAAAAATTCCACCTACTTGTGCCATTGCTTCAATTTGCATTACACCTGGGAAAACAGGATTATCTGGAAAATGTCCTTGAAAAAACGGTTCGTTTAACGTTACATTTTTAACGCCAACAATACTTTCAGCATCCATTTCCATCACTTTATCTACCATTAAAAATGGGTAGCGATGTGGCAACATTTTAGTAATGTCATTGATATCGTAAATAGGTTTTTTTGTTAAGTCGAAATGAACTGAATTGTTTTTCTTTTTGGCTTTAACTAATTCTTTTATTTTTTTTGCAAAAGCAATGTTTCCAGCATGACCAGGACGAGCAGCTAAAACATGCATTTTTAACGGAACACCAACCAATGCTAAGTCGCCAATTATGTCTAATAATTTATGACGAGCAGGTTCATTGAAAAAATGAAGTGTAGTATTATTTAAAACTCCTTTTCCTTTTACTTCAACATCTTCTTTATTAAATACTTTTTTTAGATGGGCAATTTTATCGGGGGCAACTTCTTTATCTACCAATACAATAGCATTGTTTAAATCCCCTCCTTTTATCAGATTATTTGCAAGTAGTGCTTCTAATTCATGTAAAAAAACAAATGTTCTGCACATAGCTATATCTGTTTTAAACTCTCCAATATGATACATGGATGCATGTTGTGTTCCTAAAACATCTGAATTGTAATCAACCATTACGGTCGCTCTATATTCATCTTGAGGTACAGCAAGCATTTCCACCTTTTTTATTGGGTCTTCGTATGTAAGGTTTTCTGTTAAAACAAAATAATCGCGTTCTGCATTTTGCTCCACTGTCCCTGCTTCTTCTAACATGGTAATAAATGGCATTGAGCTGCCATCCATAATGGGCATTTCTGGTCCATCTAATTGAATCAAACAGTTGTCGATTTCTAAACCCACCAAAGCAGCAAGTACATGTTCTGTGGTGTGAACTTTGGCTCCGTTTTGTTCTAAAGTTGTACCTCTGGATGTGTCCACAACATTATCCACATCAGCATCAATAATTGGATTTCCTGAAATATCTACTCGTTGGAATTTATATCCATGATTTTCGGGTGCTGGAACAAACGTTAAGTTAACTTGTTTTCCTGTGTGTAAACCCACTCCAGAAATATTTACAGATTTTTTTAATGTTCTTTGTTTTGAGCTCATTGTTTATTTTTTTACCAATTTTATTCCTGTATGAATAAAATAAATAGAGTTTATGTATGATTAACTTGGCTTATTTCGACCTGAGAAATAAACAACCTCAAATTTATGAATTTATTTGGTTTGAAAAGCCTTATAATCGAAGTTTTTGAATTTGGTTTTTTGTTGAAAACTCCAAATAAAATAATCAAACTAAAACTATCGTTTTGATTAACTTTGACATCTCAAAAAAACAGCAAAAATTTACTTTAATATAGAATAACATGTCAACTGCAACCGAACAATTAACAACCGTTGAAACTGCTAAAGAATTAGGCCTACTGCCAGAGGAGTTTGAAAAGATTAAGGAAATATTAGGTCGTACTCCTAATTTTGTAGAGTTAAGTATTTACTCTGTAATGTGGAGCGAACATTGTTCGTATAAAAATTCGATTACTTGGTTAAAAACATTGCCCAAAGAAGGTCCGCACATGTTAGCAAAAGCTGGTGAAGAAAATGCAGGATTAGTAGATATTGGTGATGGATTGGGTTGTGCTTTTAAAATAGAATCACATAATCATCCAAGTGCTTTGGAGCCTTATCAAGGTGCAGCAACTGGTGTGGGTGGAATCAATCGTGATATTTTTACAATGGGAGCAAGACCAATTGCTCAGTTAAATTCATTGCGTTTTGGAGACATTAAATTAGAAAAAACAAAATGGTTGGTAAAAGGTGTTGTAAAAGGAATTGGTGATTATGGTAATGCCTTTGGTATCCCAACAGTTGGTGGCGAAGTATTTTTTGATGAGTGTTACAATGTAAACCCATTAGTAAACGCATTTAGCGCAGGTATTGTAAAAGCTGGCGAAACAGTTTCTGCTACTTCGTATGGTGTTGGTAACCCTGTTTATATTGTAGGTTCAGCAACAGGTAAAGATGGAATTCACGGTGCTGCATTTGCATCAAAAGATATAACAGAAGATTCTGCAAAAGATTTACCTGCTGTTCAGGTGGGTGATCCATTTCAAGAAAAACTATTATTAGAAGCATCATTAGAAGTAATTAAAACACATGCCGTAATTGGTATGCAAGATATGGGTGCAGCAGGTATTACTTGTTCTACTTCTGAAATGAGTGCAAAAGGTGAACACGGAATGGATATTTGGTTAGATAGAGTTCCAACACGCCAAGATAATATGCAAGCATGGGAAATTCTATTATCCGAATCACAAGAACGTATGTTGATTGTAGTACAAAAAGGTAGAGAAAAAGATGTGGAAGCAGTTTTTGCTAAATGGGACTTGAATTGTGAAATTATTGGAGTGGTTACGGATACCAAACGTTTAAGATATTTTGTAAATGATGAAATAGTAGCTGATGTTCCTGCTGAATCGTTGGTTTTAGGTGGAGGCGCACCCGTTTACAAACGTGAGTATAAAGAACCTGTATATTTTGCTGAAAATAAAAAATTCAATATTGATAATGTTGAACAACCGAAAGATTATAAAGCAGTTGCTAAACATTTAATTTCTCATCCCAATATTGCTTCTAAACAATGGGTATATAATCAATACGATTCAATGGTGGGCACAGCTAACATGAGCACAAATGCTCCATCGGATGCTGCAATTGTAAATATTAAAGGAACAAACAAAGCCATTGCATTGAAAGTAGATTGTAATTCACGTTACGTAAATGCAGATCCAGAAAGAGGTTGTGCAATTGCTGTTTCGGAAGCAGCTCGTAATATTGTGTGTAGTGGAGGTGAGCCAAGCGCAGTAACCAACTGTTTAAATTTTGGTAATCCATATAATCCAGAAGTATATTGGCAATTTGTAGGTTCTATAAAAGGGATGAGCAAAGCTTGTATTAAATTTTCTACTCCTGTTACAGGTGGTAATGTTAGTTTTTACAATCAATCTTCTTATGAAGGTCCTGTATTTCCAACTCCAACAATAGGTATGTTGGGAGTATTAAAAGATAAGTCAACACGAATGACATTGAATTTTAAAAATGAAGGAGATTCAATTTATCTAATCGGTTCTTCAAAAAATGACATTGCTTCGTCTGAATATTTATATTCTTATCACAAAGTAAAAAACTCACCTGCTCCAGCTTTTGATTTGGATGAAGAGTATGATGTGCAACAAGCAATAAAAGTATTGATTAAAGAAAAAGTAATTCAATCGGCTCATGATTGTGCTGATGGGGGATTATTTATCACTTTGCTTGAGTCTGCAATGCCAAATGGATTAGGATTTGATATTTCTTGTGATGAAGAAGTACGTAAAGATGCATTCTTGTTTGGCGAAGCACAAAGCCGTGTGGTGGTTTCAGTTAAAAAGGACGATGAAGATAAGTTTATCGAAATAATGATGCAGGCAGGAGTTGATTTTTCTTACATAGGTGATGTTAAAGGAAAAGAACTAATTATTGATGATGAATCATTTGGAACAGTAGCAGATGCAAAAAACACTTTTGATACTGCATTGGGAGAGTTGATGAAATAGTTCGTGATATACGCATAAATAACAACGCCTCACACTTTTGTGAGGCGTTTTTTTATGATATAAACTTTGCAATTATATTTTTACAAATTTTGTTATTGCTATTGTTAGGCGTAGCCTCTCGCTACGTCTTCACTAATATGGCGTCTCGCCAAAAAGAAATTACATTTGCTATTAATTAAGAAGAAATAATTATTTTTGATATAATGACTATAGGGTATCAAATAAAAAAAGACGTAGCGGGAGGCTACGCCTAACGGGGGATATATTTTATTAAATTAACGTCAAAGGGTAGAAATACAAATTTAAAATTTATTAAGCTATGAGAAGCAGTATATTTATATTTTTTTGGATGATTTATTCTTTAACATATAAGTGCGAGGCACAAGAAACTTGGATGTTTAACAACACGACTTGGCAAATGTATAGTGGGATTTCTGCTTCTACTCAATTTCTTTTTGCGAAAAATGGCATAATAGATACTCTTATTAGTGGCAATATTTATAAAAAAATTAATGGTTGTGATAGTCTTTATAAATTTGGTGTACGATCATATAATAGAAAAGTTTATTTAGTGCCTAAAGATAGTTTGAACGAATACCTTTTGTATGATTTCTCTGTAGGTGTTGGAGATTCTGTTTATAATTTAGTTACAGGAAATTCCATATCAGTCTGCGAACCAGACTTAACATTAAAAACAGCTATAGTGACAGATGTTGATTCTTTTAGTATTAATAGTAGGATGTATTCCATAATTCATGTTCAGGGTGTCGGGGGAATAGATGATGTTTGGTTTGAAAATGTTGGTTCTTGGAATGGTTTTTTATATTACACAAATGTGACACCACTATCAAACCTGCAATGTTATAGCAATAACGACACAACGATTAATCTTAGTTATCTTTTTACTTTACCTCATAATGGTGAGGAAATTCCAATAATTCAGAGTAATACGTGTAACGATTCTATTGTAAGCATTGGGGAGAGTGGTTATCCTAAATTCTCTTTAAATATTTACCCATCTCCTTCAAACTCAAAAATTATTGTAGAAACGAATAATTCTCAAGATAATTTATGTTTAAAGATTTTAGATATACTAGGTAATGAAATTTATTTTTTTGAAAAAATAAATTTCATTACTGAAGTAGATATAAGCCAATTACCAAGTGGTATTTATATTTTGCAAATGCAAAGTAAAAATGGTGTGCAAAGTAAAAAGTTTGTGAAGGAGTAAAAAAAACGCCTCACAATTTTGTGAGGCGTTTTTTTATGATATAAACTTTGCAATTATATTTTTACAAATTT
>CAZJUY010000002.1:0-203366 GCA_964549315.1 uncultured Chitinophaga sp. | reverse complement strand
GTGGGAACTACTGGGTTCGAACCAGTGACCCCCTGCTTGTAAGGCAGGTGCTCTGAACCAGCTGAGCTAAGCTCCCTATTTTAATTTCAATACTTTAAGAACCAGTGACCCTCCCGACTCGTGTCGGGATGCTCTGAACCATCCGACTGCTGGAGGATGGGTTTCCCTTTTTTAAACGGGGTGCAAATATATATACTTTTTGTAATGTTCAAAAACTTTTTTCTTTTTTTATGCAAAAAATAGAGCCGAGTTAAATTAACTCGGCTCTAAAGCGTTAATAACAAAGGGATTTATTTAACTAATGTCACATGTCCTATTCGTTCTTGTTTTTTGCCTGTAAAGTCCTTAAAGGTTACTTTCCAAACATAAACTCCTAATTCAGACATATCTCCATTGTTGTTTCTTGCTCCATTCCAGCCTTTGTAATAATCATTTGATTTAAATATCATTTCTCCCCAACGGTTAAAGATGCGCATTTCAAATGCTGATTTATCAATACCATCTCCATACACACGGAATTCATCATTCAATCCATTTCCATTTGGTGTAAACGCATTTGGTGCGTAAAACAACACTATTTGGTCAATCGCAATTGTTTGATCAGCAGTATCTGCACAACCATAAACATTGGTTACAATTAATTGAACTGCATAATAACCTGTATCTGGGAATACATATGTTGGGTTTTGTTGAGCAGATGTACCAATTGTTCCAAATGTCCATAACCAATTATCTATTTGACCTGTTGAATAATCTAAGAAATGTACTTCAGGATTAATAATCGTTGTTGGTTGTGGTGTAGAAATAAATGCAGCAACTGGTTGCGAATGTATTGTTATGTAATTTGGTTGAGTGATTGTGCTTGTACAACCAATTGTGTTACTATAAGTAAACGTAACGGTATAGTTGCCAGCATATACATAAGTGTTTGAAGGATTACAATTTGTAGATGTATTTCCATCCCCAAATGTCCAAGAACAAGTTCCACCTGGTTGATTATTTGTACTTGTAAAATTTATTGTTGTTGGTTCACAACCTTGTGTAACATTTGATGTAAAAGATATTACTGGAGATGCAATTACTTGAATCGTATCCGTATCAACAGAACCACATAATCCTGAGATTGTATACGTTATAACATGATTTCCTGCGCCAGCAACCGAAGGGTCAAATACTCCTGTTGTAGTATTGGTTATTCCTGTTCCACTCCATGTTCCTCCTGGATCCACTGCAGCCAAAGTAACAGCAGGGTTTGCTGAACAGAAAGGACCAACATGCGTAATGGTAGAGTTTAGCTGATTAGTTACATTTACATAAATTGTATCTGTAGAAACACAAGGTGTTGTAATAGTATAAGTTATTAAATGTGCTCCAACACCTGCAACAGAAGGATTAAATATTCCTGTTGTGGTATTTGTAATACCTGTTCCACTCCATGTTCCTCCAGCCGTTGCTGCCGACATAGTGATTGGTGTTCCAGTAGAACATTGGTTAGGCACAACATTTATTGTTGCATCAGGTTGTGGAATAACTGTTATATTAATTGTATCAGCACCTGTACCACAAGCTCCGTTAACAGCAAAAATTATTTGATGTGTCCCCACTCCTGCTGTTGCTGGGTTAAATACTCCTGTTGTGGCATTTACTCCAGGTCCACTCCAAGTGCCATAGCTCATAGGTACATTCACTGCTAATGTAGAAGTAGCGCCATTCACACAAAATGGACCAGCTGGTGTTACACTTAATGCATTAACATTAATAACATTGACTAGTACACTATCAGTAGAGGTGCAACCTCCTGCAATATCAGTAACTGTAACTGTATATGTTGTTGTTGTAACAGGTTGCGCTGTGGTGTTTTGTGCTGTAGCATTGGCAATGCTGCCACTTGCTGGAGCCCATAAATAACTGTAATTTGAAGGGTTTGCAGCTACTGCACACGTTCCAAATCTTACATTTGGTCTTTCAAATTGAGAATAACCAGTACTTGGCGTTGCATACGTACAGCCAGGACTAGGATCCTGCCAAGATGCAACTACCGATGCAAATGTTGTTGTTGTTTTATTTACAACATCATTACTTGTCCAAGATGCATTACTATAACATATTTCAACTATTAAATTTGATATCCCATCCCACTCATATACAGTAGCAAAATTGTAAGTATTCCATCCAAGTGCTGTTGTTGACGCTGTTGGGCCAAAAACAGTTGTTGGAACTACCTGATAAGCTGCAGAAGGCAATGATGCAAGACTTGTACATCCCATTTTAATAGTAAAACCATTATATGGTTGTGTGCTTTGTTTTTGTGAAATATCTAATGCCAATGATGTAATTTTTCCACCCACAAAACCTAGAGCGTTTAACTCAGCTGCAGTAAACAACATTTGAACTCGGCCATTATTCCAGAAACCACAAAATGGAGTAGGATAAACAGTTGAAATAACTCCTGTTCCAGTAACTACTGGAGTTGAAACAGCGCAACCTCCTGTTGCACTTGCACCACATGTTGCAGGAACTCCATTTCCAAAAGTAACACTTAATGATGCAGTACTTCCAGCACAAAATGTTGTATCGTTATGTGCAGTAATTACTGGCGAAACCGCAGGCACTACAGATATGGTTACATTGTCTGTTTTTACGCAACCTTGCGGGCTAGTAACACTCACTGTATAAGTATATGTTCCAGGAGCAGTAATTGTTGCTACAGGGTTTTGAATGTTTGTTCCGCTTAAATAAGTTGCAGGACTCCAATTAAATGTATAGCCTGGGCCTGCGGGGCTTAAGTTTGCAACATCCAATTGGATTGGCTGCAATAAACAAGAGCTTGTAGAGCTTTGTGTAACATTATAAGTAAAGTTTGGAACTACATAAACTGTTACAGTATCTACGTTATCGCAACTACCACTTAAATCGCTTATTACTGCATATGTAGTAGTCGCTGTGGGACTAGCCACAGGGTTTGAACATGGGTTACATGAAAAATTTGTTCCTACAACCATTGGCGGACCGCTAACTACTGACCAGTTAAACGTACTTCCGCCATATGCGTTAAGTTGTGCCGTTTGAGTACCACAAATAGTAACATCAGGATTTGTAGTTGTTGCATCTAAAATACTTACGCTATAAACAAATGTTTGCTGACCTTGAATTGGGCAAGCTCCATCTTGTACTGTTACAGTAAATGTTAAATTTTGCCCTTGCGTTCCTGCAGGGGCATTCCAACTAATATTTAAATTCAATGGATTTGTACCAGATGAAGTAATCGTTGACCCAGGTAATGCTGCTGTAATGTTAGAAATATATGTTAGTACATCTGCTGGATTAGGGTCGGTATAAGAAGCAGAAAAGCTAAAATTGTTCCCAGCGCAAAGCTCAATTGAAAACGGCCCTGTTTGAACAGCACTACCAGAGAAGCTAGAAATATTTCCCCCCACCGGACTTGGTACTTGATTGGTGCAATTTTGTACAACAAACTGAATATCACGCATAACAGTACCAACAACATTTCCATTTGAATCATATTCTGTTACCAATACAACCACTACATAGTTTCCTACTGCAGATGGAGTAAAAGATAATAATCCAGTATTAGGATTAATGGTAATACCAGGAATTGGAGATGTTCCAGAATAACCTGCATTGTACGTAGAGTTAACTCCAGCAGCATCTAAAGCAGATATTAATTGATAGTACAAAGAATCGCCATCTGGCTCTACAACACCATAACTATAATTTACTGGTTGACCAACACAAACATAAGGAATTGGTTGAGCTGTAAATTGTGGAGAACTATTGCATGGAGCAGTTCCACTATTCAAAGTTGCAGCTATATAATAATTACTACTTGCACTCGAAAGATTTGTGATAGCTAAATTTCTACAGCAAGTACTCCAGCTCATTGTCCAAGTATCACATGGAGGAGCTAAAGTTACAACACCCGTATAACTAAAAAGCCACATCCCAGGCAACGTCCCGCCACTACAAGTACTATTAGGTAATTGAGGAGCACATAATTGTGATATCTCTTGTCCGTTAGTTGTTGCTGGTGTAACGTTTACAGTTGCAGAAGCCGTTCCTCCACAGGTACTAGTAAAATTTATAGTTTGTGATGCCCCAGGATTAAAGCCCAAGCAATCAACAAATAAATTAAGATTTATTTGATATTGATTACCTCCCAAACAAGTGTAAGTAATTTCTCCTCCAGCAATATGAGAGGCTTTGGTTGACAAAGAAAACACTAACATCATAAGTAATGATGTCATCAAAATTCCTTTGTTCTTAATTTTTTGTATCATCTTTTTAGATAATTTTTTGTTAATTCATTCAAAATTAAGGCGTTTCACTCCTTAATAAGTCCGCAAATTTACGAAATTATTAGTATTTGAAGCTATGTTTTATCCTTTTTGTACTACTAAAGACATCTTTTTATGGCTAAACGTTGCATCAAAAATCAGATTATTTATAGGCAAAACAGATAAAATGTACCTTTGTTTTGTGAAAAAATTACATTTAGCAATTAGTTACCTAAAGTATTTAATCAAATCAAAAAATGAGCACAGCGTACATTCTCCTTTTGTGTTTGATTTAATAACAAATGTGATTTACAACAAGGCCCCCTATTATGCATACCCCGAAGTTGAAAAAGTTAGAACCGAATTGCTTGTTGATAAAACAGAAATTGCAATTACAGATTTGGGTGCAGTTGCAAAAAAAAATTACAACAAACGAGTACAACAAATTGCTAAAGCTTCTTTAAAACAACCAAAATATGCACAGTTAATTTTTCGATTGGTAAATTATTTCCAACCAACAAGCATTTTAGAGTTGGGCACATCTTTAGGTATTACAACTAGCTATATGGCATTGGCAAATCCTAAAGCAAAAGTTACAAGCATTGAAGGGTCAAAGGCAATTGCAGAAATCGCAAATCAAAATTTTACAAAACTATCGATTGAAAATATAAAATCTGTAGTAGGAGATTTTGATGCTGTTTTACAATCTGAATTAGATAAATTTGAAAAACTTGATTTTGTTTTTTTTGATGGCAATCATCGCAAACAAGCAACCTTAAATTATTTTAATTTGTGTTTGCAAAAAAAACATTCGCAAAGTGTTTTTATTTTTGATGATATTTATTGGAGTGCAGAAATGACAGAGGCTTGGGAAGAAATTAAAAACCATCATGAAGTAAGTGTTTCAATAGATTTGTTTCATCTTGGAATCGTTTTTTTTAGGACTGAACAAGTAAAACAACATTTTATTATTCGATTTTAATTTAATTTTTGAAATGAATTTATCTTTTATTTATTCGTAGTATCTTAGCACAACAAAAAACAACTGAATGCAAAAAATAATTGAACTAAAAAATATTGCAAAAGCATATAAAATTGGAACGGAGATAATACATGCTCTGCGTTCGGTTAGTTTAGATATTTACAAAAACGAATATGTTGCATTGATGGGCCCATCTGGTTCTGGGAAAAGCACATTGATGAATGTGTTGGGTTGTTTGGATAGTCCATCAAGCGGAGAATATGTTTTAAATAACAAATCAGTTGCAAAAATGATGGACAATGAATTGGCAGAAATACGCAATAAAGAAATTGGTTTTGTTTTTCAGTCTTTTAACTTATTGCCAAGGTCAACCGCTTTGGATAATGTAATGTTACCACTTATCTATGCCGGCTTTTCAAAAGAACAACGCATAAAAAGAGCAAAAGAGGTGATGGAACAAGTTGGATTGGGAGAGCGAATGATGCACAAGCCAAATGAATTATCAGGCGGGCAACGCCAACGTGTTGCAATTGCACGTGCACTGGTAAACAACCCTGCAATTATTTTAGCCGATGAGCCTACAGGAAATTTAGATTCTAAAACATCTGTGGAAATTATGGCGCTATTAGAAGAAATTCACAAACAAGGAAATACAATTGTACTCGTAACACACGAAGAAGATATTGCACAACATGCTCAACGAATTGTAAGATTAAAAGATGGAGAAGTGGAAAGCGATACTAAAAATGAAAACATTACTACTGTGGGAAGTAGATTGATGGTATAAAAATAGGGATTGAGAAGATTAGATAATATAGGGATAAAGGAAATTTAGAATTAAAATGGCATTTAAAATATATACCAAAACGGGCGACAAAGGCGAAACATCATTGATTGGTGGCACTCGTGTTCCCAAACATCACATAAGAATTGAAAGCTACGGAACGGTGGATGAATTGAACTCTTATATTGGATTGATTCGTGACCAAGAAATAGATGCACATTCAAAAAAAATACTTTTAGAGATACAAGACCGCTTATTTACAATTGGCTCTTCTTTGGCTTCAGACCCAGAAAAAAGCAAAATGAAAATTCCTGATTTAAAGGAAGAAGACATTACTTTACTGGAAAATGAAATTGATAAAATGAATGAAACATTACCCGAAATGCGCTCTTTTGTATTGCCGGGTGGACATACCACTGTTTCTTATTGCCATATTACACGTTGCGTTTGTAGAAGAGCAGAACGATTAACCATACAGCTTTCTGAAAATAGTTTTGTTGCCGATTTGGTGATAAAATACTTGAACCGACTAAGCGATTATTTATTTGTTTTATCCCGCAAACTATCAATGGATTTGCATGCTACAGAAATTCCTTGGAAACCACGCATGTAATTTTTAATTAAAACCTTTGATAACTCAAATTAATTTTTACTTTTGCACGAAAATAGGGGGTTAAATTTTTTTAATCTTACGAAACAATCTTTAAAAAAACACGTTACAATTATTCAAATAAAACAACAAAATGTACTGGACACTTGAATTAGCAAAAAACTTAGAAGATGCACCTTGGCCTGCAACAAAAGATGAATTGATTGATTTTTCTATTCGTTCTGGCGCACCAATGGAAGTAATTGAAAACCTTCAAGAAATTGAAGACGAAGGAGAATCATATGAATCAATTGAAGAAATTTGGCCAGATTATCCTACAAAAGAAGATTTCTTTTTTAATGAAGATGAATATTAATACTTTTTAAAAATAAAAACTCCCGCTCCAAAAAAGCGGGAGTTTTTTTATGGGAAAAAGATTAAATTTGGAAAAGAAAGATACAATCCTACAAGGTCTAGCATCTCAAAATGGCAATATGTAAACTCTGCTTAAAAGACAAAAAATTAATAAAAAAATCGCACATTATTCCCGAATTTATGTATCAGGGCTTGTTTGATAATAATCATAAGATGTTCGTTTTTAAGCCTGCCGAGAGAGCAAGAGGAGAAGGGTATATTAGAAGGGCTTCGTCTGGTGAATATGAAGGCGGACTGCTTTGTCAAAGTTGCGACAATGATTTACTTGGCGTACATGAAACTTATGCGAGTAAAGCTATTTATGGGGGTCGACTACCACTTTATGAATGTCCCGATTTTAAGAAATATGTAAATGTACATGGTTTGGAATTTTCTTGTGTAAGTAATATTAGCTATAAAAAAATCAAACTGTTTTTTCTTTCCATTTTGTGGAGAGCAAGCATTTCAACAAGACCCCTTTTTGATGAAATAAAAATAGATGAACATGAAGAAGTATTAAGAAAAATGATTTTAAACGGAGACCCTGGAGCCGTTGATGATTACCCAATTTTTTTCGCCACAATGGTAAATGACAAAAATGCCCCTAAAGATTTAGTGGCCCAACCACAATTAAGAATCACAAAGTCGGGACATACGAGTTTTATCTTTATTATTGGAGGAATGATATACCTCTTTTATATAAACGCAAATGGAATTAAAATGCCTGACATGATATTGACCGAAACAATAAAACCTAGTAATGAAATGAATATTTATCATGTTGCCCCTGGAGAAGGGTGGGCATTAATAAAAAAATTTTATGGTCTTTATAACAGTGCTAATAAATAAGAATTCTTAAACATGAAACTAATCCCACTAACTAAAGTTAAAGATACTGATGAGTTTTATAAAGGAACTCGCTTTAGAATTTATAATGTTGGACTAAACGTTAAAAATAAAAAAGATGATTTTTATGAATATATGTTGGTAGAAATCCCTGGTGATGATGAATATATGTTAATTACAAATGTTGTTGGTTACAAATCTGGATCAGCCTTAGCTTTAGTAGAAATCAAAAAAAATAAAAGAAAAATAGTTGTGACTGGTAAATCTATTAAGTTTTCTATGGGCAAGGAAAATACATTTTTACTAAAAGACTAATTCTTGTCTAAAAAGAAGAAAAAATAATATGACTTCAAAAACAGAAATTACCACCCTATTTGATACTACTTTAGAAAGAGCTTTTAAAAGCCCCATGCTTTGTGACATAAAAAAAATTCATACAGGCTATGGAGTTACGCCCAGAGTAACACATTGTACAGAAGATGAAACATGGGGTAAAATTGGCGGAAGCAGAAAAGTATTTATGGCAAAATCATGGACATTTAAAGGAGGAGAATCTTCTCTTGATAAAGTTTTAGACCGTAAAGAAAACGAGTATTGGAAAATTGAGGTTTGTGATTTTAAAACATGGACAATGGGTTTTGAAAAATTTCAAGGAGAATGGTTTACAACAGCAACAGCAGATGGAAAAGTTCGGGTGCGATACGCTTATACCATTTATTCAAATAGTTTTATTATTTATCCTTTTCATTGGCTGTTTACAAAATTAGTTTGGAGAAATTATATGCGCCATGCTTTAGAAAATGTTCGGCAATTGGCAATGTCTGAAGCGCCATATCTTCACGAATAAAAAATCTTTTTTTTATTTCTTATCCTCACTCGGCTTCAAAATCAACCTTAGTGAAGAATCTTTGGTGATATAAGCCCAAGCCCAATTTATAAATATTATAAGTTTGTTTTTTACACTTAATATCAGCATCAGGTGCAGAAACATCCATATCAACCAAGCCAAATATCCTTTTAGCTTTAGCCTTCCAAAATCAACAACGGCTTTGTTTCTTCCAACTGTAGCCATAGAACCTAAATCTTTATACTCGTATTCTATTTGAGGTTTATTAGTGATATTATTTTTCAAATTTTTTGCTAAACACTTTGCTTGATTAATAGCAACATTTGCAACTTGTGGATGTCCCTTTGGATAAAGCGGTGTTTCCATATAACAAATATCTCCTATAGCGTAAATAGATTTTGTGCCTTTAACTTTATTTGTTCTATCCACTGCTATTCTGTTTCCAAATGTGATGCTATCTTTTGGTAAGCCGTCAATTAAATTTGCAGTAACTCCAGCAGCCCAAATAACTGTTTTTGCTTTTAGTGTATTTCCGTTGCTTAATGTCAATGTTTCGCCATCGTATCCTCGAACGTATGTTTCTTTTAAAATGTTTACGCCCATTTTT
Organism: uncultured Chitinophaga sp.; assembly: GCA_964549315.1. GTDB lineage: Bacteria > Bacteroidota > Bacteroidia > 2-12-FULL-35-15 > 2-12-FULL-35-15 > 2-12-FULL-35-15. Next base: position 194,002 of record CAZJUY010000002.1, on the reverse strand, counting down.
AATAAATATTTTTCGGATGCAAGTTTTGCATTTTCACTCATGTTATTTAAAGTGTGTTTGCTTCCTTCCACAAGTGTTATATTAAACTTCGAAAAATCAATTCTTGGATAATCTTTTGGTAATATGTTTTGTTTTATTTCTGCAAATGCTCCTGCTAGCTCCACTCCCGTGGGTCCTCCACCAACAATAACTAAATTCAGCAATGCTTCTTTTTCGTTTTCATTTGCAGATATTATATCTTCAAATGTTTGTAAAACATGGTTTCTAATTTTTATTGCTTCAGAAGTAGATTTAAGTGTAAGTGCATTTTTTTCTATTTCAGTATTACCAAAAAAATTGGTTTTACAACCCATTGCAATTACTAAAATATCAAATGAATATTTTCCGATGGAAGTATTGATTTCTTTTTTTTGTTCATCAATATTCAATACCTCTGCAAGCCTAATTTGAATATTTCTTTTATTCTTAAAAATATTGCGAACAGGAAAAGAAATACTAGATGGTTCAATTTGAGAGGTAGCTACTTGATAAAATAAAGGTTGAAATTGATGGTGATTAATTTTGTCTATTAGTAACACGTCAAAGTGATTTTCATCTAAATTTTTTGCTAATTGAATTCCTGCAAAACCAGCTCCTACTATTACTACTTTTTGTTTCATTGTGTCTTTTTATTGCATCGATGGGCATTTGTGTGAACCATAAGAACAAAATACACAGCAATCACCCTCTTTTGGTCTTAATTCGGCATTACATTTTTCGCAATTATATTTTATTACACAAACATCTGTTGGTAGTGTTTCTGTTTTTTTATATCCGCAACTAGGGCAAGTAATCTCTGATTGCTCCGATTTTTCTGTTTCCATGTTTTTACTGTTTTTAACGCAACAAGAATCTTTTGTTTTTGCATTATTTTCATTCATCTCTTCTGTTTTATTATTACAAGCAACAAGAATCACAACTGAAATAATCGTATAAATAATTTTATTTTTCATCTTCGTTTTTTTCTAAGTTAATAAAAAAATCCCGCTACAATTGTAACGGGATTTTTAAAATTTGTTTTTTAATGTGCTCCTTCATCTAATTCGCCATCAGCTAAAGGAACCGTTTGCGGTACAAAGTCATGCTCTTTACCCGGTTTGCTATAATCGTAAGGCCAACGGTGAACTACTGGCAATGCACCTGGCCAGTTGCCATGAGTATTTGCCATTGGTGTTGTCCACTCTAAGGTGTTTGATCCCCATGGGTTCAATTCTGATTTTGGTCCACGGAACATTGAATAAAAGAAATTAAACAAGAATAATACTTGTGCCATTGCACCTAAAAATGCGAATGCTGTGATTAAAACGTTTATGTCAACTAAATTATCGAACATTGGGAAGGCAGAGTTATCATAGTACCTGCGGGGCACACCTGCTAATCCTAAAAAGTGCATTGGGAAAAATACTCCGTATGCTGAGATAAATGTTCCCCAGAAATGAACATATCCTAGTTTTTTGTTCATGTGGCGTAAAAATAATTTTGGGAACCAGTGGTAAACACCAGCTAACATCCCCAGAATAGCAGATACACCCATTACTATATGAAAGTGAGCTACCACAAAATACGTATCATGTACAGGAATATCTAATGCTGAATCGGCAAGGATAATACCAGTTAAACCTCCAGAAAGGAAAGTAGAAACCAAGCCAATTGCAAATAACATTGCTGGAGAAAAACGGATGTTTCCTTTCCATAATGTAGTAATGTAGTTAAATGCTTTTACAGCTGATGGAATTGCAATCAACAATGTGGTAAATACGAACACAGAACCAAGGAAAGGATTCATTCCTGTAATGTACATGTGGTGACCCCAAACGATAAACGAAAGGAAACCAATTGCCATTAACGATCCAATCATTGCACGGTAACCAAAAATTGGTTTACGTGAGTTAACCGAAATAATTTCTGAAGTTAAACCCAATGCTGGTAAAATAATGATATATACCTCTGGATGTCCTAAGAACCAAAATAAATGTTGATATAATATTGGACTACCGCCTGTTTGTTCCAAAGCTTGTCCGCCAATATAAATATCTGATAAGTAAAATGATGTTCCAAAGCTACGGTCAAATATCAATAACAATGCTGCAGAAAACAACACTGGGAATGATAATACACCTAAAATTGCTGTAATAAAAAATGCCCAAATAGTTAAAGGTAAACGAGTCATGCTCATTCCTTTTGTACGTAAGTTGATAATGGTAACAATGTAATTTAAACCTCCAAGTAACGAAGACACAATAAAGAAACTCATTGATACTAACCACAACGTCATCCCTAATTTAGAACCTTCCATTGCTTGAGGTAAAGCACTTAAGGGCGGGTAAACTGTCCATCCACCAGATGCAGGACCTGTTTCAATAAAAAATGCAGACAACATTACTGCACTTGATAAAAAGAAAAACCAATATGACAACATGTTTAAGAACCCAGATGCCATATCACGTGCGCCAATTTGATAAGGAATTAACAGGTTACTAAACGTACCACTCAAACCACCTGTTAATACCATAAACACCATTACTGTTCCATGGATTGTTACAAGTGCCATATACATTCCTGGGTCAAGAATTCCATCTTTCCCCCATTTGTCGCCTAACATCCAATTGATAACAGCAAATTTTTCGCCTGGCCAAGCCAATTGTAAACGAAACAAAAGAGACATTACCATTGCCAAAGTAGCCATTATAACGGCAGTTACTAAAAACTGACGAGAAATGGTTTTGTGATCCATACTAAAAATGTACTTGCTCACAAATGACTCTTCATGATGATGATCATCGTGATGACCATGATTTTCGTGATGTGCTTGATGACCGTGATTTTCCATTGACATAATCGTATATTTTCTTTTTTCGGTTATTATTTTTCTGCTACTTCTGTTTTAGGCTCTTCTTTTGGAATTTCCGCTTCTTTAGGAGCTTCCGTTTTTGCACCAAAGAAAGGTTTTTTGCCTTCAATCCATTTGTTAAATTCTTCTTCTGTTTCCACAATAATTGTCATTTGCATATTGTAATGACTGTTTCCACAAATTTTATTACACAATAAAATATAGTCGAATTTTGCATTGCCAGTTTTTTCACGCATTTGAGCGGTTGTGATTGTAGGTGTAAAATGCAACATGGTTGTCATGCCTGGCACTGTATTCATTTGTGCTCTAAAATGTGGAAAGTATGCACTGTGAATTACATCACGTGAGCGAAATTTAAATTCAATTACTTTTCCAAGTGGTAAGTGCAATTCGTTTTTTACAACAATATCATCCATTCCTGCCTGACTAGCTGAATCCAACCCTAATTCGTTTGTGCCAGTAATTAGTTTGTAATTAGCATCTCCTAAAGTATTGTCTTTACCAGCATATCTTCCTGTCCAGTCGAATTGTTTTGAATATAACTCAACAACAACAGCCTCTTTTGGTGCAACATCGGTAATTTCAGCCCAAGTTTTGATACCAAAAATAATTACTACAGCTAAAACTATAGCAGGAATAATTGTCCAGGCCATCTCTAGTTTATTGTTATGTGGAAAATAACGCGCTACACCATCTTTTCTTCCGTAATATTTATACGCAAAATAAAACAATAAAATTTGGGTGATAACGAACACAACCCATAATAATGCTAAGTTGTAATCCATTAGGTTATCAAGCACTACTCCATGCTCTGATGCTGCTTCAGGCAACATTCTAGGCCCATACTCTTTTAACTGCCAAATAACAAAAGCAAATAAAAAGAACAAAAAGCCAAGCATGAACTTACCCATTAACTTGTTGTCTTTTTCAGTTATTTCCTCTGATTTTTTTCCTTTTAACGCCTGTGCAAGTTCAAATACACGAACTAAATAGCCTACTGCAACTATTGTTAAAACTATGGCAACGTAAATTAAAAACTTTATCATACTATATCTGAATTGTTAAATTCGTTATTTTTTTATCTAATCTATTTACTATTAATAATGATGGTGTAATGATTCGTCTAAGTAAGGATGTTTTTGTACCATCAAAGGCGCTTTTGTAAGTGCTCTATGAATAACAAATAACAACAATCCTAAAAACCCTAATGCCATTCCAATTTCTAACCACCCTAAATGCCAGTGACTTTTCACTGTTGCAGGCATAACCATCATAAATACATCTAACCAGTGTCCAACAAAAATGATGCATCCAACAAAGATTAAGAAGAAATAATTACGTTTTGAATCGCGGCTCATTAACAATACCATTGGGAATACAAAGTTTAATACAAATACAGTCCACATTAATCCCATATATCCAAAGTCATGTAAACGCTCTTGGAAATAAATAATCTCTTCAGGAATATTTGTGTACCATATTAACATGAATTGCATAAACCATAAGTAGCTCCATAAAAAGCTTACTGCAAACATCCATTTTCCAATATCGTGAATATGACTTTCGTTTACTTGTGGTAAATATCCATTGCGTTTTAAGTAAAGCGTAAACATAATAATTGTAATCATTGCACTAATCCACATTCCAGAGAATGCATACCAACCGTACATTGTAGAGAACCAATGAACATCAATACTCATCATCCAATCCCACGCAGAAGTTGAAGATGTTACTGCAAAGAAAACTAAGAATACTGCTGCTTTTCCCATGTTTTTATAATGGATAGCTGTACCACCCGTCATATCTTCTTCTAATGAACGTTTACGGAAACCTCTTTGAAACAAACTCCAAATAACTAGATAAGCAATTGTTCTTAACCAGAAGAACCAGTTTCCTGCTCCAAAATAGCCGTGTTTGTTTGCAATAACTTCATCGTATTTCGGAGAACCTTCTTGAATTGTTTCTGGATCCATCCAGTGGTATAAATGATGCAAGTGTAATTGACCTGCAAGTATTATTAAAAACATAATTACCGCACCAACTGGCAAATAGCTTGAAACGGCTTCATAAACACGTTTTACAGCAACAGACCAAGCCACCTCTGCAGCATATTGTAATGCCATAAAGAATGTAGCTAACAAGCCAATTCCCATATAAAAATATCCATTCACTAAAAGATTTGCCCATACACGCGTATGATGGTATTCTTCATGACTAACTCCTTCTGGAGCATGATCGGTTAAAAAGCCGGCTATTATTGTAATTATGCCTATACCCATTAAACCAAAAGTGATGTTTCTGGTTGTGCTTTTGAACGTATAATTTGTGTTACTCATATCTGATTTTGTTTCTTTAAATCTTCAGTATCTAAATTATTTTTTTGCTATTGAATCAACTGGCAATGGTGCAGGAGCTAAAGGATCGTTTCCTTGTAGCTTTTGAACATACATCGTGATTTTCCATCTTTCTTCTTTTGTAAGTTGTGATGCATGTGAACCCATCAATCCTTTACCATAAGTGATAGAGTGAAATATTTTTCCTTCTGGCAATGTTTTTAATGCTCCTTTGTATGATGGCGGTGCTCCTGGCAGTTTTCCTCCAACTAAACCATCTCCTTCACCTGATGCACCGTGGCAGTGCCCACAAAATTTGCCATACAATGCTTCTCCTTGAGCTACATTAGTTTCATTTTTCTCCAATGGATTGTGCAAATTAACTCCTGCCGCATCGTATCCTTCAGGCGTATTTGCATAACCATAAGGCATATATCCTCTTGCAATTGTTCCTGCTACAGGTTTTCTGTTTGCCTGAACTGTATCACCACTTTTTGTAACATAGGCCAAATTCGTTTCTAACGAAGGCGAACGATACATGTCTGGCATAAACTCCACTCCTGGGCTGTTTGCATTCTTTTTATCGCATGAAGTAACTGCAATAGTTACTATGCCTAAAACAGCCATCAGAGAAATTATTTTTGTTGCTTTTTTCATATCTACGAATTGCGAATTTTCTCGAAATATTAATTATTTGTAATGAATTTCTGTTGCTCCTGTTGCTTTTAAAACCGACTCAACATTACTTTTATTTTCTTCTTTGGTTTCAATCACCATTAAAAATTTATCATCTGTTGTGCGCGGATCAGGATTTTTTGCTTTTGCTCCTGGCACTAACCAACTTCTTAAAAAGAAAGTAATTGCCATGCCATGCGCTGCACACAATACAGTTGATTCAAATGTAATAGGAATAAAAGCAGGCATATTCATATAATATGCAAAGCTTGGCTTACCTCCAATATCCGTTGGCCAATCATGAACCATCATGTACCACATCATTAATGTAGCCAGAGATGCTCCTGTTAAACCATAAATAAATGCACAAATTGCTAAACGTGTACGTGGCACACCAGCAGCATGGTCTAATCCGTGAACAGGGAATGGAGTAAAAATATCATGAATTTTATATCCATTTGAACGCACCTGCTTTACGCTTTCCATTAATGGTTCTTCGTCATCAAATATTGCGTGTATTACTACTTTGCTCATATCTTATTTAATTTTATTTTTCTAGTTTTTTTTATCAATCACATTATTAGTGTGAGTGATGTGCATGTTTTTCTTTGTACTCTTGCCCAGATGATTTTACAATCGATTTTAACTCTGCTTGTGCAATTACTGGGAAATAACGTGTGAACAATAAGAAGAAAGTAAAGAACATTCCAATTGTACCTGTATAAATTCCAATATCAATAAATGATGGTGAATACATATTCCAAGTAGATGGTAAATATGTACGACATAGTGTTGGTACAATGATTACAAAACGTTCGAACCACATACCAATATTTACCACAATAGACATAATGAATGTAAATGTTAAATTAGTACGTAATTTTTTCGACCAGAAAAGTTGAGGTGAAACCACATTACATGTCATCATAGCTGCATACGCCCACCAATATGGACCAGTAGCACGATTTAAAAATGCATATTGTTCGTATTCAACACCTGAATACCAAGACATGAATAATTCTGTTAAGTATGCCACACCTACTATTGAACCCGTAACAATGATTACGATATTCATATATTCAATATGTTTTATTGTAATATAATTTTCTAATCTGTAAACTTTACGCATGATTAACAATAGGGTTTGTACCATTGCAAACCCAGAGAAAACGGCTCCAGCAACGAAATAAGGAGGGAAGATTGTTGTATGCCAACCAGGTAGTACCGCAGTAGCAAAGTCGGTAGATACAATAGAGTGAACCGAGAATACAAGTGGTGTTGATAAACCAGCAAGTACTAATGACACCTCTTCGAAACGGCTCCAGTGACGAACTCCTCCGCCCCAACCAAAGCTTAATATTCCATAAATCTTTTTAGATAATGGTTTTACTGCTCTATCACGAATCATTGCAAAATCAGGAATTAATCCCGTGTACCAAAATACTAATGACACAGAAAAATAAGTTGATACCGCGAATACGTCCCATAATAATGGTGAGTTAAAGTTTACCCATAACGAACCAAATTGGTTTGGCAAAGGAAACAACCAATAATCTAACCAAGGACGACCAGTATGTAATGTTACAAATATAGCAGCACACATTACGGCAAATATTGTCATCGCTTCTGCCGAACGGTTAATTGCCATTCTCCATTTTTGACGGAATAATAATAGTACAGCAGAAATTAAAGTCCCTGCGTGACCAATACCAATCCACCAAACGAAGTTGGTGATATCCCAAGCCCAGTCAACACCATTATTTGATCCCCAAACGCCAATACCTGTACCTATTGTATAAGCCAAACATCCAATTCCCCAAAGGAAACAAATGATGGATACCGTAAGGAGCATATACCAATGTTTTGAGGCTTTACCTTCAATTGGTCTTACAATATCTTCAGTAATTTGATGATACGATTTGCTACCAATAATTAACGGCTCTCTTATTTCTGATTCGTGCTGCATATTATTCTAAATGATGTTATTTTTTAATTTTTTATTTCCTTTAAAATTATTAAGCGTGTTCTTTTTCTGTGTGTGCTTCAGCCGATGAATGATGTCCTTCTTCGATTGTTTCTTCACAATTTCTTACTTTAGTTAAATAAGAAACAGTAGGTTTTATTCCTATCTCTTCTAAAATAAAGTAATTACGTTCATCTTCTTTTCTCAATTTAGCAACTGCACTATTTTCGTCATTTAAATCTCCAAAATAAATTGCATTTGTTGGACAAGACTGTTGACAAGCAGTTTTAATAGCGCCATCTTTTAATGGAGTTTCTGCTTTTTTAGCGTCTAATTTTCCTTCTTGAACACGTTGAACGCACATAGAGCATTTTTCCATAACACCACGTGAACGAACTACTACATCTGGGTTTAAAACCATACGACCTAAATCGTCTTGTGTTGGATTCAATGCAAAATCTACATTTTCGTTATAATTAAACCAGTTGAAACGTCTTACTTTAAACGGACAGTTGTTTGCGCAGTAACGAGTACCTACACAACGGTTATACGTCATCATATTTAATCCTTCTGAACTGTGGTTTGTAGCTAATACAGGACAAACTGTTTCACAAGGCGCATGATTACAATGTTGACACATAATTGGTTGGAAAACAACTTTCGGGTTTGCTGAAGTTGGGTTTTCCATTTTTAAATACATATCAATTGCTCCAACACCTTCTTCTTTTGCAACATGTTTACTCATGTCACTGCTGTAGTAACGGTCGATACGCAACCAATGCATTTCACGTGTTTTTGTAACTTGGTCTTTACCAACCACAGCCACATTGTTTTCAACTGTACAGCTAACTACACAATTTCCGCAACCAATACATGAATTTAAATCGATAGTCATTCCCCATTTGTGTCCAAGCTTTTCATGCTCGTTCCACAAATCCACATCAGCAGCTTTTACTTTTCCTGAGTGAGTAACCAACATTTCGTCATGGTTACCTGATTTTGGGTCTTTTTTATAATTTTCTAATGTTGTTTCTTTTACTATTTCACGACCCATTAAAGTGTGGTGAATTTGAGTTCCTGCAATAATTGCTGTTTCAGTTGTGTTTTCAACTTTTACATCCATTGCAGCATACATCATTGTGCCATTTGCTATTTGTACAAAAGGATAAGCATTTTGTCCAACAACTCCAGTTTTTTCACTTAATGTTCCTGCTTTTTCACGACCATAACCAAGAGCAATACCAATTGTTCCAGCAGCTTGTCCTGGTTGAGGAATAACAGGTAATTTAATTGTTGTTCCATTTACAGTAACATTAACAACACTTGCTTCTCTGTCTTGGCGTTCCATTAAATGGTATTTTCCTACCATATCACTTGGAGCCATTGTAACATAATTATCCCAAGTTACTTTTGAAATAGGATCTGGTAATTCTTGCAACCAAGGATTATTTGCCTGTGTTCCATTACCGATACCAACTTTTTCGTATAGTGCTAATTCTAATTCTGATGTTTTTGTAGCATTTACTTTTTGAGCTGCATCTGAAAGACTAATTGCAGTCACAACAGGAATAACTTCTGCTATTTTATCTTCCTTTTTCGGTTCAACTTTTTTATCGTCTGCCTTTAATTCTGCAAGCACCATTCCTACCCCTACTTCAATAGCTCCATCATGCAAAGCATTGTTCCAAAAGTCAGTAAACATCATATGTTTGCCTTGCATTGGGAATACTTTTTCCATCCAATTTTTTTGGATGTATGAAAGATAATCAGTTGTGTTGCCACTCCATTTCAATAATGTTTCTTGTGCTTGACGCGTATTAAACAATTTTGAAATAGTTGGTTGTCCTAAACTATAGTGTGCTTTTCTTGGATTATAATCATTCCATGATTCTAAATAATTTGAATCAGGACAAATGTATTGTGCTAATGACGCTGTTTCATCTGCTCTATCAGCAAATGAAATACGAAGACCTACTTTATTATATGCTTCCGCAAATTTTAAAGATGCTGGAGCTGTGTAAACAGGGTTTGTATTATAAGTAATGATTGCATCTACTTTTCCTGCTGCCATTTCATTTACTAATTCTGCAAATGCTGCATCATCTCCTTGACGTGTATAATTTGGTGCTTCAATATTAATTGTATTACCATAATTGTCGAGCATTTGGTTAATGCCATTAACAATTAATTGAACATTTATATCATTTGAACCAGAAATAATTACTGATTTTCCTTTGTTTTCTGCTAATTCTTTTGCTGCTTTTGCAATTTCTGCATCACAAGCCAAAGCTGAAGATGGCAATGATGAACCACCAACTATTTTTGCAACTGCATTGTATAAATTAACAGCTACTTTTCCTTGTTCAGATACTTTAACAGGAATGCGCTCATCAGCATTCGCTCCACTTAAAGATAAGTTTGATTCAAAGTGAATGTGTTTAGACATTTTAGCTTTGTCCTTACTAACCTTACGATTTTGTGCATATTGTTTAGCATATTCAATTGGAGATAACCAATTTGCTAAAAAGTCTGCACCAATACTAACAATTACATCAGCTTTATCAATATTATATGAAGGAATTACTTCCTTTCCAAATGTTTGAGCATTCGCTTTTGCAATTCCAGAATAAGAAACTGCATCATACGTTACATGTTTAGTAGTAGGATATTTTGCTGCAAACTCAGCAATTGCTGCTTTTGTAGAAGGACTAATAATTGTAGATGATAAAATTCTTATTGCTCCACCTTTAGCAGAAATTTCAGCTAATTTTGCTCCAATTTCTTTGTCTGCTGCATCCCAAGTTGCATCCGCACCTTTGATAGTAGGATTTTTTAAACGAGAAGAATCATATAATGACAATATAGATGATTGAACACGAGCACTTGTTCCACCCATTGTTACTTTTGATAAATCATTCCCTTCAATTTTAATAGGACGGCCTTCTCTTGTTTTTACAATAATAGATGCATAATCGTATCCATCAAAATATGTTGAAGCATACCAATTAGCAACACCAGGAGTAATTTCTTCTGGCTTAACAACGTATGGTATTGCTTTATAAACAGGAGTTTCGCAAGCTGCTAATGATGCTGCAGTTACGCTAAAGCCTAAAAACTTCAAAAAATCTCTACGGTTTGTTCCGTTTTCTTCTGATGAGTTTTCTAAAGAATTTTCTACAGGTATTTGTTCTGCAAATTCATTTTGCGCATTTTGAACAAACTCAGGACTATTGTTTAGCTCCGCTAATCCTTTCCAATATTTTTTTGTAGCCATATTATTTTTTAAATTCTGATATTCTAAAAACCTAGATTCTTTTTATTTAAATATTAGTAGTGGCATTTTGCACACTCAATTCCACCCATTTTAGCAACAGTTATTACTTGTTGATCTTTTGGTAAATTTTTATATTTTTCTGCTAATTTTTTGTGTAAGCTTTCGTAGTAAGGGTTGTCTTTCATCCCTGGTACTTCTGTTTTATTGTGGCAATCAATGCACCAAGCCATTGTTAATGGTTGTACTTGTTGTGCTGTAGTCATTGTTTTTAAATCGCCATGACAAGTAGCACATTCTTGTTTACCAACTTTAACGTGTTGTTGATGAGAGAAGAATACGAAATCAGGTAAGTTATGCACTTTCACCCACTCAATTGGTTTTTCAGGTTTTGTGTATGCTCCTTTTTCTGCATCCCAACCTGCTGCTTCGTAAATTTTAGCAATTTCAGCTGTTCCTGTTGTTGGTCCAGATGAGATTCCTTTGTGACAATTCATACACACATTTACTGAAGGAATACTAGCTGTTTTAGATTTTTCAACTGATGAGTGGCAATATTGACAATCGATTGCATTGTCGCCAGCGTGCAGTTTATGATTAAATGCGATAGGTTGAGTTGGATGATATACCTCTTTCTTTTCTGGATCAGCATAAACACCAATTGCTTTTAAAGCATACCAACCTGAAGAAAGTAAACCTCCTAAAATAATGATTGTAAAAACAGCTACCCAACGCTTGTGGCTTGCCATCCATGTTTTTAATTCTTCCCATGGACCAACTGCTGGTTCTTCTTCTAAACCTAATTTTTCGTTTTGTAAGTTTTTTAATGAGTGGCGTACCGCTCTTAATACTGCTACTAATATTATTAAGAAAGAAATGATTCCAATTAGTATTGCTAATGGATTTACTCCTGGTTCTGCTGGCGCATTAACATTGTCACCAACTGGAGTTTTAGGACCATCTTTTACCTCAACTGGAGGAGCTTTAATATGTGCAATTACTGCATCAATCTCTTCATCGGATAAGAATTCGAAAATTGTCATCGCTGAAGCATCAAATTTGCTCATGTTAACCGCATACGCATCTCCTGATTTAATAAGCGCTTCATTGTTCTTAATCCATTTTTTCAACCAATCTTCACTTGGTACTCGGCTCATTACTCCAGCCAACCCTGGTCCTGTGATTTTATTTGTTCCCAAACTATGACAAACCGCACAATTTTGCTTGAAAATTTTTGCACCATCTGCTGCTGAAAGGTTGTTTGAACTAAAAATAAATGATAAAAAGAGGAAGGAAAAAATCGCCAAAATTCGTTTCTGTGGCTTTTTACAAGTTGTATCCATATTGATGTTTAACTATTTAACTCCGTTGAAATGCCCATTTTCAGGGCGAGTACTTTTACTCGAGCGACAAATTTATAAGAAACATTAATAGGCGATTCAAAAATTGTTAAAATTTTATAAAAAAAATACAATTTATATTCATTCTAAATAAGGGCCGAAATTCTTTTATAAAAAAGGACTCGATTTCATCTTCTAAATTTGTTTTTTCATCAAATCAATTTTGTTTTTAGTCGAGCACGATTTTAAATTTTTTTGGAATAAATATTGTTCCGCAATTGCCTAAAAATGTACATTTGTAGCAAATTATGATAAAAAGATTTTCATATAAACTTATTTTACTGATTGGAGTTTTCTGTTTCTGTTTTGCAAAAACGAATAATGCACAAACAAAAGATACAGGCAAAATAGAATTGGTTCAGGATTATAAAATTAAGGAGTTGCTAAACAAGCATACAGAAATAAATGCCAAAGCTCCTATAAAAGGCTACCGAGTAAAAATTCATTTTGGTTCAGATAAAAGTAAAGCAAAAGAGATAAAGGCAAAATTTATTTCAAAGTTCCCAGGTGTTCCTGCATATGAAAAATATGACCAACCAAACTTTAATATTCGTGTGGGGGATTTCAGAACAAAACTAGAGGCATATAATTTTTTAAAGCAAGTGCAAATAGAATTTCCTTCTGCATTTATAGTGAATGATGATATTGAGATGCCAGAATTAAAATAGGTTTTATTTTATCATCATCTTAAATCCTTTTCCGTGAACATTTATTAATTCAATGTTTTTATCATCTTTTAAATATTTACGAATTTTAGCAATGTAAACGTCCATACTGCGTCCGTTAAAATAATTATCATCGTTCCAAATTGTTTTTAGAGCAAACGTTCTATCTAAAATTTCATTAGAGTGTACGCACAACAATCTTAACAATTCATTTTCTTTTGTAGTTAATTTTTGAGAAACACCTTTAAATGTTAATGTTTGGTGTGCATAATCAAAATTATATTTCCCAATTTTAAATTCAGTTTTATCATTTGTTTTTTGTAATTTATTTTCTGTTCTGCGCAAAATCGCATTGATACGCAAAAGCAATTCTTCCATACTAAATGGTTTAGTAATATAGTCATCTGCGCCAATTTTAAATCCTTCAATAGCATCTTCTTTCATTGATTTTGCTGTTAAAAATACAATTGGAATATTTGGGTCAATTGCTCTGATTTCTTTTGCTAAAGTAAATCCATCTTTCAGAGGCATCATCACATCCAATAAGCATAAAGCATATTTATCTTTTGCAAACATCTCATATCCTTGTTTCCCATTTACAGCCAGTGTAACGGTAAAGTCTTTTGCTTCAAGATATTCTTTTAAAAGACTTCCAAGATTTGAATCGTCTTCGGCTAATAAAATTTTTACTTTGCTCATGTATTTTGTTTTTAGTTTTCTTCGTTTTTTAATTCAAAGGGCAAATAAATAGTAAATGTACTTCCTTTGTTTATTTCGCTTTCAACGGCAATTGAACCATTGTGTTTTTCTACTATAGCTTTTACGTAACTTAATCCCAATCCAAATCCTTTTACGTTGTGAACATTGCCTGTTGGCACACGATACATGGTATCAAATATTCGTTTTTGATTTTCTTTGCTTATTCCGATGCCATTATCTTTTACTGAAATAAATATTCCCTCTGCATCATTTTTTGTACTCACTATAATCTCTGGTTTTTCTGATGCATATTTTAATGCGTTATCAATTAAATTAAAGACAATGTTTGTAACGTGCACTCTATCTGCATTTACAATATGGTTTTTTGCGTTCAATTCAGTACTAATTTCACCATCTTTATTTTCTACTTGCAATTTAATATTGGTGATTGTTTGTTCAATCAAATTATGAATATCAACACTAGCTAATTTTAATTTAAATTTTCCTTTATCTAAAATAGCTGTTTGCAAAATATTTTCTACCAATAAACTCAATCGTTTGTTTTCATCACCAATCATTGTTACGTATTTACTCATTCTATCTGGCGATTTTTCAACCGATTTGTCATTCAACACTTCACATGCTAAAGATATTGTAGATATTGGTGTTTTAAACTCATGAGTCATGTTGCTGATAAAATCATTTTTAATTTCAGATAGTTTTTTTTGTTTAAAAATAGTTGAGATGGTGTAATAAAAAGAAAAAATGAGTGCCATTAAAAAGGCTCCCGAAACAACAAGCATAAACCACATAGAACTTAACAAATAACGCTTTTGATGGGGAAAGTAAACTGACAAATACTGAGGTGCAATAAAAATATTATCAGGAGATAGATTCACTTTGTATTTTGATTCTAAAAATTGTTTTTCCATATTAGAACAAGAATCCAAACAACCATTGTGATTAAAAGGAGAACAAATCATAAACTCATAATTAGCAGAAACTCCTTTGTCTAAAAACTCAACTCTTAAAATAGAATCGATTGCAGTGGTGTCAATTTTTTTGTTGTAATCGTTATAAACATTCACACTTACCAATTCATCAAAAATATCATTTACTACATCGCTTTGATGAGAAAACCATTTTTCTTTTAATTCAGAAGAATCTATTTTGTGAAAGTAAGCTGGGCCATCTTCTTCCACTTTTGAATTCATTTCATCTGTAAGGCTATCGGCAGAATAATTTTTTTCACGTGTCTTTTTGGTAACAACACCATTTACATCTTCAGAAAACTCTTCAACAATTTTTATGTTTACTTTATTGTTTTGTAATTGGTATTTTGTTTTGTCTCCCATTGAGTCTAGAACTATTTTGGGCGTTTTGTCAGAAGGACTAAATGTGCGAATGCCTTGTTTTCTGAAATTAAATTTTTTTACAATTTTGGCAGCAGCCATTTGTTTCTCATACCTGCGAACAACATTTTTTAATGCTTCGCTTACGTTTTGTTCAAACTGCTCTTCTCCCAACGATATAGCATTTTTAACCCAATACACTTGTATTGCAATTAATCCTATTAGAGCCACACTTGCCATTAATATGATTACACGTATGTTGTTCTTGTATAACATCTATCACAAAAGTAAATGAATGCACTTACAACTGCGGTAGCTTAACATAATTTAACATTGATTAACGGGCTTTTAACACCAGTACTTTAAATCTTACAATATGTTTGTCTCAACAATTGTTACTGACCATTAAAAAATTATTACTCACAAAAAATTAAATCTCATGAACAAACTCTACATTAAATCAATATTACTTGCAACTCCAATAGCATTAATGCTAACAGCTTGCGGACAAAATGCAAAAGTAAAAACAATCACTATCGTAAATGGTGATACCACCATTAGTGAAAAAATAATTGGCGATAAAGAAATTGCTGAAATTGAAAAACAGATTACTATGGTTGTAACTAGTGATAGTTCAAATGGTAAAAAAATGATAAAAAAAATAGTCATCAATGGCGATGATAAAAATGCTGCCTCAATGGCTTATGCTTTTAGCACAGACGGAGAAGAGAATGTTGAAATTAGTGCAGACGAAAAAGGAACAAAAACAAAAATTATTGTAACCACAGATGAAAAAAATGATGGCAAGAAAAAAATAATTAAAAAAACAGCTGTAAAAGAAGACAATGAAATTGTTGATTTAAATATCAATATCAAAAACAATGTTCTAAAACTTGATTTTACTACTGCTTCAAAAGAACCAATAAGTGTAAGCGTGATGGATGAAAATGCAAAACAAGTGTTTTCTGAAACTCAAAAAGCAGGCAACAAATACAGCAAAGAAATTAAACTTGATAAAAAAGGGATTTACTTTTTAAACATCATCCAAAACAAAAAAATAACAACCGAAAAAATAATTGTTGAGTAATCTTTTCAATTTTATATCCTACCAAAAAGAGATTCGTGCAAAACAACAATTGACAAAGCATCCGCAGTAGCATCGGGTGCTTTTGTTTTTTACCGCAGACCTGCCTGTCGGCAGACAGGGGCGCAAAGACGCAGTAGTTTACGTTGCTTTTTCTCGCTGAGACGCAGAGAACGCAGTGAAATCTTAACAAATCATAATCATCATAAAAATCTGTGTGCCATTTTTTCAACTTTAACCTTTTTTATTTACCGCAGAGGCGCAAAGACGCAGAGGAATCTTGACAGATCATAACCATCATAAAAATCTGTGTACTATTCTTTTTGACTTACTTTTTCTCTTTAGAATTTCTTGTTTGCCAACTGATATAAAATAATTAGCTTTGCACCCGTTATGAATATAGAAGTTTTAAAATCAAAAATACACCGAGTATCCGTTACAGAAGCAGACCTTGATTACATTGGCTCTGTTACCATTGACGAAGATTTAATGGATGCTGCTAATTTAATCGAAAACGAGAAAGTTGATATTTTTAATTACAATAATGGAGAACGTTTTACTACCTATGTAATAAAGGGAGAAAGAGGTTCTGGAGTTATTTGTTTAAATGGTCCTGCATCACTAAAAGTAAAGGTTGGCCATCAAGTAATTATTGTTTCGTATGCTATGATGGATTTTGAAGACGCTAAAAAACACAATCCTACTGTAATTTTCCCTGATACAAAAACGAACAAACTAAAATAGCTTTGAAAAAAAACCTAAGCGATATATTAAAATTTTTGTTTTTTTTAGGCTTAGGAATTCTTTTGGTTTGGCTTGCTGTAAAAGATAAAACGCAAGAAGAGCTTGAAAGCATAAAAGTAGCTGTTCAGCAATCCAATTATTTTTGGATTATTCTATCTTTTATTATTAGTGGATTAAGTCATTTTTTTAGGGCAACGCGTTGGAAAATTGCACTGGAACCCTTGGGACATAAACCAAGTACTTCAAATGCTTTTTTTTCTGTCATGATTGGCTATTTAGCCAACATAGGTATCCCAAGAATTGGAGAGGCAACTCGCTGCGGAATATTATTTCGTTATTCTAATGTGCCTTTTGTACAAGGTTTTGGGACTGTATTAGCAGAAAGAGCCTTAGACATTATTTGTGTAATCGTATTGTTCTTTATAACACTTGCATTAGAGTTTAAAAAAATATCAAGCATTGCACAGGATATAATCTTTAATTCACTAGGAGAAAAATTAAATAATTTATGGCAAAAAAAGGTGATGTTGTTAATCGTTGCAATTTCTCTTATTGTAATAGCTGTTTGCTTTTATGTGTTTCGTAAAAAAATAAAATCCCTGTTTTCTGAAAAAGTAAAGGCTTTTTTCAAGGGATTAAAAGATGGTTTATTAAGCATAAAAGACATTAACAGACCTTGGTTATACATATTTCAAACAATTCTTATTTGGTTGTTTTATATTCTACAGGTGTACGTTGTATTTTTTGCGTTTAATGATTTAGCACATCTTTCATTTGTTGTAGCAATGGTTATTACTGTCTTTGGAGCGCTTGCTGTTGCTGTTGTTCCCGGAGGCACAGGAGTTTATCAAGTGATTGTTATACAAATATTAACCACCATTTATTTTGCTTCAGAATCCTCTTCCTTTGCATTGGCTTGGTCGGTGTGGGCATCACAAATTATTTTAATTCTTGTTGGAGGGCTTTTATCTTTGCTTCTTTTACCAATAATAAATAAAAGTAAAAAAATCATTTAGTCATGGTTCCATACACAAGAAAAGTATCCGCAATTGAAGTAATTCAATCTAAAATTTACACCAAAGAAACTTTACTTAAACCTATTTTGGTTGCTAAGTTTAAAGGGCATAAAGTGGTTTTTACAAATGGATGCTTTGATATTTTACATCGCGGACATGTAGATTATTTGGCAAAAGCAAGCGATTTAGGAGATGTATTATTTGTAGGAATAAATAGTGATGCTTCTGTAAAACGATTAGGAAAAAGCACCTCACGTCCATTACAAGACGAACAAACAAGAGCAATGATTATTGCATCATTACATTTTGTGAATGGGGTAATTATTTTTGATGAAGACACTCCGTTTGAATTAATCGATTTCATTAAACCTGATGTGCTTGTAAAGGGAGCCGATTACGATGCCAATGAAACCGACAAGTCAAGCAAAAAATACATTGTTGGTTCTGATATTCTAAAACAGAATGGCGGAACAGTAAAAACCATTGAGTTCCTAGAGGGTTTTTCTACTACAGCAATAGAAGAAAAGATTAAAAAATCTATTTAGTCTTATTTGCTATTTAAGTAAACTTGTTTTGTTTTTTTATAATTATTCACTTCGTTTTCGCTAGATAAATTAGGCAAAAGCAAATGAAGGGTGAAAAGTAGTTCTTGCTTTAATCTGTTTTTTGCTGAAGGTTGTTCTTTATTAATTTCTTTTTGGATAAACCTCCACTCATTTTGCATGTTTAAACCTTTCATATATTAAGTAGTTTAGTTTTATAAAAATTCATTTGCCAAATTCGCCAACTCACTTCGTTCCCCTTTTTCTAATGTAATGTGAGCGTAAAGTGGTTGATCTTTTAATTTGTCAATTAAATACGAAAGCCCATTACTTTGTGTATCTAAGTAGGGTGTATCTATTTGGTAAATATCTCCTGTAAAAATAATTTTAGTGTTTTCTCCTGCACGGGAAATAACTGTTTTTACTTCGTGTGGAGTTAAATTTTGTGCTTCGTCAACAATAAAAAACACATCCGACAAACTTCTTCCTCTTATATACGCCAGCGGACAAACAACCAATTTTTCGTGTTCAACCATTTCAGTTATTTGTTTGTACTCTTTATCCTTTTCATTAAATTGATTTTTAATGTATTTTAAATTATCCCACAATGGTTCCATGTAAGGATTCAATTTTGATTTAATGTCGCCAGGTAAATAACCAATATCTTTATTGCTTAATGGAACAATAGGACGGGCTAAAAATATTTGATGAAAATTTCTTCTTTGCTCTAATGCCCCTGCCAATGATAACAAGGTTTTTCCTGTACCAGCCACACCTTGAATAGAAACCAATTTTATTTCTGGATTCATTATAGCATCCAAAGCAAAAGCTTGTTCAGCATTTCGAGGTGTTACTCCAAATGCACTTACTTTTTTTACTCTTTCAATAACATCTTTTGCAGGGCTATAAGCAGCCAATACAGAATTAGAACCATTTTTTAGTGTGTAGAAATGATTGGATTTTGGTTTGTTTCTTTTTAATAATTCTGAAGGCTCACAAAACCCCTTCTCATAAATCTCATTTATGATTTCTGTAGGCACTTTTGTCATTTCGCTGCGTCCGGTATAAAGCTGCTCGCCTACATTTTTTATCTTCCCTGTTTCATAATCCTCTGCTGTTAAATCTAGTGATTTTGCTTTAATACGCAAATTAATATCCTTGGTAATCATTACCACTTTTCTGGTCGGATATTGTTCTTTAATGTATAAGGCGGTATTTAGGATTCTGTGGTCGGCTTTGTTTTGGCCTAATATTTTTTCGGCATCAATACTTGAATTGTGGCGCATTTCAATTTTAATCATTCCATGTCCTTTGCCGTTGATATTAATCCAATCGGTTAAAGTATGACCATTCGATATTTTATCGATATAGCGAGTAAACTCACGAGCAGCAAAATTTTTAGTATCGTTACCCTTCTTAAAATTATCAAGTTCTTCTAAAACAGTTATTGGAATTACCACATCGTGCTCTTTAAAATTTTTAGCTGCACCGTGGTCGTAGATTATTACAGATGTGTCAAGAACAAAAATCTTTTTCTCTTTTTCTTTCGCCATATATCAGAACGATTTTGATAAAAATGTTTTGATAAAGCTATAAAAACAATAAGCTGATTTTATGGTTAGCAAATAAAGTAATCAACAAAGGGGTGTTAAATAAAAATACCCGCAATTTTTACGTTGCAGGTATCTTCTTACATTATATAAATTAAGGCTAAATTTTAACTCCAATCAACAGAATATCATCTACTTGCTCTAAATTTCCTCTCCAAGCATCTAATGTTTTTTCAAGAATTTGTTTTTGTTGTTCCATTGGCTTAGAAATATTAGCCATTAGTAATTCCTGTAATTGTTTGTATTTGAATTTTTTGCCTTTTTCTCCTCCAAATTGATCAGCATAACCGTCAGTAAACATATAAATAATGTCTCCTTTTTTTAAATCAACTGTTTTTAAGCTAAATGGTTGGTCTTCTTTAGGAGATTTTCCTACCGCCATTTTATCGGCTGTATATTCAGTTACTTTGCCATCACGAACAAACCAAAGAGGATTGTTAGCTGCAGCAAATTCCAATTTCATGTCTTCAAAATCAAAAGCGCATAACACGCAATCCATACCATCTTTACTTTCTTCTTCACTTCCTTCAGGGTTTAAGGATGCAATAATTCCTTTTCTAACACTATCCAAAATTTCGTTTGGGTGAATTAAATTTTTTTCGATGATAGATTCATTTAGTTTTGAAACGGCCATCATACTCATCAGAGCTCCGGGAACACCATGCCCCGTGCAGTCTGCTGCACTCATATAAAAAATTTCTTTTTTACTCCCTTGGTGTTTATGGGATAATGCATAATAAAAATCTCCACTTACAATATCCTTTGGTTTGTAAAGAATAAAGAATTGTTTTGTTTCTGTAGCGGTTGCTGTTTCCATAGGTGCTAAATTATAATATTTTATTTAATCTACTAATATTTTTTTCAATGTATTTTTCATTTGGCAAAATTGACGTTTGAATCCGCTTTGCATACCTAATACTGTCAATTATTTCTTTTTGTTTTTCATCTACCAACAGTTTTTGTTCTTTAATAATTTTTGTTTGCTCTTTTGCCTGTTTCCAGCGCTTGTAGATTAATACCGAAAAAAGTAAAACGAGAATTAAACCACACGCGATTGACCATATAATAATTTTTTGTCTTTTGCTATTCGCCTCTGTAATTATACGTTCTTTTTCTTTGTCTTTATTCAATATTTGAATTTCCTTATCTTTCTTTTCAATTTCATGTTGTGCTGTCAGTTGTGCTGATTTTCTGGTATTTTCTTCGTTTTCAATAATATCATTTGTGATTTTAAACAACTTGTGATATTCATAGGCTCCTTTATAATTTCCCATGGCAGAATCAAGTTGCGCAAGAACTTCATAAGCGTTAAGTTTTATGTCTTCTGATTTTATTTCATTTGCAATATCAAGAGCCATTAATTGATACTTTTTTGCTTCTGCAATTTTTTTCTGCTTAAAGTATAAATTACCAATATTTATATAGGATAACGCAACGCCATTAATATGATTAATCTCTTTTTCAATTTCAAGAGATAAAAAATAATATTGTAGAGCCTTATCTAAATTTTTTTGAGAGGAAAAAATATTTCCTAAATTATTATACGAATTCGCTAAGCCATATTTATCATTTATTTTTTGACGAATTGTTAGCCCCATTAATTGGTATTCTAAAGCCTTGTCATAATTTTTTTGATTTTGATAGGCTATTCCAATGTTATTATATGATGCGGCTATCCCATTTTGATTCCCTAGTTTTTTTTCAATTTTTAATGATTCAAACTGATACTTTAATGCTTTATCATAATCCCCCAAGCTTTTATAAACATTTCCTAAGTTATTATACGATGCGGCTATCCCTTCGCTATCATTTATTTTTTCTCTAATTCTTAATGCAGATAGATGATTTTTTAGTGCTGCTGGATAGTCCCCTTGAAAATAATAAATGTTACCAATATTGTTTTGGGCATTTGCAATACCCTTTGAATAATTTAATTCTTTCGCCAACTTCAATGATTTATTCCCAATATTTAACCCATTTGCATAATCACTAATTAAAAACAATTGGCGGCAAAGTTGGTTTAGGTTATTAACTTGAGATGTGTCTTGCTTTTCAATATTTGTTATTTTGTATAAAGAATCAATTTCATTGTTTTGAGCAAACAATGTATAGCAAAGCAAAAAACTAACTAACAAAAAAAGGATTTTGGTCTTAAAAATCATTGTTTTTTAATTTTGCTATTAATGTATTTTTCTGTTGGAAGAAGCGCCTTTTGAATACGTTTAGCATAATGTATGCTATCTAAAATTTCTTTTTGTTTTTCTTCAATTATTTCTTTCTGAATTTCCACTTCTTGTTTTTGTGCTGTAATAATTTCATTTGCCTTTTGCTTTTGCTTGTAGCTTCTAAAAATATAAAACGCTAAAAACAAAAGCAGAACAAAGCCTCCAATAAAAACATTTCGCTGTAAAGATTTTTGGCGAGAATCTGCTTGTTGTATTTCAATTTCTGCATCTTTCAATAAAAGTTCCTTATCTTTTTTTTCCGTTTCATATTTGGCATTCATTTCTTCTATTTGTTTTGAACTTTGTTCATTATACAGAGAATCTTTTAAGAAGAATGTTTTTTCAAAATAATATGCTGCATCTTTAAAATTTCCCATATCACTTAATATCTTTCCTAGGTTATAATATCCTGAAATTAAATTTTTTGTATACTTTATAGAATCTGAAAAAGCGATTGATTCTAGGGAATATACTTTAGCTAATTCATAATTTTTTTGGATATATTCGATATTTCCCAGGTTTAATGATGTTTCTGCACAACCATAAATATCTCCAATTGTTTTTCTAATTTCTAGAGCTTTTAACGAATATATCTTTGCAGAATCGTGTTTTTTTAAATTCAAAAAAATTTCTCCCATATTATTATATGTTTGGGACAGCGATTTGTTATCCTGAATTTCTTTTTGAATAGGAATAGATTTTTTAAGGTACTCCAAAGCTTTTTCATTTTGGTTCAATAAGCGATATTGAACCCCAATATTGTTGTAGCCAGCAGCAATCCGCATTTTGTTGTCGATTTCAATTGAATACTGCTGCGCTTGTTCAAAATATTTTAGTGCATTTTTAGTATCATTCCTATTTTCGTAAACCATAGCAATATTGTTTAATGTCATCGACAAACCATCTTTATCGTTCATCCCTTCAGCTATTTTTACTGCTCGTTGATAATACTGTAATGCTTTTTCTAAATCTCCTAAATACAAATAAACAATACCTAAATTATTTACCGTAAATGAAAGTTCTTTTGGGTTATTTAATTTTTCTTTTATTGCCAAGGATAACAAAAAAGTATCTCTGGCATTCGAAAAATTTCCAGAGTACAATAAGCATGTTCCCACATTATTATATGCCCTTGCTACTCCAATTTCATAATTAAGTTTTTTAGCGAGGCCTAAACCTTCTCTCGCATAACTTGCAGCTTCAGAGGGGTTGTTGTATAAAATACTCCATGTTAATCGCTGTAGTGTTTTTACCCGATTAGTATCATTCTTGGCCGTTTTTAATACTTGCAACAATGAATCTTTTTGCTGAAAATTTTGTGCAACAATTGAATTAAAAATTATTATTAAAAACAGCAAACAAATGGAGTAAAGTCGTTTCATAAAAGATTGATATAGAATAGTCTAAATTATAAAAAATTTGGAAATGCTGATTATTAAAAGGAAAGTTAAATTAAGGTTAATAATTTTGTCTCCCAATATTTCACTCATAAAAAAGCTATTTATTTGTAAATTCGCTTATCCTTTTAGTGTAACTCCTTTTTATGGCAAAAAAAAATATTGTACTAATTAACAGAGAACTCAGTTGGTTGTCGTTTAATGAACGAGTCTTACAAGAAGCTCAGGATACTACTGTTCCATTAATTGAAAGAATTCGTTTTTTGGGCATCTTTTCAAATAATCGTGATGAATTTTTTCGTGTAAGAGTAGCTACATTAAAAAGGGTAATTAAACACCAAAAAAAAGCAAGTGAGTATGCGGGAGAAAACCCGCATCGTTTGCTTAATAAAATTCAAAAAATAGTTTTAGAGCAGCAAAATAAGTTTGATAAAATATATCAAAATATACTATTAGAACTTTCTGAAAATGGCATCTCTATAATAAATGAAAAGCAATTGTCAACAGAACAAGGGCTGTTTGTAAAAAGTTTTTTTCGAGAAAAAGTAATGCCAAAGCTTTTTCCAATTATGCTTGACAATAAAACACCTTTCCCATATTTAAAAGACAAATCTGGATATTTAATCGTAAAACTTGGAAGAAACGGAGCCACTAAAAAAAATAAATTTTCCATCATAGAAGTTCCAACTGACGAGCTTTCTCGATTTGTGGTTTTACCAAAAATTAAAGAAAAAACATTTATTATTTTACTTGATGATGTAATTCGTTTTTGCTTAAACGATTTGTTTATAAACTTTGAACATGATTACATAGAATCGTATAATATAAAACTAACAAGAGATGCAGAGATTGATATTGATAATGACATATCAAAGAGTTTGGTTGAAAAAGTGAGTAAAGGATTAAAAGATAGAAAAAAAGGGCAGCCTGTACGATTAGTTTATGATGGCAATATCAACCCAGATATTTTGTCGTTTATTATGAAAAAAATAAAATTAGGAAAAGAAGACAGTCCTATACCAGGAGGGCGATATCACAATTTCAAAGATTTTATTTCGTTTCCAAACATTGGTCCAACTGATTTAACTTATAAAAAACCAAAAGCACTTAAACACCCCGATTTTGCTAAAGAAACAAGTCTCTTCAAAGTAGTTAAAAATAAAGATGTTTTAATTTCTTACCCCTACCAATCCTTTGAACACATTATTGATTTTTTGCGTGAAGCATCCATTGACCCTAAAGTACAAAGCATTAAAATTACACTGTACAGAGTTGCCAACCATTCAAACATTGTAAAAGCATTAATAAATGCAGTTAAAAATGGCAAAGAGGTAACTGCTGTAATTGAGCTTAGAGCTCGCTTTGATGAAGAATCAAATATTTTTTGGGCAAATAAACTACAAGAAGAAGGTGCAAAAGTTATTTATGGTGTTCCTGGATTAAAAGTACATTCAAAATTGTTTTTAATAACTAGAAAAGAAAATGACAAACTAAATAATTATGCACACATAGGAACGGGAAATTTTAATGGTGATACAGCTACGGTTTATACAGACTTAAGTTTAATTACATCCGACAAAAAAATTACAGATGAAATAGAAAAAGTATTTATGTTTTATGCTGATAACTTTAAGCCGGGAAATTATAAACACCTGTTGATTTCTCCTTTTTTTATGCGCAAAAAATTAATTCATTTGATAAATAATGAAATAAAAAATGCTAAAAATAAAAAGCCTGCTTATATAATTTTAAAATTAAATAATCTGGTAGATACCGAAATGATTAAAAAATTATACGAAGCGAATACGGCTGGAGTAAAAATTAAATTAATTGTTAGAGGTATTTGTTCATTGGTGGCAGGAGTGAAAGGCTTAAGTGAAAATATTGAGGCAATAAGTATTGTGGATAAATATCTTGAGCACAGCAGGGTGTTCATATTTTGTAATTCAGAAAATGAAAAATACTTTATATCTTCGGCTGACTGGATGTCGCGAAATTTAGATCATCGTTCAGAGGTTGCTGTTCCTATATATGATAAAAGTATTCAATTTCAAATTCGAAAAATTATTGATACGCTTTTATCAGATAATTTAAAGACAAGGATACTCGGCAGCAAACAAAAAAATGAATACAAAAAAAGCCCAGAAATAAAAATAAAAGCACAAGATGAAATTTTCAATCTATTCAAAAATAAAAAAATATAATTCTAAGTTTTGAAGTTTGCTGCAATTGATATTGGCTCTAATGCTGTAAGATTACTTTTTTGTAATGTTTACGAAAACAAAGATAAAACCGCATTTAAAAAAGCTGAACTTATTCGGATTCCTTTGCGATTAGGAGAAGATACTTTTTTAAATAAAAAAATTTCTGAAAAAAAAATCCAAAAACTTATAACAGCAATGAAGGCTTTTAAAAGCCTTATTGAGGTATATGATGCTATTGACTACAGAGCCTGTGCTACTTCTGCAATGCGTGATGCAGAAAATAGATATGAAATAGCAGAACGGGTAAAAAAGGAAGCAGGAATAAAAATTGAGATTATTGATGGTAAAACAGAAGCAGATATAATTTATTCTAATCGCATTGAAGAGCATTTAGATAAAAACAACAATTATTTATACGTTGATATTGGTGGCGGGAGCACAGAAATAACTCTTTTTTCTAAAAACAAAGCTATTGTGTCTCAATCATTTAATGTAGGCACAGTAAGAATGCTGCACAATCAAATTGATAAAGAATATTGGACCTATTTTAAAAATTGGGTAAAAGAAATTACATCCGATTATAAACCTTTAATTGCAATAGGTTCAGGTGGAAATATAAACAAGCTTTACAAAATGACAGGGAAGAAAGGGAACAGGCCTCTTTCTATTACAAAACTTAAAAGCCTTTGTGAACTAATAGAATCCTATACATACGAAGAGCGAATACAAGTTCTTGGATTAAACCCAGATAGAGCCGATGTAATTGTTCCTGCATCAAAAATATTATTGAGTGTGCTAAAAAAAGCTGAAATAGAAAAAATTCTTGTACCACAAATTGGTTTATCTGATGGCATTGTACATCAATTATATGAAAAGAAAAAAGAAAAATTTGCGCAAAAAAACTTGGATTCTGTTAAGCAAAAATAAATTAACTTTGTTTTATTAATCACTAAAGAAAAAGAAAATGGTATCAAAAAAAGTTGAAGCTGCATTAAATCAGCAAATCGAATTAGAAGCATCATCATCACAATATTATTTAGCAATGGCATCTTGGGCAGAAACCCAAGGATTAGAAGGTGTTGCTGCATTTTTGTATGTTCATGCAGATGAAGAACGCATGCACATGCTTAAACTAATAAAATATGTAAATGAGCGTGGCGGACATGGAGTTGTTCCTACTTTAAAAGCTCCGCCAAAAATATTTAAATCTGTAAAACAAATTTTTGAGCAAGTATTGGCCCACGAAGTAATGGTTTCGAATGAAATAAATGGCTTAGTTGAAATTTGTTTAAAAGAAAAAGATTATACTACCCACAACTTCCTACAATGGTACGTTTCGGAGCAAATTGAAGAAGAATCTTTGGCAAGAAAAATACTTGACAAATTAAAATTAGTTGGTAACGACCCTGGTGGATTATACTTCTTTGACAGAGACATGGGAGGTTTAGCTGGTGGGGCTGCGAAAACAGAAAATGAAAAAGCCTGATAAACAAAACATTATGTTTGGTGGGTAATTTTTTTTTTTTACCTTTGCACCCAGATATTAATATACTAACTAAAAAAATCACAAACAAAAATGAAAAAATTATTCGCATTAATGCTTGTAGGAACAGCAATGACAATCGTTGCTTGTGGACCAAGCGAAGAAGAAAAAAAGAAAATTGAAGCTGAAATGCAAGCTATGGCTGATTCATTAGCTAAAGCTGCTAGCGCTAGTATGGATGCTGCTATGGAGGCTACACCAGCTGACACAAATGCTGCTGCTACTGAAGCTCCTGCTACAACTGAAGAGAAAAAATAATTTGCAAAGCAAGTTATTAAAAAAAGCTCCACATTTTGTGGAGCTTTTTTTTGCACTATATTTTATACTTTATTCGGTTATTTATTTTAATTATAGATTACTACCTTTGTTCGCTTGGCAAAACACATACTAGAAATAGAATACGATTATGATTTTGTGTTGATAGGAATTTCATCACATGAAAAAGATTACCGTTTTTGCTGGCGATTAAATAAATTATTAGAGATTAATTTAATAAAACAAAATTCACTTGAAATAAAAAATAAGAAGCAAAAAACGCCATCGTTTTTTTCTTTTTATTTGTTTGAAAACAAAAGTTTATATACTGATTATGCCGTTTTAGCAAACATCAGTGAAAATAAACAATCAACAACAGAAAGCAGTAATTTATTTGGCGAATTAATAGACACAGAAAGCGACACCGATTTTTTGTTACCCGAATTAAAACAGTTTAATTATTTTTATATCATCAAAGGTGAAGTGGACGATAATGACGTGGAAGAAACAACAAACAAAATTAAAACAATGGAAAATGTTCAAACTGCTCTACGTATTGATGTAAACAGCTTGCGCTCAAAACAAAATTTAATATTTTAATTCAATAAATAATATATGAAAAGAACAAAAATTGTTGCAACATTAGGTCCTGCATCTTCTTCAATGGAAGTAATAGAAGAAATGATAAAAGCAGGAGCTGATGTTTGTCGAATAAATTTTTCACATGGCTCTTATGAAAATGTTATAGCTCAAATAAATACAATACGAGAAATAAACAAAAAACTTGGAACACACACAGCTATTTTAGCCGATTTGCAAGGTCCGAAGTTGCGTATTGGTGTAGTAGAAAACAATGGAGTTGAATTAATTGATGGCAATGAAATTGTAATCACAACAAAAGAGTGCGAAGGAACTGCAAAACGGGTTTATATCACCTATCCTCAATTTCCGAAAGATGTAAAAGTTGGAGAAAACATTTTAATTGATGATGGAAAACTTGTATTAAAGGTTTTAGAATCAAATGGGGTTGACGAAGTAAAGGCATTGATAACTCATGGAGGAATTTTATCTTCTAAAAAAGGAGTTAATTTACCCAATACAAAAGTTTCTCTTCCTTGTTTAACTGAAAAAGATTTAAAAGATTTAGATTTTGCATTAACCAACCATGTAGATTGGGTAGGACTTTCATTTGTGCGTTCTGCAGCAGATATTATAGAATTAAAACATATCATAGCAAACTTTAATCAAAAATTAAGAACACGTGTGGTTGCTAAAATAGAGAAACCAGAAGCATTGTTGGATATTGATAATATTATTAATGAAACAGATGCCCTTATGGTTGCGCGTGGCGATTTAGGAGTTGAGATTCCAATGCAGGAAGTTCCTGTAATACAAAAAATGTTGGTACGTAAATGCTTAGAACAGTCGAAACCCGTTATTATTGCAACCCAAATGATGGAGAGCATGATAACAAACATTAGCCCATCTCGTGCCGAAGTTAACGATGTTGCCAATAGTGTTATGGATGGTGCAGATGCAGTAATGCTTAGTGGCGAAACTTCTGTAGGTAACCATCCTGCAAAAGTTGTGGAAGCTATGTCAAAAATTATTGAACATGTAGAACAAGAAAGTGACATTTACAATCGTGATAATGCAGCACCCGAAGTAAACTTACATAATGATCGGTTTTTATCGGATTCAATTTGTTATACAGCTTCAAAAATGGCACAACGCACAGGGGCTGCGGCTATAGTTACTATGACTCACTCTGGTTATACAGCATTTAAACTAGCTAGCCACAGACCAAAAGCCAACATTTTTGTTTTTACTGATAACTATGATATACTTACAACACTCAATCTTGTGTGGGGTGTACAAGGTTTTTATTACGACAAAAACATAAGTACAGATCATACGATTGCCGACATAAAATTTATTTTGAAAAAAAGTGGCATGGTAAAAACGAACGATTTAGTTATAAATATTGCAAGCATTCCTTTAAGCGAAAAAGGAAAATCTAACATGATAAAACTTTCTGCTGTTGACTAATTAAAAAATATATTATGAGTATAAATGTAAAATTATTAAAAGAAATTTGTGAGGTTGCAGGTGCTCCCGGTCACGAACAAAGAGTTAGAGAAATTGTGTTGAGAGAAGTAAAAAAGATTTCCGATACCGTTTCCATCGACAATATGGGAAATGTAACTGCTTTTAAAAAAGGTAAAAAAAATAAAAAAGTAATGATAGCTGCTCACATGGATGAGATTGGTTTTATTGTTACACATATTGATGATAATGGATTTTTACGTTTTATACCATTAGGTGGATTTGATCCAAAAACATTAACAGCACAGCGTGTAATTGTACATGGCAAAAAAGATGTTATAGGCGTAATGGGCTCAAAACCAATACATGTAATGACTGCAGCTGAAAGAGAAAAAGTAGTTCCAATTGGAGACTATTTTATTGATTTAGGGTTAAGCAAAAAAGAAGTTGAAAAAATTGTAAGTGTTGGCGATACAGTTACACGCCAAAGAGAGTTAATAGAAATGGGTAATTGCGTAAATTGTAAATCCATTGATAATCGCGTTTCTGTTTTTATTTTAATTGAAACATTACGTGAATTAAAAAACTGCCCTTACGATGTATATGCTGTGTTTACGGTTCAAGAAGAAGTTGGAATTAGAGGAGCGAGTGCATCTGCATTACAAATACAACCTGATTTTGGGTTTGGTTTAGATACAACTATTGCTTTTGATGTGCCAGGAGCTAAACCTCATGAAATGGTTACAAAACTGGGAGAAGGTGTTGCTATCAAAATTATGGACTCTTCTGCTATTTGTGATTATAGAATGGTGAAGTATATGAAACAAACAGCAAGCAAACATAAAATAAAACACCAAATGGAAATTCTGCCCGCAGGAGGAACAGATACTGCTGGAATACAACGTATGACTCCAGGGGGTTCAATCTCGGGAGCCGTTTCTATTCCTACTCGCCATATTCACCAAGTAATTGAAATGGCTGACAAATCAGATATCAGAGCAAGTATTGATTTACTAAAAAATTGCATTTTAGATTTAGAAAAATTTGATTGGAGTTTTAAATAAATTATATCCGTTGCGCTAATTTGCTTTTCGGGAAAATAGACTTAAAAATTTCGTTGTAATAAATCAAAAGTTTAAACGCATACGTTGGCGAATTGAATTTTTGATTTATTTTTCTATCTGATGTAAGCATAAATCTAAAACCAACATCAGCACCAACTCCCATCCATTTCACAAACTTATATTCTACTGATACTGCTGGTTCGTAAATAAAATTTAGGTTTTCTTGCGTTCTTCCTTTTTTATTTGAAATTGTATATACATAATAGGTTTTTCCTAAGCCAATTTGCAAAGGAATACTTAACTCCCAATGTTTTGTTTGGTAAAAAATGTATTCGATATGTGCTGAAAAATAATACATCCGCAAACGTGCTGGAACACTATCTTTTTCAGATGTTATCGTTGAAGAAAAATAGTATTGCCTATCAAAATCTTTTGCAGGTGGATACAACTGATTATAACCAACGCCCACATGCAAGCGCTTTCCAAAATTTAATCCCGTTTTTATTCCAAATATTTTTGCTCTACTGTTTTCAACAAATGAGTTGCGTGTATCCAGCTTTGCGAATAAATGTGGTTTTTGCTGAAAGCACCACTTTATTGTATCTAAAGTGGGTTGTGCTTTTAAAGCGAAAGAGAAAATCGATAAAAAAACAAGTCCAAAAGTTTTTCGCTTAAATAAATTAAAAATCATTTTTTATTTCAACTTAATGCAAACATTTTTGGGTTCAGTAAAAAAGTCGAGCGCATCAAATCCACCTTCACGTCCAACACCAGAACTTTTAACGCCACCAAAAGGTGTTCTTAAATCGCGTACCAGCCAACAATTTACCCATACAATTCCTGCATGTAAATTACTTGCCATGCGATGTGCTCTTGTCAAATTTTCTGTCCAAACGATTGACGCTAAACCGTATTGTGTGCTATTTGCATATTTCAACGCCTCCTCCTCTGTATCAAAAGGCATAATCGTTACAACGGGACCAAATATTTCTTCCTGATTTGTCCTGCAATTGTATGTTAATCCTTCAATTATTGTTGGTGCTACATAATATCCTTCTGCAAACTCCCCTTCTAATTTAACTTGATGCCCGCCACACAAAACGGTTCCCCCTTCTTGTTTAGCTAAATCAACATAGGATAATATTTTTTCCATGTGTGGTTTAGAAACTACTGCCCCTATTTTACTGTCAGCTGCAGCTGGATTTCCAACTTTTAATTTTTTTGTTTCCTCAACAAATTTATTTTTAAATTTTTCATAAATACTTCTCTCAACCATTATTCGTGAGCCACACAAACATATCTGTCCTTGGTTTGCAAAAGATGAATGTAGTGTTGTTTTTATCATTTTATCAAAATCGCAATCTGCAAAAATGATATTTGGATTTTTTCCTCCTAACTCTAATGATAATTTTTTAAACATTGGAGCTGCAACTTTCGCAATCTCAGCACCTGTTTTGGTTCCACCCGTAAATGATATTAAAGGAATTTTTGGATGAGTTGAAATTGCTGCACCTACTTTATGTCCATAACCATGAACAATATTTAAAACGCCTTTTGGTAAGCCTGCTTCAATACATAATTCTGAAAGCAAAAATGCAGTCATAGGTGTAATTTCAGAAGGTTTGGCAACTACACAATTTCCCGATGCAATTGCCGGAGCAATTTTCCAAGTAAATAAATACAATGGTAAATTCCATGGAGAAATACATCCTGCTACACCAACAGGTGTTCTTAAAGTATAATTTATTGCAACATCTTCCATTGAATGACTAAGAGAAGCATAATGCAAAATACCTGTTGCATAAAAATGAAAATTTGCTGCCGCTCTGGGAATATCAACTGTTTTAGATAATGATATAGGCTTGCCATTATCGGTCGATTCTGCAACAGCCAATCGTTCTAAATTTTTTTCTATCAACTCAGAAATTTTTAACATGATTCGTGAGCGCTCATCTTTAGGCGTATTGCTCCATTTCGGAAAAGCCTCCAATGCAGCATTAGTTGCTAATTCAACATCCTTTTCATCAGAATCTGGAATTAAAGAATAAACTTTTCCTGTTGAGGGATTGTAATTATCTATATATAACTTGCCAACTGGATCTACTAACTCTCCGTTGATATAATTTTTTATTTTTTGCATTCTGATTTTAAATCTTTTTATTTGACAACAACGGGCGGCTCCATTACATGTCCGCATTTAGTACAAGTGCGCAATTTTTCATCCCCGTAAAATTCAGAAAATGTTTCTTGAAACTGAGTCATGATATTGGTAAGCTGAAAATATTTCTCGAATAATTTATTGTTACACTTTTCACAAAACCACAACAAACCATCTTTCTCTCCTTCTCTGCGCTTGCGCTCCATTACCAAACCAATAGTGTTTGCTCCCCTACCCGGATTGTGTGGCACTCTAGGTGGCAATAAAAATATATCTCCTTCTTTAATTGGAACATCCACAGCTTTCCCATCTTCCTGAATTTTTACAATAATATCTCCTTCTAACTGATAAAAAAATTCTTCACTTTCGTTATAATGATAATCTTTTCTGGAGTTGGGGCCACCAACTACCATCACAATAAACTCTGTGTTTTCATAAACAACCTTATTTCCAACAGGCGGCTTTAGAAGATGACGATTTTCATCAATCCATTTTTTGAAGTTAAAAGGACGTGTTACCATTTTTTAGAGTTTTTTGATTTGAATACTAAAGTACAATTTATACTAGAAAAGGAGCAATCTCTTTTGTTAAAATATTTGAACAAATGAATAAGAATGCGAATCTTAACAGAAGTTTTTTTGTTTCTTTGCAAAAAAATATAGAATAATGAATATATTAATACTTGGTTCTGGAGGTCGTGAGCATGCATTTGCTTGGAAGCTATCACAAAGTAAAAAATTAAAAAATTTATTTATTGCTCCTGGTAATGCGGGAACAAATTCTGTTGGTAAAAATGTAGATTTGTTGGTTACAGATTTTGATGGAATCAAAAAGTTCGTATTAAGCAACAACATTAATATGGTTGTGGTTGGCCCCGAAGATCCATTGGTAAAAGGTATCCATGATTATTTTTTAGCAAACGATGATTTAAAAAACATTCCAGTAATTGGTCCACAAAAAGATGGTGCTCAATTAGAAGGAAGTAAAGATTTTTCGAAACAATTTATGTTTCGGAATAATATTCCGACAGCCAAATACCAAACATTTACAAAAGAAACGTTACAAGAAGGATTACGCTTTTTAGAAACACTTGAGCCACCCTATGTATTAAAAGCAGACGGTTTGGCTGCAGGCAAGGGTGTTGTAATTCCAAACACATTAGATGAAGCAAAAGATGAACTAACAGAAATGCTTGCTAATTCAAAATTTGGAAATGCCTCTGCAAAAGTCGTTATCGAAGAGTTTTTAAAAGGAATCGAACTTTCTGTATTTGTTTTAACAGATGGCAATTCCTATAAAATTTTACCTGCAGCAAAAGATTATAAAAGAATTGGTGAAGGCGATACAGGTTTAAACACTGGAGGGATGGGCGCAATTTCTCCTGTTCCTTTTGCGAATGAAGACTTCATTAAACAAGTAGAAGAGCGCGTAATTATTCCAACAATAAATGGATTGAAAAAAGAAAATATAAATTACAAAGGCTTTATTTTTATTGGATTAATGAATTGCGATGGAAATCCTTCTGTTATTGAATATAATGTTCGTATGGGTGACCCAGAAACAGAAGCTGTTTTGCCAAGAATAAAATCTGATTTGCTAGATTTATTTGAAGGAGTTGCAGAAGGAAATTTAAACGAAAAAACATTTGAAGTAGATCCACGGTTCGCAACAGCTGTTATGCTTGTGGCAGGAGGCTACCCAGGCGAATATGAAAAAGGGGATGAAATTTTAGGAGTTGAAAACGTAAATGACAGTTTGGTTTTTCATGCTGGTACTCAAAACAAAGATTCAAAAGTTGTAACAAATGGAGGGCGCGTTATTGCTGTTACTTCTTATGGCAACACAATGGCTGAGGCTTTAAAAAAATCTTTTGCAAGCGCAGAAAAAATAAATTACAAAGGCAAATATTATAGAAAAGACATTGGAAAAGACTTAGAAGTGTATTTTTAATAAATGAGTCCTGTTCTTTTTTGAGATTTCTCCCTCTGGTCGAAATGACAAATATTTAATCTACTGTTTAAGAAGACTTATCATTTAATCATAACACCCTTTTTATTGATAAGAGGAATTGTAATAAAATTTTCTTCTTTTATAGTTTCGGGCAGGAAAATGTATTTTTTATCATACATCACTTTGTTGATGTAAAAACTAACCCAAAATTCATTATTCAAGCCGAAAAGGCTTTCTACAATTGGTTCAATTTTTTTAAATGATTGTGGCTTTATTTCATCTAAAAAATGGCGAAGAGTTGATGTTTTTACGTCTTCTTCATTAAAAAATCCATAGCCTTGTGATGTTACGAGTACGCCTTCAATTTTTTGATTTTTAAGATTGATCAGATAAACATTCCACTCTGTTTCATTCAATTCGTTTTGCTCCTTAACAACAGCAATCGCAATATCCTGAACAATGGGTTGTGAAATGTCTTTCTTCATTTATGAAAAAAAAGTATTTATATTTTTGACAATGCTGATTTCAATTGATTGATAACAGCTATTTCATTTGCATCAAAGCCACGCATTTCTGCCAATATCACAGAAATCCAATCACCTAAATGAATAAAATAAATTGCACGTTCAATTACAGAATTTCCTTTTGAATATATTTCTGTAATGTTGGATGTATATTTAGAAATTGTTTCTTTGTTTACTCCAATACGAAAATTGTTTCTTTCATATTCGTTTTCATCTCTAAAAATCAAAACAGAAAGATTATCGTTTTTCTCTCTCCAGCCAACCAATTCATTATGATTCATTTCTGGAATTACCTGATGCCAACAAAGCATTTTTGCATTTTCGTTTAGTTGTTGTCGAAAACGAATAACAACGCCTTCATTGTAAGTTGTAGAATATATTACTGGAGTTTTTCCATTTATTTTTTCTGCAATTACTTTTGCTTCTTCTTTTATTTTTTCTTCTTCTGAATCAATCAATTTTATTGCTGCTACAAGCTCCGATTCAAATGCGTTATTAATTATTTTATAAAAACTTAATACATAAAACAATTGGGTTAGTGAATACCCCAAACAAGCTCTTGGTGGCATTTCACCTGGAACAACAATACAATCAAATCCTTTTTCTTTGCATGTTTCTAAAACCTTTCCTCCAGAAGTAATTCCAACAATTTTTGCTTTTTTACCAATTGCCAAATTCATACAATTCAATGTTTCTTCTGTATTTCCAGAATAAGAAGAAATAACCACAAGCGTATTTTCATTTACATAAGCGGGAATAAAATATCCTTTTGTAACATTAACAGGAACATTTGCATTTGCCACTACTAGCTCCGAAACAATGCTTCCGCCAATGCCAGAACCACCCAAGCCGCAAATCAAAACATTTGAAATTTTATTTTGTGACGCAGTAAATTTTGCGTTTTTCCCAATTGAAATTGCTTGTGTTAGCTGTTTCGAAAAGCTTGCAACTAGTGTCTTCATATCTATTGTTTATTCAAGGACTGTAAAAATACAATTTTTACTGAAATCTTTGCGTTTTTTTAGTCTTATCCTTATACAATTATACTTTGTTTCCTTGTATATTTGCAGCCTAAACACAAAATAATAATGAGTACAGAATTAAACGAACAAGAAATTTTAAGAAGAAATAAATTAGCCGAGATTACAAAAATGGGCATTGACGCTTACCCAGCACCATTATTTGAAATCAATGCTACAGCAAAAAATATTTTAGAAACTTTTAGTGAGGAAAAGGCAGAAGAATTTAAAAATATTAGCATTGCTGGTCGTGTAATGAGCGTTCGTGATATGGGGAAAGCTTGTTTTGTGAGTTTACAAGATGCAACAGGAAGAATCCAAATTTATATTAAAAGAGATGATATCTGCCCGAATGAGGACAAAAGCATTTTTGATTTGCTCTTCAAAAAAAACACAGATATTGGAGATATTGTAGGAATTACTGGATATGTTTTTAAAACAAAAGTGGGGGAAACATCTATTCATGCTACTACATTTACTATGCTTAGTAAAGCATTAAGGCCATTGCCTATTGTAAAACGTGATGACCAAGGAAATACATTTGATGAGGTAACCGACCCTGAATTTAGATACCGCCAACGTTATGTTGATTTAATAGTTAACCCTTCGGTTAAAGATGTTTTTATTAAACGTACAAAAATGATGAATACCATTCGTGATTTTTATAATTCGAAAGGTTATTTAGAAGTTGACACTCCTGTGTTACAGGCTATTCCTGGAGGAGCCTCTGCTCGCCCATTTACTACACATCATAATACACTTGATATTCCAATGTATTTGCGTATTGCAAATGAATTGTATTTAAAAAGATTAATTGTTGGAGGTTTTGACGGTGTTTATGAATTTTCCAGAAACTTCCGTAACGAAGGAATGGATAGAACTCACAATCCCGAGTTTACTGTAATGGAATTATACGTTGCATATAAAGATTATAATTGGATGATGGATATAACCGAAGAATTAATTGAAAAAATTGCAATTGATTTGAATGGAACAACAAAAGTGCAAGTTGGAGAAAATATTATTGATTTCAAACGCCCATTTAAACGCGTTACAATGTTCGATTCGATTAAAGAATTTACTGGAATTGACATTAGCGAAATGGATGAAACTCAATTAAGAGATGCATGCAACCAATTAAAAATTGATGTTGCAGATAATATTGGAAAAGGAAAGTTGATTGATGAAATATTTGGTGCAAAATGTGAAGGAAATTATATTCAACCAACTTTCATTACCGATTACCCAATTGAAATGAGTCCTTTAACAAAAAAACACAGAAGCAAAAAAGGATTAGTAGAACGCTTTGAATTAATGATAAATGGAAAAGAATTAGCAAATGCTTACTCTGAATTAAATGACCCTATTGATCAACGTGAACGATTTGAAGAACAAACCAAACTAATGGAAAGAGGTGATGATGAAGCAATGTTTATTGACCAAGATTTTTTACGTGCATTAGAATATGGAATGCCTCCAACGGCAGGAATAGGAATTGGGATAGACCGCCTAGCAATGATTATGACTAACTCTCCTTCTATTCAAGATGTTTTATTTTTTCCGCAAATGCGACCAGAGGAAATCAAAAAAGTTGCCGTTCAATTAAAACCAGAAGAAACAAAAATATTAGAAGAGGTAAAAAAACAAAATCAAGCAACAATTGCAAGTATTAGTGAAAGTGTAGGAATATCTAAAAATCAATTACAAAAACTTTTAAATAATTTAGAAGAAAGAAGTTTAGTAAAACGAGAAGGCCCTATATATAGCTCGATTAGCTAAGTGAACAGGCTTTAGACAAACTTTTTTTATTTCAATATAGTCCCCCTTTTGTTACATCCTTTGTCTCAATAACTGAATTTGGTAATGTGCGGGGTGTCGATTGATAGATTTCAATAAAATGGAAAATAAAACATGCTTAGTTTGTAACAAAAATACATTTGAAAAAATATATTCAAAGACTTTATTGAAATGTAATAATTGTGGATTTGTAACCGCAAATATGACCATTAGTTCAGAAGAATTAAAAAAAACATATACCGAGAATTATTTTAAAGGAGAAGAATATGTTGATTACATTAGAGACAAAGAAATTTTACAATCCAATTTTCAAATCAGATTAAAAAATATTTTAAAAAGAAGAGAAGTCAAAGAAATTTCAAATGCTCTTGAAATAGGCTGTGCATATGGTTTTTTTTCAGAAGTGCTTCATAAAAATTTTAGCAACATTAAATATGTGGGATATGATGTTGTTCCTGAAGCTATCGACTATGGAAAAAACATATTACATCAAAATGTTGTTTGTGAAAATTATTTAAACAGCAAAACAGAAGAAAAATATTCTGATGTTTTTATGTGGGATGTAATCGAACATCTTCCCAACCCAGATGTTTTTATTGAAAAAATATCAAAAGAAACCAAAAGGGGGTCACGACTTTATATTACAACTGGAGATATTGATCGTATCGTGCCAAAGATTCAAAAAGCAAGGTGGAGAATGATTCATCCTCCATCTCATCTACATTATTTTTCAAGAAAAACACTCGGACTACTATTAGAAAAAAATGGGTTTAAAATTGTGACCGTTTCTTACCCTTCTATAAGTAGGAGTATTCATTTAATTTTTTATTCTTTGTTTATGCTTCGAAAAAACCCTTCCACCTTAACTAAAAAAATTTATAACATAATTCCAAAAAGCTGGAGTATCCCCATAAACACCTTTGATATCATGTTTGTTACCGCAGAAAAAAAATAATCAGTTGTTTAATTATTTTTTTCAACCAGAATGTTTAATTATTTTTGATTTCAATGAATAAAGAAAAGGAAATAAGTATTGTCGTCCCTCTATTAAATGAGGAAGGAAATATTTCTACATTATTTGAATCTATTATTAATGTATTAGAAAAACTAAATAAAAGTTTTGAAATTATTTTTGTTGACGATGGAAGTACAGACAACTCTTTTAGCCTCATTTCTGACCTGTGCGAAAAAGACAACAGGGTGCTTGGCATTTCTCTATCAAGAAATTTCGGACATCAAATAGCAATAACGGCAGGAATTGAACACAGTGTTGGACAAGCTGTAATAACCATGGATGCAGATTTACAGCATCCGCCAGAAACTATTCCGTTCCTATACAAAAAATTTATTGACGGTTATGATGTTGTAAATACAGTGAGAGAAGAAACAACGGACTCTAGCGTATTTAAAAAAGTAACATCCGCGGGTTTTTACGCTTTAATAAACAAACTTTCTGATACACATATTGAGCCTGCTTCTGCTGACTTTAGATTAATGAGCAGAAAGGCGGTAAATGCCTTTTTACAAATTAAAGAAAAAGATCGTTTTACAAGAGGGCTGATTAGTTGGATGGGGTTCAAACAAACTTCAATTAGTTATTCTGCACCTGAACGGTTTTCTGGTAAATCAAAATATTCTGTAAAAAAGATGTTCCGATTTGCAGCCGATGGAATCACCTCTTTTTCTTCTAAGCCATTACGTATTTCTTTTTATGCAGGACTAATAGTTTCTTTTGTAGGCTTAGTATATTCTTCTTACGCAATTATTGAATTTTTTAGAGGAAAAACTATTCCTGGCTGGACATCAATTCTAGTAACTGTATTAATTATTGGAGGGATTCAATTAATTAGTATTGGTATTATAGGCGAATATCTTGCTCGTGTTTTTAATGAAGCCAAAAATCGTCCCTTGTATTTTGTGAAAAACTATGCTTCAAAAAAGCAAGATTGATATGGTACAAAAAAAAAAACATCTCTATTTTTTAGGCTTTTTTTTAATATCAATTATTGCACTTTGGCAAATTGTATTTTACATACATCCTGTAAAATACGACATGATAGACTGCTATTTCCCATGGCGTTATTTTGTAGGTGAATGTTTACAAAATGGTAAATTTCCCTATTGGAATCCATATCAAGATTTA
The DNA here is from genome assembly GCA_964549315.1 of uncultured Chitinophaga sp. GTDB lineage: Bacteria > Bacteroidota > Bacteroidia > 2-12-FULL-35-15 > 2-12-FULL-35-15 > 2-12-FULL-35-15. The sequence continues at coordinate 153,433 of CAZJUY010000002.1, read as the reverse complement.
GGCTATCCTATTCATGCAGACCCATCAAGCGGTGTGTGGTATCCAATCGTTTGGATTGTAGGTTTTTTAAAAGGCTATGATGTTTATACAATTGGTTTTGAATATTGGCTACATGTTTTTTTCGCATCAATTGGTTTTTATAAATTATGTATTACATTAAAATTAAATAAACAAACTGCTTTTATTGCTGGAGTATGTTATATGCTATGTGGTGTTTTTGTTGGTAACGCACAACACTTAACTTATGTAATAAGCGCCTGTTGGATTCCATACATATTAAATTACTACATCATTTTTGCTATCAATCAAAATTATACAGCAGCCATCAAAACATCTCTTTTTTTATTTTTATTAATTACAGGAGGTTACCCTGCTTTTACAATAATTTTGTTTTATTTATTACTTATTCTCTTTTTTTATTTTGCATTTGTCGCTTTCAAAAAACAGGAAAATAAAAAAGCAGGTTACATTTTTTTGTTTGGCAATGGAATAATATTGGTATTGGCATTATTAATGTCCTCAGGGATTTTGCTTTCAATATTTGATGTGAGTCCGTATTTGAGTAGAACAAATGGTTTTAATATTGAAAAGGCTCTGTTCTCTCCTTTTTCCCCACAATCCTCTGTTTCTTTTATTTTACCCTTTGCCTCAATAAATAATATGGGTTTTTATAACACCGATTTATCTATGAGTAACGCCTATTTTGGCATCATCACATTTCTCTTTTTTATACTTAGTTTGTTTATTAAAAAACCTGTTATATATAAAATAATTTTTGTGTTTTCTATTTTTGCATTGCTTGCTTCCTTCGGAAGTTATCTTCCTGTAAGAAAATTTTTATTTGATTATATCCCTTTAATGAATCTTTTTCGTTTCCCGAGTACGTTTAGACTTTTTGTAATAATTGGTTTTTTATTGTATTCAGCTTTTGCAATTAATTCAATCGGAGAAATGGATTTTGAGTTAGTTAAAAAAAGATTAAAAACAATTGTTTCATCTACAATAATTGTTTTTATGTTAATAATAATTCTGTGCAGTCTAATGGACCCTGTTTCATTTTTTGATTTTATAAAAAATGAGCTTTTTATTTTTTCGAAAACATCCAATTTGGTGCAACATATAGTTTTTAATTCAATTGTTCAAATAATAATTTTATCCGCTTTTTTAGCTGTTGTTTTAAAAGTAAGCGCGCCAAAAAAGTTTTTTATTTATTTGAGTTTGATTGTTGGTTTTGACATGATTTTGAGCACCCAGCTCAATGCTCCCTATACTGTTTTTTATGAAGAATTTTCTGCAAAAGAATCAAATAACCACATAAAAAAATTTCCATCTAACTTTCCTCCACTTCCAAACAAGGCTATAAGTGAAACCAATCCACATGAAGTTTATTTTGGCCCTTACTGGAAAAATGTAAATATTTTTCAAAAACAAATTTCTTCGGAGGGATTTAACTCTTTTGCTTTTACAGGTCATGAATTTTTTAGAGATGAAACACCTCAGCTTTATGATAGCATAATAAAAAATAAAATTGTTTTTTTAAGCGATAATGTTTTTGATCAAAAAAATCTATCTGAATTTAAAAAAGATAGTTCTTTCACAAGTAAATCTGTTTTTTTAGAGTCGACAGATTATTCTACACTTAAAAACATTTCGTTAGCTTCTGACATAAAAGACCAAGTAATGTTAAAGCACTTTTCGCCTGACAGTTTTGCTATAGAAACAAGCACAAAAAACATTCAACTCTTAACCCTCCTACAAAATAATTACAAAGGATGGAAAGCATTTGTTAATGGAAAAGAAACAAAAATTTTAACTTCCAACAATTCTTTAATGTCAATTGTTCTTCCTAATGGAAACAACAATGTTTTATTTGCATATAGTAACATAAAAATTAAATTTGCTTTTATAGTAAGTGTTATTACCGTTTTATTTTCGTTATTTGTAATTGTTTTTCAAAAACGTTTATTTAAAATATGATTACTAAAAATAGAATAGCAGTAGTTGGAGGAGGTAGCTGGGCAACCGCAATTGTAAAAATGCTATGCAATAATTCCCAAAAAATAAATTGGTGGATTCGCAATCCAGAAACAGTAGAGTATATCAAAAAGTATAAGCACAATCCTAAATATCTAACTTCTATTGAATTTGAAATAGAAAAACTAAATATTGATTCCTCCTTAAAAAAAATTATTTCTGATTCTGATATAATAATAATGGCAGTTCCTTCTGCCTTCTTAAAAAACGCGCTACAAGATTTTAAAAAAGAAGACTTTAAAAACAAAAAAATATTTTCTGCTATCAAAGGAATTGTGCCCGAAGATTTATTAATTGTTGGAGAGTTTTTTAATTCGGCTTATGAAATTTCGATGGAGAACATAGGTGTAATAACTGGTCCTTGTCATGCAGAGGAAGTCGCAATGGAAAAGCTTTCGTATTTAACAATTGCGTCACAAAATACTGAAAGCGCTTCTTTTGTTGCTTCACAATTAAATTGTAGATACATAAAAACAACCGTTTCGGACGATATATATGGAACAGAGTATTCTGCAGTACTTAAAAACGTTTTTGCTATTGCAAATGGTATTTGTCATGGGCTAGGATACGGAGATAACTTTTCGGCCGTATTAATATCAAATGCTATTCAAGAAATAAAACGGTTTGTTGATGCTGTACATCCAATTGATAGAGACATTAAAAGTTCGGCTTATTTAGGAGATTTAATGGTAACGGCTTATTCACAATTTAGTAGAAACAGAACGTTTGGCAATATGATTGGGAAAGGCTATTCAGTAAAATCGGCCCAAATGGAAATGAATATGATAGCCGAAGGGTATTATGGCGTGAAATGTATTTATGAAATAAATAAAAAATATAGTGTTGATATGCCAATCACAACTGCAGTATATAAAATATTGTACGAGAAAAAATCGCCTAGTGTCGAAATGGCAAAACTGACTGAAAAGCTATCCTAGACCAATACCATTTTCGAAATAATTTTATTTATTTTATCCCTTTTTAATTTCATTTTAAGTTTTTTTTAATATACATTTGTTTGTATCATACTTTTTTATGACAATGAAGATTAAAAAAATTGCAGCACTTGTAATTGTGTTGGGCTTTGTATCTGGTTTGTATTTTTTAAATTCCGCATCATCACAAAACGGGAAACACAAATTTCATACGGAGGAAGAACTTGCATTATTAAACAAATATGCTCAACGGGCGCCTATCGATTCTGGGGAATATTTTTTACACTCCTCACATTGTGTTGGCTGTCATGGCTATGATTCTATTCAACAAGCAAATATTGATGAGGCAGGAAATGATGTAAATCTTTCTGACAGATGGAGAACATCTATGATGGCATTGGCCGCAAAAGATCCTTTGTGGAGGGCAAAAGTTAGCCATGAAATTTTAACAAATCCTGCTCATGCAGCCGAACTACAAAATAAATGTACTCAATGTCATGCACCAATGGGTAGATATACGTCTATGTTTCATGGTGAGCCTTATTATGGTATAAATGAACTAGAAACTGATACACTTGGTTTAGATGGAGTGTCGTGTGGTGCCTGTCATGCAATGGCACCAAGTGTTGGATACACATACTCTGGAATAATGCCTTTTGACACTTCCCAACATGTTGAGTATGGCCCATTTGGTAGTCCTTTTGTTGGACCAATGGAGTTATATGAAGGCTTTACTCCTATGTTTAGTTCGCATATGGATCAACCAAGAACTTGTGCTCCTTGTCATACATTAATAACCCAAAGTGTTGATTTGGCAGGAAATTTTACAGGTGGCGAATTTGTTGAACAAGCAACTTATCACGAATATTTAAATTCAAGTTATGCTGGTACATTAACAAAATGCCAAAGTTGTCATATGCCTAAATTACCAGATCCTATAGTTATTGCAAATGGAGTTATTTCTTTACAAGCTCGCTTCCCATTCAATCAACACACCTTTGCTGGTGCAAATTATTTTATGCTCAATCTAATTAAAAACAACAAAACATCTCTTTATATTGATTCCCCAGACCGCTGGTTTGATACTACTTTACTTGCCACATCTAAAATGCTAAAAGAACAAACTTTAGATATGAATTTGATGTTGGATAGCACAAAAAATGATACTGCATACTATAGAGTAAAACTAAAAAATAAAACTGGGCATAAATTCCCTTCTGGCTACCCTTCTCGTAGAGCTGTTGTTCAGTTTGTTGTTTTTGACGCTGCAAACGATACATTATTTAAATCAGGAACTTTTACGCCACAATACAGAGTTGTTGGAGAGGCTAATCAATTTGAGATACACCACAATATAATAAACCAACAAAATGTTCCTCAAATTTATGAAATGATAATGGGTGATGTAAATGGAGATTTTACGACCGTGCTTGAAAGAGCTGCAAACCTTTTAAAAGATAATCGTATTCCTCCTTTGGGTTTTACTACTACACACCAAGTATATGATACTGTTAAAATAAGCAACGATGCAATAGCTGATTCTGACTTTAATAAAGTTGCTTCTGTTGAGGGTTCGGGAGAAGATTACGTACATTTCCATGTCCCTCTTTTCGGATACTCAGGTAACATACAAACAAAAGTAAAAGTTTACTACCAATCTGTTCCTCCAAAATGGGTTGATGAAATGTTTGCGGTAAACAGTACTCCTATTAATACATTTAAAACAATGTATCAAAATGCAGATCAAACTCCCTTTCTAGTTGCAGCAGATAGCTTAAATACATTAATAACATCTACCCTGAGTAAGCACAAACCAAATGGCATAACTATTTTTCCTACACTTACATATGATGGTATAATAACCGTTAAAGCGCTATATGGCGATTTTATTAATGCTATTGAAGTTTATAATTCAGCAGGAGCCAGAGTTTATGAGTATTCAAACACTCAATTTCAGTCAGAATTTAATATTCAATTACCCCCGGCTAACGGCATTTATTATATCCGAATGAAGGTGGGAACAAAAATAATTACTAAAAAAGTTGTAAAATCGTAAAAAATATATTTCCTTTAATACTCTCTAAACTATTGAAAACTAACTAATAATAAATTTAAATCTCTCATCATGAACAAAATTACTAAAACTAAAACGCTTGCATTTGGCTTCTGCTCTGTGTTTGCAGCCTATGGTGCTTTTGCACAAACAGCGTTTACAAACTCAAATTCACTGCTCACACCTACATCCATGAGAAGTGGAAATTGTGTAGTTGTGGTTGATGTTAACTCTGACGGTCGCGATGACTTGGTTAGAATGGATCAAGGAACTACGCTTTTTGTAGATTTGCAACAAGCTAATGGAAGCTTCACAACATATAGCCTTGGAAACATAACAGGCTCAAGCCGTATTTGGGGAATGGCAATAGCCGACATTGACCACAACGGGTGGAAGGATGTTGTTTGCGGACCAAACGGAAGTGTTTATTTAGTTAAGCTAGGTTGGAGTGGCAGCACAATCACCTCAACAAGTTCTTTGCTTCCTAATTCTAATTTTTTTACACAAAATATAACTTGTGGTGATTTTAATAACGATGGATGGAATGATGTTTACGTTTGTGATGACAATGCTTATGCAAAAGTATATATGAATGATGGTGCTGGAAATCTTCAATTTTTAGCACACTCAACCACTTCAATGACAATTGGTACTGGATCAAAATCATTAACGGTACAAACAGGATTAAGTTTTGCTAACGGACAACCGATTAGAGTTGGGTACGATGGACAAAACTACATGACTGGAACAGTAACTTCGTACAACTCAGGAACAGGGGCGTTAGTCGTAAATATTACTTCTGTTGTTGGTTCAGGAACTTATCCGACTTGGTCAGCACATAGAAATGTGGTTTTCAATCACCAATTAAGCACAACAACTTATGGAGGAGACCCTGCTGATTCTGGTAACTATGGAAGCGCTTGGGTAGATTTTGATAACGATGGGGATTTGGATTTATTTGTCCCTCACTGCCGTCAAGCATCTTCCAGCACTACGGATTTAAGAAGGAAAGATAGAATGTTTGTAAATGATGGGAATGGAAACTTTACAGATATGGCTGCCGCAAAAAATATTGAAGCAACAGCATTTAACCAAACTTGGACAAGTTCTTTCGGGGATATTGATAATGATGGTGATTTTGATGTGATGCTTACATACCACGATATTGCAAGTAAAATATTATTGAATGATGGTGCTGGAAATTATAGTGATATTACTGGCACAACTGGATTTTCTACTTCTGGCGCTGGATCTCAACCAATTGAGGCTCATTTAGAAGATTTTGATAACGATGGATTTGTAGATATTTTTGTTACAGGTTCTGATTTTATTTTATACCATAATAACGGAAACAATACATTTTCATTAGTAAGTGGAACAGGTATTGCTACTGCAGGTGGAATGTTATCTTTCGCTTGTGGTGATTTAAATCACGATGGGTTTATTGATTTATTTACTTCTTATGGTGGAATTTATAACTCTCCATCAACAACTACAAATGATGTGTTGTATTTGAACAACAAAAACAGTAACCACTTTTTATCATTTAATTTAACAGGTACTGTTAGTAATCATGATGCTATTGGAACTCGTGTTACTATCTTTGGCCCATGGGGAAAACAAATTCGTGAAGTGCGCTCTGGCGAAAGTTACGGAACAGTGAACACATTTCAAGTACATTTTGGTTTAGGAGCTAATACCACAGTTGACTCTGTATTTATTGACTGGCCATCTGGAGCAACCAACTCTTTTTCAAATGTTGCAGCTGACCAATTTATTACTGTTGTTGAAAGCACTTGTTCTATTGTTGGAAATATTATCCCTGGGCCTTATGCTTTATGTACAGGACAAACACTTACACTTACTGCTAACTCTGGGTATTCTTCTTACTTATGGAATACAGGCGCTACTACACAATCTGTAACAACTTCTACTACTGGAAACTTCAGCGTAAGAGTTACAAATGGTGCTTGCGTAAACATTTCACCAACTGTTTCGGTGGTATTAAACCCAGATGAAACACCTTCTGTTACATCTTCAGGAACAAACAATTGTGCTGGCAATTTAACACTTACTTCTACTGCTGCTGCTTCATATAGCTGGAGCGGGCCAAGTGGATTTACTGCTACTACACAATCTATCACGCCTCCACAATCAGGTAACTATACTGTAACAATTATGGGAACTTGTGGGCCGTTTTCATCAACAGCATTTAATGCCAACGTAATTTCTTCACCAGCACCAGCAGGAACGGGTGCTACAGGACCAGCAGGTTCTTATACTATTTCTGCAACTGGAACAGGTGGAACTTTATCTTGGTTTGATGCTGCTTCAGGAGGAACATTATTAGGAACAGGAGGAACTTATATTACACCAGTATTGTCTACAACTACGCCTTATTGGGTAGAAGAAACAACAACTTATCCAGGTACTATTAGTGATGTTGCTCCTAAGTATCAACAAGGAACCAGCCAATACAGTGGTAACACTACTAACGGAACTGTTGATTTTAACGTACTAGGAAACTGTACTTTACAATCAGTAAAAGTTTACACTGATACTCCAGGTGCACGTGAGATACAATTGAAAAACTCTGTTGGCACTGTGTTAAATAGTGTAACCGTTACTTTACCAGTAGATTCATCTGTAATTACACTTAACTTCCCATTAGTAGTAGGTACTGGTTATTCATTAACTACAAATGCTACAGTAAACAATACAAACTTTGGATTTAACTCTCCTCGCTTCCAAAGAAGCAATCAAGGAGTTGCCTATCCTTACACATTAGCTGGTAAAGTTTCTTTAACGGGTTCAAACCAAGGCTCTACATTCTACTACTATTTTTATGATTGGAAAATTCAAGGACCAACAGTTACTTGTACAAGTGCTCGTACACAAGTAGATGTGGTAATTACACCAGCAACAGGAATTATAGAGAATACTTCAGGAACTATTTTTGTGTATCCAAACCCTGCTAACGATGTATTAAACGTACAATTTACTAGTACAAGCAAAGCAACTGTAATTGAGATTATGGATATTGCAGGGCGTGTTGTTGGAACTTGGTCATACGAAAATGTTGCTCAAGGACAAACATCACAAATTAATATTGGAAGTTTAACTTCTGGAACATATTTGTTAAACATTAAAAATGAGAACGGAAATTCTGTTCAAAAATTAGTGGTAACAAAATAATAGATTACGATTAACCCTTAAAACAAAACAGCCTCTAAAATTTAGAGGCTGTTTTGTTTTTTATATATTTGACTAAATCTTTTAAAAAAAATAAACTCATGGAAGAAATGCACATTAATTGGATTGCTTACGGCATAGCTGTAATTGCACAAATGGTAATTGGTTTTATTTGGTTCCACCCTGCTGTAATGGGCAAAATGTGGGCAAAAGCCTGCGGAGTTACAGTAGAAGAAATGAAACCATCCAACCCTGGTTTAACCTATGGTTTAACTATGTTATATACCTTAATTTTTACTTTTTGGTTGATGATAAATGTAATTGGGCCAGGACAAGATGTTGCGCCCGATGGGCATAGCTTTCATACTTTCCAACATGGTGTAGCACATGCTCTATTATTAACCATTATGGTAATTACACCAGTAATAGGAACACCTGCTTTATTTGAAAAAAAAGGATTTAAATACATGGTGGTACAAGTTGGTTATTGGTTTTTACGTATGGCAGTAGCGCAAGGCACATTAAGTTTAATGCGTTAAGTAAAAAATCCATATGAAATCTGAAAAAGTATTTAAAGGGACAATAACATACTTAAAAGTAGTAACTGGTTTTGGAGCAGCCCTTTGTTTTTCTCTAATGTTTTTTGTGGGGTTTGACCCTTGGTACAGTTTGGACGGTATGATATGGACTGACTTATATGGAAGCCCAGACTTACCAGAAGCAGCAAAGCCAGCATTCACGCTTCCGTTTTTATTGTTTTGTTGGTTAAGTGTTCTGACAATGATTTTAATGTTTCTAATCACTAAATTTTCTCTTTCCCGAAAAGAAAAATGGGCATTTTGGTGTTAATCCTAATTGGAATACTTTGGCCAACAGGTGGTGCGGTTATAACTTATTATACTAACGCATGGAGTTATTTTGTTTCAGTGGGCATGATGACATTATTGTTTTTTCCGCCCGTAATTCTATTGTTTCCGCATTTTCGAAAAAAATATAATGATTGAAAGAAAACCAGCTCAATACAACGGTTTTGTGTCATGAGGACGGAACAGCTTCGAATAAAGCGATGTGTTAAAGCTCCCTCCCGCGAATACAAGTTCGCAAAAAGTTAAGCTCAACTATTTGCAGGACATTTTTTGCAGCGTTTGTCTTTTTTAAAGGATTTACAACATTTCTTTTTTTTCATTTCCATTACTATTTCTGGATAAAAACTCCAAATGCCTGAACAGGCATTTTGTTCGGTAATGGCTTGTTGTAAAATTTGTGCTTTCATTTTCTGATAACAAAATTGAAGTTTTTGTTATCCAATAGCAATACCCTAAACAAGGTATTTTATCGCATCAGGTACATTTTTCCCCAACCTTTTTTAAAGTATTGGTCTGCCTGTGTTTCTCTCTTTTCAATATCTTCACCACTAATTTTAGTGATCACACGGTATAAATAAACTCCGTTGGCAAGCCTGTCGCCAAACTCATCTCTTCCATCCCAAGCATAATCTGTAATGTTTCTTCCAATATGTATAGGTCCTAATTCGTCTTGGAAAATTTCTTTTACTACTTTTCCTGTTATGGTCATGATTTGTATTTTAAATGTAGTAGGCACCGTTTCTCCTGTGAGTGTAAACACAAATTTTGTAGAAGTACTAAATGGATTTGGGTAATTCATTACTTCTGTAATAGTTGATTTATTCACTACTTCAAAATTTATTTTATAATCAATTGCTCCTGATTGGTTATCTGATTTATCTTTTGCTTGAACAATAAGTTGATAGGTTCCATCTTGTAATAAGTATGGCGTATAATTTATTTTACAACTGTTGTTTGGCAACACCGCTTCAGTAAATGTAAGCGTATTTAAAAACCAAATTCGTTCTGCAATTGCTACTCCTGGTTTTTGTAAAAACACTTTAAAATCGGCAGTATCATTTAATGCTAAAAACTGATTTTCATCTTTTAGTTTTACTAAAATATTTGGTTTAGCAGAAACAATATCATTGTTTAGAATATGTACTCCATCAAATGTAACATCTAACAAAGGATTTGTTCTATCCACATCCACCGTAAATGGTATGCGAACAATATTATTAAAATGGTATTGTTCCAACTGTGATTTTGGTTTGTTAATTTGATTCACCTCTACCCATAAAGCATTTGCACCTCCATAATTTTCAGTACTGATAGCAATTGTATCTATCATTACTTCGTTGGGCACAAATGGTTTTTTCTTAATCTTATCTGGTAAGTAATGATTGTTTCTGCTGGCGTCTTCTATCCAATACGATACTAGCAAACTATCTGTAAAATCAACATCTCCAATGTTTTGTATCGGCAATCTTATCCTCAAACTATCGCCTTCTTGTAGTGCATTATTAGCAATAAAATATCCTAATGGCGGGTTTAATGCCGCTTCTGGAACAGGAGAATAAATTACTTGCCAGCGTTCCATTTGTGGTGGGGTATGCAAACTATCATCTTTCATAAATGCAACCAAACGAATATTTGGAAAGGTAGTAACATCTACATAATTCGCAAGATCTAAAACATCCAAACTATCGGTTGTAAAATTTGCAAGCACCGTTTCGGCTCCAGCATTATTTATTCCTATTACACGAACAACAATACTATCTTCTGAATATGCACCATCAATATGATGTTGCCTCCAATGAAGCGAACCCCAACTGCTTGCAGGACCAATAACAGGTGAGGCTACATATCCTTCGTTCCAGTTTGTTGGAAAAGATGTACTTAAATCAATAGTAGATGTGATGCCTGTTCCAATAACTTCTGTGGCTGTTCCTGCTGTTGCCCCTTTTACTCCCCAAACGATATAAGGCGTAGAATCTTGAAGCGATAACATATCGGTTGCTCCAATATTTTGAAAAGCAGAATTTACATAAGGTTCGTATTGGCTATATTGAGTGTACATTTCACTAAAGCCCAAAACCCTTGTACCAACTGGTAATCCATTTAAAAAATCAGCAAGCGTATCACGCCAAGCAGGTGTATCATCAAAAAATTCAAACGCTTGATAGGAATTTGAAACACAATGGTAATCGCCATACTGACCAAGTCCGCCACCAACAAGATAGCTTGTTTCCGAAACCCCTGTTAAAGGATTGAATATCGCAAAAGTAAACCCCGATCGTGGATAAAGGCAAGTCCACACACTTACCGAAGAACCGTTAATTTTATATAATATATCATACCAATTTGTATAAGGATATATTCCCGTTTTACAATATATATCTACCACATCATTTGCAAAATCAAAACTTCTTGTTGCTCGATTTAATTTTACATATTGAAAATTATCTTCTTTAAACTGAAAAATGTGTGCTTGCTCCCAACCTTTTTTATTTGGTATGTATTGAAACGAGCTTTCGCGCCACAAATAACCACTTGTTGGGCTAATCGAATCTGGGCTTACGCGCCAATAATAAACGGTACTGTCAGAAAAATTAAACCCGTTTGTAATGTTTGCATTCCACTTCACAACCCCTCCAGGGGCGTTTATCATAGTTTGTTTTAAAAAGGGAGAATTAAATGTGTCTGTTGTATCTAATTGAAAAATGTAATTTCGGGCAGAAGCCAAGGCATTAACTGTACTTGCTTTTAGCGTAATTGTATCTGTTGGGATAATTGCAAACTTGTAAGGATAAACAGGAATTATATCATTTCCTGTTATTTGAAATGTAACATCAGGGTTGGTGCTGTTGTTAAATTCATTCAACTCGTCCACATTATTATAATAATCCAATTGAATTCTTATTCTGTTTAATCCAACCGAACGTTCATATTCATAAGGCAATCTATAAACAATTGTATCTTTAAATTTAGGAGCAAGTGTTTTCTTGATGTAACTAACAGAATCTCCATTAGGAAAATATCGTGTGAGTTTATCAAAAATACTGTCTTTGGTTGCTCTCCCCAAGTTTATTCGAATTACGTTTACTGTGAATGAATCAACTCCAGCTAAATCTACAACTACATTGTTGTTTGTGATTTTATAATCTGGTTTTTTTTGTGCATTTAATTTTAAAGAAGGGTCAGCATGCAAAGTCATTTCATAGCATGTTGTTCTTACTAAACCATCGCTCATTGCTGATGTTTGAATATTATTGATTGTTTTTTTAATAGAAGAACCTATTCCGTTGCCGTAGTTGTATAAGCTTATTTGTTTATAAAACTCTCTTGAATAAATATCTAATGCGTATGAAACGCCCAATCCAATAGCTCCTAAATACCCTATTACGCCTTTATTTGGAGTTAATACAAACTCTTCTGAAATCTTTGTATCGTTGCCATGTAAGTCGCCAGAATAACATCCATTTGAAAGCATAAATGGATAATGACCAGAAATTGGATTGTACTGCGTTATTTGATCAACGCTTAAATCAAAACTATTGCCAGACGAATGTCCGAAAAAGTTCATAACCGAAATCCCATTTTCTATAAGTGTTTCAAGCGTATCAGAAATGGCTATAGGTATAGGAGATGAAGATGTTTTAAAAAATTCTTTTATCATTCTTCCGCCATATAGAGTGTCTTGAAAAATGTTTTTATATGTAGTTAAATAGCCTTTTAATTGGTCTTGTTCATAAGTAGTGCTACCCCCCCCGAAATTTAATCCGTACTTCATCCATTCCGCTACAGGGTTTGTTATTCTATTTTCATATGCTTCTACTTTATCCAAATACGTTATAACATCTGCGGGAGTTCTTGCAGATAAACGCCCTGTCGGGATTGCAGGAACAAGGCCAAGTCCATTAATATCATTGGTTAATAACACATCACTTGATGGATTACCAAAAGAGGGCACAAGAGATAAATCGTAATCAGCTGAATTGTTTCGGCACAAACGCATGTGTACCGACTTGCCAATTAAAAACAAATTTTGTGGTGGCGAAGGATAAGTATCAATTAAATATTCCGAAAAATGTTTGATAGAAAGTGGGCTTTTTACTATTCCGTATGCAAACTGGTCGTATAAATCATCAACATCTGCAACCACCACATTGTGGTTACCACCAAATGCATTTATGCTCCTGTATTGTTTATACAAAAGCGCTTCGTTCATTAATGTTTTATGTGTAATAATGATAAATGCAGAATCCGTAGCTTGTGTTAAATAATCCACAAACTGAGCAGTGGGTGTAACAGGAAAAATATTTGTAATGTTTGTAATGTTTGCATCTGATGTAATGTGACATTTTTTTTCTGCTCCCGAGTTAGGAACTAGTGCTTTATAGTTTGCGCCAGATTGAACAACATCAATTCGTTTGTTATTTGTTAAATCATAAAAGCGAACGGTGCTACTTGCACTAAAGTTGTTAATGTTCAAAAACGATTTTGCTTGTGACGTATTATCTGGAAGATAAATATCAAATTTTTGTTTGCCTTCTAAATCAAATGTATGTGGATATTTTAAATAAATATATGAAACTGTTGTTCTGTTTGAATTATACCCTGGCTCTGTAATGCTTGTGTATCTGAAATCTGTAAACGAGTTTCCTAGCGTGTTGGTTGGAATGCTATCTCTAAACAAGCTCGATTCATAGCCCATAAAAAAAGTGTCTTTTATTGTAAGATAACTTGAAAATGGATCTCTGTATTCTATTTTTAAATGATGGTCTGGTTGTGGTGTTGGCAATCCCGTTAAAGCAACATTTTTAGATGCGCCTATTACGACACTTTTAAAATAAGATTTCGGTCCTGATGTATATTTATTTTGTGTCTCAACAAGATTATTGTAAAGATTTGAGCCTCCCAAATAAAAAACATTTGCATCAAACCATCCTTCTGATTTTGTATATCTTGGGTCTGTCCCTCCCACCGCATCAGTTTCTCCGGCAAAATATCCCGAGCTAAATGACTTTATCTCTTCCTTGAAAAAATAATTGGAGGGCGAATAGGAGGAAAATGCGGTATCGTTTTCAACTAACATCCTATTGTTTGTTGTGGAGTTGTTCCAAGTTAAATAATACACCGCTGTATCGTTTATTAAACTGTAATATGGGTTTGGCACAAAAGCAGTATTTACATATAATGCCGTATCAAGCGTTCCATCATTTTTTTTGCCATAAAACTCGATAAAATCGTTGCTATTAAAAACATTATCGCTTTCGCCACTCACAAAAATATATTGCTCAGCTCCATTATTAAATAATTGAAAATTTTTGGGATTAATTGTGCTTAATGGAATTCCTGTATTAGCAAGTGTTGTGGAATCAATACGATAAATTCCGTTTTGAGCAATTTTTATTTTATAATATTTTTGAGAATAATTTATCCACTCGTTGCCATAAGGTTGGGCTTCAAGAGTAGTAAAAAGAGGTATTAAAAAACATAAAACAAGTAAGCGTTTTATCATTTTAGTTTTTTATTTAAATCTATTTTCAATGAAAACACATTTGAATAAAGCGCAACGGATTGGTCGCCAATATCCGTTAATGCATAATCAATGGTTACCATTTTAATTTTTACTCCAACACCAATATTGGGTTGAAATGTTTTTACTTTTTTGCCAAATGCATCAGTATAAGCTTGATAATTACCAACCCCTGCACGTAAAAAAATCATATTCATATAAGATGCTTCTAATCCCATGTGGGGGTCCATGCTTACTGCTTTGCTTTTAATTAAGACGTTACGTTTGCCATCAAAGGTTGCATCCATATTGGCTTCTGCCAAAAGTGAGATTTTTTGTGAAAAATCAAATTTTCGTGCTGCGCCCAATAATAATTTTGGCAGCGTAATTTCAACAGAGTTTTCTGGAATTTCATTTCCTGTGGCAATAAATGTTTGTTTCATTTCATCTGAAAGATTAAAACTCCAAGCATTAAATGTTGTAGTAATGTCTCTTGCCATTGCGCCAAACTTCCATTTTTTATAATCGTATTGTGCTCCCGCATCTATTCCAAATCCCCAAGCACCTGCAAAATCACCAACTTTACGTCTAATAATTTTTGCACTACCTCCCACTCGCAACCCTGGTATTTTCATTGTTTTGGCATAAGAAACCAAAAAACCCCAATCAACTGCAGAAAATGTTGTTATTCTATCGTAATTCACGTTGCCGTTTGCATCAATTAGTTCCGTTGTGTTTGGAATATTATCTACGCCAAACCTAATGATACTCACACCCAAAACACTTGAACTATCCAATCTTGTGGCAAAAGCACCATAATCGTATTTGGCAATTCCTGCAAAATATTCGCTATGCATTAATGCTACTTGATGCCGGTTCCCAATTCCTAATAATCCAGCTGGATTCCAATAACCCGCTGTTACATCGTTTACAGATGTAACATAAGAATTAGACATCCCAAGAGCCCTTGCCCCTACACCAATATTCATAAATTCATTACTATATTTTGGAGCTTGAGCAAATGCAAAACTGGAGAAACAAAGCGCTAAACCAACAAGGTAAAATCTATTTTTTTTCATATTTAGGATATAAAATTAAACTATTTTGGGATGATAAACAAACCGATAGAAAACGCCAATTTATTGGTTTTATTGCCTTATTTTCTAACTATAATAGTAAATTCATATTTAGGGTAATCGTGGAGAAGAGAAACGTGCTTAGAAAAGTTTTTTTTACAATAATCAAACACCTTCAAAGGGTCGGCATAATACAGGTAATCTCTCATTAAATGCCTATCGGAATAGGATGTTAGGCAGTTAAAAGCAAAACCTTTTTTAGATATTGAATTGAGTTCATTTAGTTTTTCGAAAAAATATTGTTCGAATGATTTGTTATCCCACTTCATTTTCAGGGTAAACACGCCACTTGCTAAAACATAATCAAATTTGTCTTCTGTATTTAATTTTGAAATCCAATTGGCTTTTAAATCAGCGTATGTTTTTTTTGCTTGATTTAACATCTCTTCTAAAACATCATATCCACTGTATTGGCAAATGATGTTTTGTTTGTGAAAATATTCTAACAAAGCCCCGTAGCCACAACCATAGTCCAAAACAGAAAACTGTTCTTCGTTTTTTTTCTCGACTTCAAAAACTTTTATTATTTGTTCGAAGCTAATTTCTTGAGATTCTTCACTCCCCCAATCAACACCTTTATAACTAGCGCCAAACTCTTTAATTTTTGGGGAATAATAAGATTGATACTCTTCAACAATTTCTTTAAAATTCATTTTTATACCGCTAAAGATAGTTGTGATGGTTTTAAAACAAAATACTCTTGGGCGTTTTGACCTGTGTTAAAAAGTAAATCTAAAACAGATAATCGCTCGGTGGTTGGAGAAAAAAGTTGAGTATAGTTTTTATTGTAGTTATAATTCAAAAATTCTAATTCAATATTTGCTATGTCAAATTTAGTTTTGTTAATGTATGATTTTGCCGATGGCCCAGATACATAATGTTGTGCATCCACTTGTTGGCAAATGTTAATTATGTTTTCTGTTTTGTCGCCACCTTGCCACACCAAATTTTCTGCTTTTGTAATTTTAGTGGAAATATTTAAAAGCATACATAACAGCTTAATAAACTCATAATTAATTTCAGATAAATTTGATTTTGATTTTGATAAATACAACTCTTGGAAAAAGGGAGCGTATTGTTTAAAATAAGGTGCTCTTCCGTAATTCAATTGTATTGCTTTCCAATGCTTTTTTGCCCAAAAGTGATTACACACTTTGGCTTCATTTATTTTTTGTGGAAATCGTCCGCTTGTATAAATAGGAATCGATAACCACATTGGTCCATTGGAGCTGTTTATTTTATTTCTATTTCTCCAATCGTTTTTTGTGTATTGTACATTGTCTAAAATAATAAACTCGTCAACATAATTTATTGCATCAAAATATCCAATCCAAGGGATGTAATTCGATTGTGAAATAAATACTTTTTTCAAAATATTTTTGTTGTTTAAATTAATTAACTTTACGCATAAAGCGGATACACAAACAAAGTTAATAATTTACTGCATCTAATAAAATTATGGTAGAAATAAGTGTTGTTATTCCTGTTTATAACAATCAAAACAGTATTGCTGCTCTTGTTAAAAGTCTGGCAGAACACTTGTCTCCTGTTTTTTCCCATGAAATAATTATGGTGGATGATGGTAGCTCAGATAATAGTTGGAGTGAAATTAATACACTCGTTTCTTCTAACAAAAACACAATAGGCATAAAGCATAAGATTAACTACGGACAAGAAAATGCAAAAATGGCTGGGCTAAGAAAAGCAAAAGGAAATTTCATTGTTTTTATGGATGCCGATTTTCAACACAATCCAAAAGACATTCTTGAATTACATAAAAAATGTACCGCTGGTTATGATGTTTGTTACGCAAATTTTACAAACAGAAATACGTTTTTAATTAAAAACATTGGCAGCTGGTTTTATAATTTTTTTGCAACGCGTTTATTAAATAAACCAAAAGGAATTTATTTGTCGTCCTATAATATGTTGGCAAAAAATATTTCTGAAAAAGTTGCAAGCTATACAACTCCTCTCTTAAATATTGATTCGATAGTTTTATTACATACAAAAAATATTTCTCAAATAAACACTCTGGCATTAAAAAGCCAAAACACGAAAAAAAACTACAGCAACAAAAAACTTTTTCAATTGTTTTTTATTCTGTTGCCTGGGTTTTCCACTAAACCACTGCGTGTTGCATTATTATCAGGTATTGTTATTTCATTGCTTGGTCTGCTCATAATTGGATTTAAAGCAATTATTTATTTTTGTGATATTGGAAACAGCATTAAAATTCCACTTAGTTTTTCCCAATCTCTAATGCTGTTTTTTACTGGGCTTCTTTTTTTGTTTCTAGGAATAATAGGAGAATACATAGGAAAAATATATATTCTATTACATGGTGCTCAGCAGTACGAAATAGAAAAAACAATACCGTCTGAAAAAAATGATTAAGAGCAAACATGTTTTCTTTTTTTCAATTTTAATAATTGTTTTTACAACTTTTGTTTTTCGCGATATTCCATTTTTTTGGGATGGCACCTATTTTTCGAAAGCCGCTACTTTTTTTTATGATGGAGCCGATTCATTTTGGTCTTGCGGAAAATATACCGACAACACGACTCTGCCCTTATTTAGTTGGTATATAAGTTTGGCTTGGTCGTTGTTTTCAAAAACTTTAGCCGTTTCTCATTTTGCTTTTTTGCCCTTTATAATTTTATTTATTTACGAATACTATCGTTTTTCAAAAAAATTTCTGACTGATTTTTTCGGTTCTGTAGCTTTGATTTTGTTGCTAGCAGAACCCACTTTTTCTACTCAGGCATTACTTATGGGTTATGACATTCTAATGGTTTTTCTTTTCTTGTTTTTAATAAACAGATTAATAGAAAATAAATTTTTATTGTTTTCTATTATGCTTCCTGTGCTGGCATTATACAGCATCAGAGGTTTAATGCTAGGAGTTTCTTTGTTTTTTATTCATTTGGCAATCAATTATTCTCAGAAGAAAAAAACTTCGCTTGTTCAACTAACTAAAACTTATTCCCCCACAATTGTTTTAGTCTGTTCTTGGTTTTTATATCATAAATTAAAAACTGGATGGTTTTTATTTTCCCCATTACATGAAAATACAGACGAACAAATTCTTTCTTTTTCCATGGCGGCAAGGCAAGTATTTTATGTTTTTTGGAAATTAGTTGATTTTGGAAGAATCTATTTATGGTTCTTTGTTTTAGCGTTTTTATTTATAGCTTACTATTATAAAAAACAAAAAGATGAGAACACAAAACTCCTGTCATTTGTTTTATTTATCCCTCTTTTTATCACCTCTCTATTTATGATTTTTGTATCCAATCCCATAGGACACAAGTATTTTATTTTTTGTTTTGCAGTACTCATTGTTTTTTTCTGTTGGGTGTTACAACAATTAAACAAAAAACAACTCTCGTTATTTATTGCTGCTACCGCCCTGCTTTTTTTGGTGTCTGGAAATTTCTGGATGTATCCTCAAAAATATGGAAACGGCTGGGATTCTTCATTAAAAGTGCTACCTTATTTTAATGCCAAAACACAAATGGATGAATTTGTAAAGGCACAAAAAATAGATCCAAAAAACATTGCAACGCAATTCCCATTAAATACTAATGAGCTTTATTCAAATTTAGCCGACTCTTCTTATTGTTATAGTAGCGTTGAAACTGAGGAGATTTCAAACTATAATTGTTTTCTATACTCTAATATCACGAATTCTAAAAATGTGAAAACGATAGAAACAATTAAATTAAATTGGAAATTACTTCGAGAACACAAATCGGGTGCTGTTATTGTTTCTTTATACCAAAAACAATAGCTTTTATTTTATTAAAGTCTGTTGACGCCAATAGCACAGGAATAAAAAATATCATTCCAACAGTTTTGTATCTGACGATAGACCCAACCGAAGGAGTGGTTAATCCAATGATAATAAAGATCGAAAAGCAAAACAATATAGCCGAAAATAAAACAGTTTTGTTTTTTAGTACTTGTTTATCAAAAAAGAAGATCGGAAGCAGAAAAAAAAGATAAACAATTAAATTTTCTATAAACTGAAACAAATGAAAGCTAGATTTTGTTTGAGCAATTGTTGGATAGAAAAAGCAGTTGTATATTGCTTCGGGAACATGAGCAATAATAGCAATTGCATTGGGTTCTATTTTCTGAATAGGTATTACTGTTTTTGCTGGTACAACTTCATATAAAAAACGATACAAGGACGTATCTTTGGAGTCATTTACGAATGTTGTGTCTTTCATATTATTCCATTCCCATTTTAAAAAAGAACTTCCTTGTTTAATTTTATAGCTTTCACTCGACTCTGGAATTAATATTTTATCTTTTTGTACATAATCTACCGCAATAAAATTTGTTTCACTATATAAAAAAACACCCCCCTTTGCTTCACTTATTGCTTTTGCTCTTTTGTCTGCAATGGCACCCAAAAAAGCGGTTTTTTTAAAAATTATTTCTGAAAACACGCCAACCAAAATAAAAAGAGAGAAGACTGCTATAAAAGAGTTTCTTCCCCTTTTAATAATTTTTTTAGAAAATAAAAAATTAGAAATTAGTATTGGGGAAAGAATTAACACTAAATACATTTTGAAAAAAAACAGGAAACAAAAAGCAGAAAAAATAAATAATAGCTGTGGCTTATTGTAGCTTGTAAGGCTTCCAAACTCCGTTTTATAAATTATATATCCTACTAAAAACACAACAAGGCTTTCTTTCTGAATACCTGATGTCCAAAATAAAATGCTTGGAAATAATAAAACAACAAAAGCAATTGCTTTTGCTTTTTCTGAAAAGTATTTTGAAAAATATTTTATTGCGTATGTAAGACCTGTAAAAGCAACAAAACAAAATATTGCTATGTGTATGTAAATGTTTCCAAACGAAATAAATCGGGTTAAAAAATTAAAAAGAATCATTATTCTTGCCCCTGTTATGGTGGCTGATTCAAATGGAGCAATCCATAAATTCAATTCTTCTTTTGGGTCGCCATTAAAAACTATTTCTGAAAAGTGCTTCGGATGTTCTAAAAGGATATCAAACAATTTACATCCATCATTAAAATAGGCAAACTGATCGCCCGTATAATTATAGAAATGGATGTAAATATGTGTCATAGCCGCACCCGCTATAATCTTTAAGAAAAAAAAGAAAACCATTGTTCTTTTTGAAATGGGTTGAATTTCAAAAAACTTAGAGCGATAAATAATTATAGCAAAAAGTAGAATATAGATGAATGGCAAAAGCACTTGCATGCCATAAATTTAGTAAATTCGCACAGCAATGAACATAAAAAAACATATCCCAAATGCTATCACTTGTGGCAATTTACTTTGCGGCTGTTTAGCAATTGTTTTTGCTTTTGAAGGAAATCTTGTTATAAGTGCTTATTTAGTTGGGCTTGCTGCAGTTCTTGATTTTTTTGATGGTTTTGTAGCACGACTTTTAAACGTAGGTGGTGAGCTTGGAAAACAATTAGATTCATTGGCCGATATGGTAACATTTGGAGTGGTTCCTGCTGTGGTAATGTATCACTTATTAAGCCAAGCGTTTTGGGGGACACACACAAATGCGTTGGATTGCCAACCAGAAGAAATTATAAAAACAAACTATTATTCCTTTGTTGCTTATTCTCCTTTTTTAATTGCTGTTTTTTCGGCCTTACGTTTAGCTAAGTTTAATATCGATACGCGCCAAATAACTTCTTTTATTGGTGTTCCCACTCCAGCAAATGCTATTCTTATTTGTTCGCTTCCTCTTATTATTAAACAAAATATCAATAACGTGTGCTGGGTTTTAAACCCTTATTTTCTTATTTGTCTTACTTTATTAATGTCCTTCTTACTCGTTGCCGAGCTTCCCTTATTTGCGTTGAAATTCAAAAATTTTAGCTGGGCAGATAATAAGATTCGTTACTCTTTTTTAATAATTTCTGTGGTTTTGTTAATACTATTCCAGTTCATTGCAATCCCTTTTATTATATTTTTGTACATCATTTTATCGGTAATTAATAATATTTATAATAGAAACAAAAAACAACATGAAATATAGAGCAGAAATAGATGTAATGCCACTTAAAGCATTATTAGACCCACAAGGAAAAGCTGTAACAGGAAGCATGAAAAACCTTGGTTTGCCAGAAATACAAAATGTTAGAATTGGTAAGCACATTACTTTAGAAATTGAAGCCGCTGATAAAGATGCTGCAAAAACAAAAGTGGACGAGGCTTGCAAAAAATTACTTGCCAATCAAATTATGGAATTTTACGAATTTGAAATATTTGAAAATTAATTTTCTATCCTTTTAAAAAATAGTTAAAACAAAAATCCCGCACCATTAATTTGGTTGCGGGATTTTGCTCTCTAAACTAAAACATTAATTTAACTTTATCTACTTCACTAAAAACTCGGGCATGATCCCGGGCGATATTTTGGTTTGGGTTTTTTACAAAAAAAGTTTAACCCCATTGATATTTCATGCGAACCAGCTGTTGCGTTTGTAAGTTTTGAAACCGTTACATCATAGCTGTATCCAAATTTAAAAACACCATGTTGTATCCCTGCCAAAAGAATAAAAGAGTCTCTATCTCTATACCACAAACCTCCTGTTAGTGCTCCTTTGGTAACATAAACACCTAATAATAACTGTCTAAAATCTTGTTGTGCTTGAAATAAAACATTTGGAGAAATGGTTACTTCGTTGCCATTAACAGGCAGTACTGCACCTGCATGCGCTGTATATTTCCTAGGCAACCTTGCCCCTGTTCCTTGTAATAAACTCTCGTCTGGCTCATTCAAATGATGTGCAGCAAAACCAAAAAAGTAACGTTTGCTAAAAGCAACCATCCCCGCAGATAAATCAACATAGGATTTTTGTGATGCACCAGGAATTTCATTTGTGTGGTAAACAAACCCTCTTTTATCATCTATTTGATCTCCAAAAGTAAGTTTGCTCCAATCCAATGTTTTTTGTCCGTATGTGGCTTGAAAACCCACATTAATTGACAGCTCTCGTGTTGGTCTCCATTGGTAAGAGTAAATTCCGCTAATTTGTGTGGTTTGAATTGTTCCTCTTCCTGCTCTATCATTTGTTACAAGAATACCTATTCCGCTTTTTATTCCATACACAAACCTATCAAAAGATGCGCTGGTAGTTACATATGTTCCAGAAATACCTGGCCACTGGTTTCGATAGTTTAACGCTATTCTTGGACATATGTTTGACCCTGCTAGTGCTGGATTTAAATATAAAGGATTTGCATAAAACTGAGTAAACTCTGGGTCTTGTGCTTTGATTTCACCGTAGAACAACATCACTAATGCTATTATTACTTTAGTAATTATTTTATTCATGTGTTTAAGGGTTAGTATTTACCATAAGACGCTAAACCTTTTTTTGGTTGCCTATAAAAAACAAATCCCCGAAAAAATTTTTCGGGGATAATAATTGAGAGTAGTTTTTGGTGTTAGGATGTTGTTTTTATTCCGTTTTTAAAGAGTCTGCTTTCATTCGCTCTCTGTTCTTTTTAATGCTGTCTGGTAATACTGGAGAAAAAAGGAAATCGTTCCAATTTGTTTTTGCTTTGGATTGATCTTTTGCTGCTTTTTTTATTTCTTCTTTTTCATGGGTTTTACCAATAATGCCTTTTGAGGAATCTAGCATATCACCAAAAATAGGTTCGTTACCCATTTTAAATATTTTTTGTGACTTTTTAGATTCTTTGTCTTTTGATTTGTCTTCGGCTATTGCTACTTTCTTCTCTTCTTCTTTTTTAACAATTGCTTTAGATTCTTCTGAAATTTTTACAGGTTCTTCTGCGCTTGTTATCGTCTTTTCTGGCTCTTGAATAGAATTGTTTTCTGCTTGTTTATTATCTGTTGTAGTAACAGTTGGAATTTCATCTTGTTTTGTTTCATTCGGTTTCTGCTCCAAATGTTGTTCTGCTTTGGGCGATGAAGGTATTGCTTGATAAATTAAATAGCCTCCAGAAACCACAACCACACCAATAATAACATTCAATGCTGTTTTCCATTTAAAGTTGTTTGCTTTTGGTGCAGCATTCAACATCCCTTCCATTCTTGCCCAATTTGCTGATGAATTAGATGCTTCATAATCTTTTAAAGCATCTTTTAATTTATCATCAAAAGGTGTTTTTGTGTTGTTATTAGTCATGCGTAGTTTTTATTAAATGCATTAAACTTTTTTTCAAATTAAATTTTGCTTTTGAAAGATTCGACTTTGATGTTCCTTCACTTATTTCCAAAAGCTCTGCAATTTCTTTATGTGTGTGTTCTTCTATTACATATAAATTAAATACTGCACGATATGCAGGCGTTAATTCTTGTACGGCTTTTAATATTTCTTCCCTATCTATGTTTAAGAACAAATCATCTTCAATTGCTTCGTCAGGAATGTTTACTGCTTTTTGATTTGCATAAACAGTACTAACGATTAAATGGTTTTTCTTGTTTTTGCGCAAATGGTCAATGGCTGTATTTACCATTATTCTTCGCACCCAACCTTCGAAAGAACCTGTATGGTTAAAATTTTTGATGCTGTTAAACACCTTTAAAAAGGCTTCGTGGAGAATGTCTTGAGCTTCATCGCTACTGCTTGAGTAACGCGAACAAACACCTAACATTTTACCATAAAACATCTCGTACAATGCTTTTTGGCTTGCTCGGTCGTTTTTTACACAACCTTTAATAATGTCGAGTTCGTTCATAAGTAAAGCTTACCGCATTTTCCTCCTTTTTTACGCCTATATGACGAAAAAAGTTTTGGAGGGTTGCCTGCGTTGGTTTGTTTTTTATAAACTACAGTATTTGCAAGGCTTTAATCCTGCAACGTTTTAATCAACGCTAAATTCGGTGTCTTTGATTTTTTTATTCACCTCAACCGATTCAAGCATTAATTTTATTGGCATTGGCCCAATAGATGTTGAAATAATATTTGGATATTTTATCCCTTCAATTTCCTTGTAATCCATTAAATCGGATGTTTGAACGGATGATCCTTGTTCTGTATTTATTGTTTTTGAAACACGTACTTTCAAACCAGATTGCGTATCGTACCACTCTGTTGCTTTTTTACCTTTTGGGGTTGTTAGTTCTATAACATAACATTCTTTGCCATTTATTTCTTCTATCCCTTTTAAATCCAATTTGTAACCCAGTTTTTCATATTGCAATTCCTTATTAATAATTGCATCTTCTTTAAGTTCTTCTAGCTCGTCTCCTGTAATTTCTTTTTTGCCTTGCATTCCGCTCGACTTAGCTTTAGCGCCATCATACGTTACACTTTGAATAGTCATGATTCCCATTTTTGCAGTCATGCTATATTTGTTTGGTCCTTTTTGTTTGGTTGTTAAACCTACTTTTCCGTATTGTGTATCTGCAGTACGCTTAATTGTAATATCTGATATTTTACTTAAGGCTTTTTCTCCTCCAACAGCTTTAACGTATGCCGCAATTACCGTTTTAGCAGTAACTCCTTTTGGTAGTGGTTTAAAGCTAGCCGCAACAGGGTTTCCGTAGTTATCATAGTATTTTATTTTTTTGTCTGAGCTAAATTGCTCTAGTTTTTTTGAAATTTGCTCTTTATCTCCAACAACCAAAATTGTTGCATTTTCTGGACGAATATATTTCTGTGCCATTGCAAATACATCATCAAAAGTAACAGCTGCAATATTTTTTAAATAATTTGCATAATAATCTTTAGGTAAATTATATCTATCCATATTAATTGCAAAACGAGCCACTGTTTGTGGGTCTTCTAAAGCTATTGCAAAGCTTCCTGTTAAATAATTTTTTATCCCATCCAATTCTTCTTGCGATACTTTTTCGTTGCGCATACGATTTAATTCATATAAAATTTCTATCACAGAACTGTCTGTTACAGCATTTCGTACTTTTGCATATGCGCTAAACTCGCCTACTAATTCATCATTTTCAAGTGCAGAATAAGAACCATAAGTATAGCTATGTTTCTCGCGCAAATTCATAAACAAACGAGAAGAAAAACCTGCTCCTAAAATTGTATTCATCACTCTTGCTTTTATGATGTCTTCGCTGTTTGGTTTTAAATCAACTGGATAAGTAACATTTATTACCGACTGCACCGCACCTACTTTATTAACTACTGCAACAATTGTTTTTTCTGGTGCAATAGGTTTAACAAACTCCGGTTTTGGAACTTCGCTGTTTTCCCACTTTCCAAAATATTTTTCAACCAAAGGTTTTACTTCTGCTAATGTGATATCACCCACAACAGCCAGATAAGCCACATTTGGACGATAATAATTTTTAAAATAATTATTGCAATTTTCAAGTGTGATTTTTTCTACTGTTGCTTCTGTAGTTATTTCGCCATACGGATGCCTTTTGCTATAATTTAAAACCGCTTTCACATTTCTTGAAATAGCATCCGGGTCGTCTTTTTGTGTTGCTAAACCTGATAAGGTTTGATTTTTTATTTTATCTAGTTCCTCTTGTTTAAAATCATTGTTTAATAATACATCGCTCATCAATTCTAATAATTTAATCTGGTGTTTTTTTAGTGAGGATGCATAAATATTTTTTGCGGAAGCATTTAATGAGGCTCCAATAAAATCAATATCATTATCTAATTGATCTTTGCTGCGATTTTTTGTTCCGCTAGTAATTAATTGTGCTGTAATATCCGCTGTGCCTGCTGCATCTTTTTCTAATTCGGGATGAATGTTCAGAGCCAAAGAATAAGCAACTGTTGGTGTTTTATGGTTTTCCACCACAAACACTTTTAATCCATTTGGCAATTCAAACGATTGAATTTGTCCCATTTTAATTTCGGGTGCAGCACTTGGTGTTGGTTTTTTACTGCGATCTAATTTGGGTGCAATCGGCTTTTGTTGTGCGAACAACATTGTAGTAATTGTAAGGATTGCTATTGAGGATATTATTTTTTTCATTCTTATTTGTTGTTACTTTTTAAACTTTAGTTTTTTTGCTTCTATTGTTGTTTAGGAAGATAATACAGCACCACACGATTTTCGTTCACCAAAAATTTTTGTGCTGCTTTTTGAATGTCTTCACGAGTCACTTTCATATACCTATCAATTTCTGTATTTATCAAATTGGCATCTTTAAAATACACATAGTAGTTTGCTAAATTTTCTGCAATACCAACCACTTTTGTATTTCCACTTACAAAATCATTTTCTACCTGATTGCGTAATTTTTGAAATTCATCTTCACTAATCAACTCGCTTTTTACTTTATCAAACTCTTCGTTCATTGCTTTTTCTAAATCTGTTGGGTTCACACCCATGTTTGTAATTCCGAAAACTAGCGCTAAGCCTGGATCTTCCGAAGAAAAAGGAAATGCCCCTGCAAACAATGCTTTTTGTTGTTTGTCAACTATTGATTTTTGAATACGAGAACTTTTTCCTTGCGAAAGTAAAGTTGTAAGCATATTCATTGCATAAAACTCTGGAGTGCCTTGCGCTGGAATATGATATGCCATTACCACAGCAGGCAGTTGAATATTATCTAAAACAGTATCGCGTACTTCTTTTGTTTTTTGTGGTTCAACAGCAGTGGGGCGAGGAATCGCTTTTGTTCCTTTTGGAATAGTTCCATAATATTTTAAAATCATTGCTTTTGTTTTTGCTAAATCAATATCTCCAGCAATAGAAAGCGTTGCATTGTTTGGAACATAAAACGTTTTATAAAAATCTACAAACTCGCTCATATCTGCTTTATTGATGTACTCGGGCGAGCCTCCAGGTGTCCAGCGGTAAGGATGAACAGTATAAGCGTGAGCAAAAGTTTCATTTAAAATAGAACCGTATGGTGTGTTTTCATTACGCTGCTTCAGCTCTTCTTTTACAACCCCTCGTTGTGTTTCTACTCCAACAGAATCAATTTTTAATTGAAACATCCGCTCTGCCTCCATCCACAAACCAAGTTCTAATTGGTTGCTAGGTAACACTTGATGGTAAAAGGTTCTATCAAACGATGTGTTTGCATTAAGACTTCCACCGGCATTTTGTATTAATTTCATATATTCTCCTCTTCCGATATTTGGCGAGCCTTCAAACATTAAATGCTCAAAAAAGTGTGCAAAACCTGTGCGTTGTGGATCTTCGTTTTTTGAACCTACATGATATAATACAGTAACAGCAACAATAGGCGTACTGTGGTCTTCATGTAAAATAACATGTAAGCCATTTGGCAAATCGTATTCAACAAATTTTATTGCGTTAGTGCTTGTTGGTTTTGCTGCCTTGTTGGATGTTTGTGCTACAAGTAATGTACTTGAAGCAAAAATAATGGCAAGTGAAAAGTGTTTTAATTTCATTCTGGTGATAATTATATTTTTGCTAAAAATAACATTTATTTTCAATTGAAAAAGTTACAATACATAAACGGTTTTTAGGTGTTGATGGAAAATTGACTTTTTGATTTTTTTGGAATAAGCATAGCTTAGGAATTACAAGGAAAACATCTACTAAAACATACAAAAAATTATTCTCCCATTTTAACGTTTATAAAAAAAGAATATATTTGATATACAATAAATAAAACGCTATCGAGTAGCGGGTATACATCCAAAATCGGGTGTATACCCGCTATAAAGTATCGGGTATATACTAGTTATAAGCAATTAAACGAATGAACCCACAAGAACTCATAGGACGGACTTTAACGAACATTTTCGAAACAAAACCTTTACTTGTTCAAGAAGGTCTTTCTGGACCTGCTTCTTATTTTTACATAGTGATAGAAATTGATGGTTCAGACCTTTACGAATTAGGAGCGCATAAGATTTTGGATTGGAAGGAAAAGGGCGAATTGATTCCCTATGAGAAATCAGCTTGGGAAATTCAAAATAATTTTATTGTTATTGGAAAAAAAGTGACCAAAGTTATACAGCAGGACCCTGACGAATATTATGATGGTTCATTGACTTTGCTTTTGGAGAACAATCTCATTCTTGAACATCAGACGACAAATGGCGACCAATTGTTTATTGACAAATATGTAGAAGAGAATTAACTGCTTATAACACGGGTTTTGCGTCAGGCGGGCTGACGTGCAAACTTGGAGCTTTGTGCTTCTATTCAAGTTCAGTGCTGGTTGACAGTTTTGCGCTCCTAAACCCGCCCGAACGCAAAGCCCGAAACCGTTGGCAGAAAAACCAACCTAAATAATCTCTGTTAAGTGGTGTAGGTTTTCGCGAGAAACACCATTTCTCTTCAATAGTTTTATATGAGAGATAATTGCTTTGTATAAGTAGGGTTCTACTTGGTGTTTAACTCCAAAATCTTCACATGTTTTTATTAATATTTTTTGCACCTTATGAAAATGCACATGCGACATGGTTGGAAATAAATGATGTACTGCATGGTAATTAATTCCACCAAAAAAGAAACCAACAATATTCCAGCGTGTTCCAAAGTCGGTTGTAACTCTTAATTGGTGTTCTGCCCAAGTTGTTTGCATTTCACCTTTTTCGTTTGGTAAAGGAAAAACAGAATCTTCGTGAAGGTGCGCAGGAAACAAGGCAACTGCGGCTGTTAAGCTTTCAACTATATGCATTAATAAAAAACCTAAAAGCACCCAAGCCCAATGAACTCCAGATAATATCAAAGGAAGAACAAGTGTATAAGTAAAGTAAATTGTTTTGGTAATAAACAGCTCCACAAATTCTTTTGTTTTGTGTTTAATTACTTTGTGTCCTATTTTGCTAGAAAAAAAGTCAACAAAATCGCGTTTTACAACCACCTGAACAGTATAAAAAACATACAAAAATGGAGAGTATAAATGTTGGTATTTAAAAAACTTTGGAGGGTTTTCTGTTGGCACAAATGTTAACATTCCTGTTTGGTGAATATCTGTATCTACATCAGGAATCATTGGATATGGGTGGTGTGAGTGCACATGACGTAACGACCATAAATAACCCGAAGTGCCCACCATATCAAACATAAACGTTAGCATTTTATTCCAAAATTTGCTTTCAGAAAAAGAGCCGTGAACACCTTCGTGCCCAAGAATTAAAGCACAACAAATTTGAATAAATCCGAGCAAGGTAAATGCTCCTAAAACAATAGCAACACTTCCGTTTGCCATATATATTGCTGCAACAAGAGCTGAAAAAATCAACAAGAAAAGTATGACTTTAAACCTGCCGTAAGCGTTTGTTTTACGCGTGATTCCTTTTGTTTTAAAATACTCATCAACACGTTGATTCAAAGTATGTGTGAACCCTCCTGGTTCGTCTTTTTTATATTTTACTTCCTGGTGCATGCAACAAAACTAATATATTTTTTTGTTTTTTATAATTGAGGGGATTTTTAGTTGTTTTTATACAACCAGGTTTCTGGATCGAGCTTGGTTTGTCCTTTCCACAATTCAAAATGAAGCACCGTTTTGGCATCATCTTCATCATATAAAATTGTTCCCAAGTTTTGTTTGGTGGTTACTTTATCTCCTACACTTACATAAACATCTTTTAGGTTGGAATAAACGGTTAAATATTCTCCATGACGAATCAGTACAAACTGTCCTGCTCCTGGCATGTTTACAACACCTTTTACTTCTCCCTCAAACACAGCGCGAGCAATTGAACCATTGTTTGTGGTAATATCTACACCATTGTTATTTATGTCAATGTTTGTCATTGTTGGGTGTGGATGCACACCAAATTTTTCACTAATAATTCCTTTTGCAACAGGCCAAGGTAGCTTTGCCCTATTCGAAGAAAATGAATTCGATAATTCTTGTGCTTCTGGTGTTAAAACCAATTTTTGTGGTTTTGGTTTATTCTCTGCTGCTGCTGCTTTTTGTGCCTTTTCTAATTCTATTTCAATAATACGCTGAATCGCTTTTTGTAATTTTTGAGCGTCTTGTTTTTTCTTCTCTAAATCTTTTTTCAGTTTCGATTCTTGTTGCTGCAAACCCGAAAGCACTTGTTCTTTTTCTGTTTTTTCAGATGTTAAACTTTTCTTTTCTTCTTGCTCATTGCCCAACAATACTCGCTTGTCTGATTTTTTTGTTTCTAGTTCTTGAACTTTTTCATTCAATTGTTTTTTTGTGCTAACAATAGCTTCTGCTTGTTTGTGCCTGTATTCACTGTATTGCTGAAGGTATTTCAAGCGCATATATGCTTGCTCAAAATCCTGTGCGGCAAAAACAAACATTAATCTGCTATACGCATCTTGATTTTTATATGCATAATAAATCATTTTTGCGTATTCTTTCTTTAATTTATCTAAATCGTTCTGAAGCTTATTTATACTATTGTTGTTTTCTTGAATTTGTTTTTCAAGAGCATAAATTTCTCTATTAATGGTAGATATTAGCTCTTCACGGACGCTAATTTTTTTATTCAAAGCAATTAATTGTCCTAAAGAAAGCTTTTTGTTTTTCTTAGTTTCATTCAATAATTGATTGGTGTATTCTATTTCTTTTTGTAATTCTTTCTTTTTGTTTTCAAGATCTTTTTTGTTTTGTTTTTGAGCAAAAGCAATTGGGCTGCTTAAAAAAAGCAACAGCAGAAAGAGGGAAATGCGCACTCTATTTTTCTTTATAAATAATTGCTTCATAGCTTTCTGGTATTTTAAACGGAAAAGATTGTTCTTCGTTAAATACTGTTTTTGAATAGTTAATATCTATTAAAATATTTTTTTGCGCTTTGATGTTGCAAGTGATTTTTTGAGGAAAAAGCTGTGTTGAATCAACGGAAACGTAGTTGCTATATTGCGCATCAAAACTTCTATCGGGATTAAATTCAAAAAACACAACACGCATTATTTTAAATTTTTCTGGTGATAAATAAATTGTTTGTGCTGCTTCTTTAAACTCTTTCCCTTTTTCAATAATCTTTTTCATTTTGCGTTTACGAACTGTTCCTAAATAATATTTACAGTCGTCAATCCCTGGTTTTAATTTTTCATCGTCATCATAAAACTCAACACTGTTGCCAACTAACAATGATTGTACAAGTTCAAAATCCAAATCAGAATTTAGCAACTTACTGATGTATGAAAAATCGCCTTTAAAAAATTGGGATTTTAATCGATTCATAAATTTTACTGAATCTTTTGTAATTAAAACACGTGCGCCTTCTATTCCAAGTTTTGAAATCGACATCCAGATGATGCTGTCTTTTTTCATTCGCATAGTAACGGTAAACGAGTTTGAAGAGCTGTCAATGTTTGCTTCTACGCTCATCTTGGCATTTATTCTATCGAATTTAAACTCGTTTTCTTTCAGCTGTTTTGTAAGGTAATGTGCTGTCTTGGGTTCTAGAATACACTTTCCGTTATTAAGTGTGATTTTTTGTGCTGTGCGACAAGAGCTAAATACAAGGGAAAAAATTAAGGCCGAAAAAAACATTTTCGAAAACAACAACTTGTTTAAATACATCTGTTTTGCTTTATTCATAAAGCTTTTTGTCCTTTATTTTTTTATAAATCTGTTCGCTTGCTCCGTCTTTTTTTTCTGCTTCTTCCCAATATTTTATTGCATCATCTGTGTTTCCTATTTGATATAACACATCCCCATAATGCTCTAGAAGTGTTCCGTTGTTTTTGCCTCCATTTTCAAGAGCTTTGCCAATCCAAATTTTTGCATCAGCATATTTTTTTTGTTGGTATAAAATCCACCCATAAGTGTCTTGATACGAATTATTGTTGGGTTGTAAATCATTGCATTTTTTTGACATGGATTCTGCCTTTTCCAAATTTACTTTGCGTAATGACAAATAATACGCATAGTTGTTTAACACATAAACATTATTCGGATCAAGCTGTAATGCTTTTTCGTATGCTGCATCTGAGTCGCTGTGTTTTTTTAATTTGTTAAATGAATCTCCCAGATTGGCATAAAATTGGGCTAACAACAATGGATTCCCAATCACAAATTCTTTCCCTTCACTCAAAACCTCAATTGCTTCTTGGTATTTCCTTAATTGAATTTTTGCAGAGCCATTAAAAAAATATGGCAAGGGCTGATTTGGGAAAAGCTCCATTGCTTCCTTGCTTTCTTTTTCCAAAGATACTTCGTCATTTAACTCCGAATCAATAATTAAAAGTTGGTTCCAAATAGCATATTTATCTTTGTCTAAGGCGATTGCTTTTCTAAATTGTGTTCTTGCTTCTTCGTATTTTTTATCTCTGTATAAAAAATCTCCGTACATAGAATATGCTTTTGCTTCTTCTGGATGCACCTCCACCATTATCTTACACAAATCATCGGCATCTGTTTTTAAATCGGTGTAAACTTCTGTAATAGAATAATACGACAATAAAATTTTTATCTTGGTGTCTATATCCAAGTCTTTACTCCTAAAAGCAATTTTTATTTCTTGAAATGCTTTTTCATTTTCTTTTTGTGAGCGATAATAATCTGCTAAAGACAGATGAACATAAGCGTTGCTTGGATCAATCTTTAATAATTCATTGTATGCCTCTAATGCTTTTTCGGGTTGCCCTTTATCTTGATATAGCTCGCCTAGTATTCCATAGTTTTTTGCTTCTTTAGGGTTGTGTTGAATTAGTTTTTTTGTTTCCTCAATTGCTTTGTCGTAGTTTTTTATTGCTTTGTAAATTTTTATTTTTTGCATGGACACATCATCTGTGATTCCTGTTCTTTTTTCAATATTGTCATACACTTTTATTGCATCTAAAGGTTTGTTTAAATACAAGTAAGTGCTTGCTAGTTCATAATAAAAATCAATGTTCTCTGGGTTTTGCTTAACTAGTTTTTCATACACTTTTGCCGCTTCCGAAAGTTGTCTGTTGTTTTTTAAACAGTCGGCATATAACAATGAAAACCATGTGTTGTCAGGCTCCAACGCAGCGGCTTTTTTACTAAAAAACAAAGCTTGATTTTTATTATTTTGAAATGCATAAATATTTGCAAGCTCATACATGGTGGTTGCACTGTTCGGGTCAACATGTAATGCCTGACTAAAATAGGTTTCGGCTAAATCATAATTGCCAAGAATTTTTTCTTTGTTGGCATTAAAAAACAACATTTCAAATTGTATTCTATCTCTGTCTGATAATTGTTTGCTGTTTGGTTTGCTTTGGCTTGAGGCCGATGTTCCAGAATCTTTTGTGGTTTTACAGGCAAACAAAAATACCACAATCGATAATAAAACGAATGTGTGAGAAAAGAAATATGTGTTTTTGTTTTTCAATTTTATTTTATTGTGCTGTAATCACCAAGGCTTATATCCTTTGATTTTCCTGTATATTCAGCAAAGTTTCCAATCATTGAATTACTCAGTTCTGCATTTTTTATTTTGCTGTTTGTTTGAATAATACTGTTTTTAACTGTTGAATTTTCAATAATTGTATTCGCTCCAATAGATGCATGTGGGCCAACAACAGAATCAATTATTTGAACTCCTTCGCCAATAAAACAAGGCTCAATAATTTTTGAATTTTGGCTTTTTACTGAAGCATGAACCAATGTTTCTTTTTCTTTTATAAACTCCAAAATTCGAGAATTGGTATATACCGTTGCATCCTTATTACCACAATCAAGCCACTCTGTTACTTTTCCGGGGGTAAATTTTGTTCCTTTAGATTTCATGTTTTCCAATGCATTGGTCAGCTGGTATTCCCCTTTTTCTTTTATGTTGTTATCCAACAAGTATTGTAATTCTTTGCGCAAATAATCTCCATCTTTAAAATAATAAATACCAATTATTGCTAAATCAGAAACAAACTCCTGTGGCTTTTCAATAAAATCGGTAATAACTCCTGCTGCATCCATTTTTACAACTCCAAAAGGTTTGGGGTCATCTACTTTTTGCACCCAAATAATTCCTTCTTGTGATGAATCCATTTTAAAATCTGCTTTAAAAAGTGTATCGGCAAAAGCAACAACAACTTTTCCTGTAACACACTCCTTCGCACACATAATTGCATGAGCGGTACCAAGTGGCTCATCTTGATAAAAAATACTTCCTTTTGCTCCCAAGCTTTCGGCTACTTTCACCAAATTATTTTCTGCTTCTTTACCAAAACGCCCAACCACAAATGCGATTTCGTCTACTTTTTCATCACATACTTTTGTGATGTCTTCTACAATTCTTTGCACCATTGGTTTTCCTGCGATCGGAATTAATGGTTTTGGTGTTGTAAGCGTGTGTGGGCGCATTCTCTTGCCCATTCCAGCCATTGGAATAATAATTTTCATATTGCCTATTTTTTTCCTGTGCTTCCAAATCCGCCTTCTCCTCGGGCAGACTCTTCCAGCTGTTCTACTTCTATCCATTCGGCTTGTTCGTGCTTTGCAATAACCATTTGCGCAACACGTTCGCCATCATTTATTATAAATTCTTGGTTTGATAAATTCACTAAAATCACTTTTATTTCTCCTCTGTAATCCGCATCAATTGTACCCGGAGAATTAAGAACTGTTAAGCCATTTTTAAATGCCAATCCGCTTCTTGGGCGAATTTGTGCTTCGTAGCCAACGGGCAACTCAATAAACAATCCTGTTGCAACAAGTGTTCTTTCTAAAGATTTTAAAACAATAGGTGCATCAATATTTGCGCGTAAATCCATCCCGGCTGCTGCTGATGTTGCATAGCTAGGCAATTCGTGTTTAGATTTGTTTATTATTTTAATCTTCATTTTTATCCTAGAGTTTTGGGTTTAAGCAAATTTTGTTTTTCCTTTTTCCATACAAAAGCAACAAGTGCAACCAGCAACACATTTCCGATTATTAAATTAATTGATGCTGATTCTGTTTTTACTAAAACTCCCAAAGCATACAAAGTTAACGATAAACCCAAGTAGATGAAGATGCGTTTTAAATCATAATTAACAGGATAATGTTTATTACCCATAAAATAAGACAATATCATCATACTAGCATAACAAATTAATGTTGCCCAAGCAGAACCCATATAGCCTATTCGGGGAATCCAATAGATGTTTAATGCAATTGTAATTATGGAGCCAAAAATAGTTAATAGTGCCCCGTAATGTGTTTGCCCCGTGAGTTTATACCAAATGGACTGATTAATAAATATTCCCAAAAACAAGTTGGCTAACAATAAAATAGGAACAACACCCATTCCTTCTCTAAAATCTTTGCCTACGAAATATTGTATCCAATCTATATTTACCATTGTGCCTAAAAAAATAAGAGAGCAAACTATTACAAAATATTTCATGATGTCGGCATAGGTTTTTTGTGCATCTTTTTCTTTTGAATGACTAAAGAAAAAAGGTTCTGCAGCAAACCGAAATGTTTGGATAAAAATGGTCATGATGATTGAAACCTTGTAACATGCGCCATATATCCCCGTTTGGGCTAAAGCTTCGTTTTCTGGCAACAGGTGTGTGAGCAAAACTCTATCTAACGTTTCGTTTACCATTCCTGCTAAACCAGCAATTAACAAAGGCAAAGCGTAGCGCATCATTCTTTTCCAAAGAACAGAATCAAAAATGTATTTTGTTTTTACAACCTCAGAAGATAACAATAAAAGCGTAACAACGCTTGCAATTAAATTAGAAATAAAAATGTAACCAATTCCTATTTCTGGATTGTAAATGCTTTCTACAAAAGGTTTGTATGACGACTCTTCTGCTTCGTAAACACTTTTACAAAACATAATAAAGAAAATATTTAAACCTATGTTTGTTGCTATATTTATTGTTTTGATAAGTGCAAAGCGCTTGGCTTTTCCTTGTTCTCTGAGCTTTGCAAAAGGTATGGCGGTTAGCGCATCTGTTCCAATAATAAATGCAAACCAAATAACGTATTCGGGGTGATTATTAAATTTTATACTTTCAGAAATTGATTCTGAAAAAACACTTGCTAAGAATATAAAAACAGCACTGCTTATAAAAACAGAAATAAGTGATGTTGTATAAACTTTGTTTTTATCAATCTCTGATTGCGAAAACTTAAATACTGTTGTTTCCATTCCATAAGTTAAAAACACCAATAAAAATGAAACATACGCGTAGGCAGATGTAACAACACCAAATTCTGATGTAGTAAAATTATATGTATAAAGCGGAGTTAAAAAATAGTTTAAAAGCCTGCCCACAATTGTAGGTAAACCGTATATGGCGGTTTGTGATGCAAGTTTTTTTAGTGGATTCAAACTAAGTTAAAAGTTTAAAGTTTAAGGTTAGTATTATAAAATGTTTTTCGATTATTGAAATTTGTGCTCTTTGAACATTTAACTTTAAACTATATTATTTCCCTATAAAGTTGGGTTTTCTTTTTTCTAAAAATGCTGTTGTTCCTTCTTTAAAATCTGCTGTTCCAAAACATTTTCCAAACTCATCTATTTCAACATTAAACCCATTTACGCCATCATTGTAGTTTGCATTTACAGCCCTAATTGCACTTGCAATAGCAGTTGATGATTTGCTAATTATTTTTAATGCTATTTCATTGCATTTTGCCAATAGCTCTTCCTGTGTTGTAACATGATTTACCAAACCCCAAGACAAAGCATCGTTTGCAGAAACCATGTCCGCAGTCATAATCATTTCTAGTGCTTTTCCTTTTCCTACAAGTTGTGCCAAACGCTGCGTTCCTCCATAACCTGGAATAACTCCCAAAGAAACTTCTGGCAGGCCCATTTTTGCATTATCTGAAGCAATACGCAAATGACAACTCATTGCTAATTCTAAACCACCACCAAGCGCAAATCCATTAACAGCAGCAATTACAGGCGTTGTTAGGTTTTGAACTAAATCAAAAAGTTTTTTGTGCCCTTCGGCACTTAACGCTTTTCCTTGCTCAACACTAAAACCTGCAAACTCTGAAATATCAGCTCCTGCAACAAATGCTTTTTGTCCAGAACCTGTTATGATAATTGTTCTAACAGTTGATTCTTTTTCGGCAGAAGAAAACGCTTGACTTAATTCGTCAATTGTTTTTTTGTTCAGCGCATTTAATTTATCTGGACGATTAATTGTGATTGTTTGAATATTATTTTCTGTAGCAACTAATATGTTTTCGTAATTCATGTTTTTTTGTTTTTCTCGCGGACCTGCCTGTCGGCAGACAGGAACGTAGAGCTCGCAGAGGGTTTTTTATTTATAACGTATTGGTTAGATTTTTCTGTTTTCTTTCACATAATTTGTGATATAATCTATAATTTCATTGGTATCGGTTCCTGGGGGAAACAATTTACCAACACCTATTTCATTTAGTTTTTTAATGTCCTTATCTGGAATAATTCCTCCTCCTGTTAACAACACATCGTTCAATCCTTTTTCTTTCATAAGGGTCATTATTTTAGGAAAAACGGTGTTATGTGCCCCTGATAAAATGCTAATTCCTATGGCATCCACATCTTCTTGTAGTGCTGTGTTTACAACCATTTCGGGTGTTTGGCGCAACCCAGTATAAATTACTTCCATTCCTGCATCACGCAAAAAAGAGGCAATTACTTTTGCTCCTCTGTCGTGCCCATCTAGCCCTACTTTGGCTACTAATACGCGTATTGGTCTATTCATTGTTTTAAAAAATATTGGCTACTAATATACAAAAAACTGTGCTTGGTTTGGGCTCTTTTTGCTATTTGACTTTCTGGTTTTTTTCATCGAACTTTAACAAAAAAATAACTAACGCTAAATCACAATTGAAACAGCGTTTAGCTAAACATTATTTTTTTGTTAAAAACAACAAAATGCAACAAAAAACCAACAAATAAAGTACAATAAGTAAAATGACCTTTTTTAAAAAAATATTTCTTGTTTTATTTGTTTCGGTTTCTTTTTTTTCTTGTAAAAAAGAGAAGAAAGAATATACGGTTCAATATCGTATTCAACGCATGACAACTGGTGGTAATCCTTTTTCGGTACGCTATACAACAGCAGATGGCGCTACAAAATCTTTTGGTCCTGTTACGGGTGATTCTTGGAATTCGGGTGTATTGCCAAATTATAAAGCCAAACAATACGTTACATTAACACTTGAAGGTATTGGCGGCAGTATGTATAAAATGTATATTTATACAAGCTCTGCTCCTTATGTTGTGCGTGATGCGGATGATAATTCTGGAGCACAAAGCATTGAAACTAAAATTGAGGAGTGATAATCTCCACGAAAGCCCAAGCACTTATTTCGACAAGCTCAATATGACCTTCGCTCGTTGTTTCTAATACGTTGATGTGCGCAGGTTTCTGGTGAACTCTTTCTAGTATTGTGTTTTTTATTAAAATTCTTCCCACACTCTTCGACAAGCTCAGAGTGACAGCACACTATTTCTAAAGAATGGTCGCTTTCTTATTTGCCATTCCGAACGAAATACTGTGAAGAGAGAAATCTCTTTTTTTAGTATGAGATTCCTCTCTGCGTTCGGAATGACAAACACAGAGCTAGAAAAGTTCGAAATAAAAGATTACATGTAAATAGGGCAAACACGTTGCTTGGCAACAAAAGGAACAATTTTTCTAAAAATATAAATCACAGAAATTTCAAAACCACCTCTTCTGTTTGTTGCTGCTGTCAGTTTTGACGTGTTAAAATCATAACTCATTCCTATGTTTACGTTTTTATATTCCATTCCTGCAACCATAATAAACGCATCTTTAATTCTGTAAAACGCACCTACAGAAACAGAAGTATTCATTCCGTTAATTGGTTTTAAATAATATTTTCCAAAAGCACCAACAACAGTTTCATTAAATTTTCCTTGTTTTTGATATTGAAATGTTGGAGATACTCCAATTTGAGGTGTTACGGGCACTTCTGCAATAGCGCTTAAATTTAATTTTGCATCCAATCGAATGGCATCGTTATTAAAAAATGATTGTTTGGGTTTGTTAATGTGTAATGCAGAAAATCCAAAGTTTACATACGTACGTTGGTTTTTTCTCCACAAATAAGCAAGGCCTGTTCCTAAATCAAAATACGTAATTCGTGTTTTTGGAAAATTTTCTCCACTTGCCAATGCAGCATTGTAGGCGTCTCCATCAAATTGATTATCGAATGTAAGTGCATTAATGTCAAAACTTTTTGTTGTTACTCCGGGTTGTACTGCCACAGAAACAAAATGTGTCGAGTCTTTGTCTAAACGTTTTATATATGCTCCTGAAACAAAAACTTGGTTGGTAGAAAATTTTGAATCGCCCGCTTTATCAGTATTTATAATAAGTCCAACAGCAGGAACATCATTTGCTAATTTTGTTTTTAATCGTGTGTCGGTAGAAATTGAAAATGTTTTATAAGGAACAGGAATTGCACTCCATTGGCTACGGTAATTTCCTGCAAAACGCCAATCGCCATTAAATAAACCAGATTGAGCAGGATTTAAATTTTGTGGTGATGCATTAAATTGCGAAAAATGAATGTCTTGAGCATAACCAACTCCACCCAATACTACCAAGAGCAGTATGATTTTTAATTTGAATTGATATGTTTTTCTTTTATTCATTTTTCAACTTCTTCATTTTTTCAGATTTACCCTTCGACAAGCTCTGGGTGACCAAACTATAAGACACTTTATCTTATTAATGTTGTGTTGCCCTTCTTTTTAAGCTCATCGCCATTCACACATTTTACTCTTAAATACCAAGCAAATACTGCTGGGTCGGCCAACATTCCTTTGTTTGTTCCATCCCAACCTTTTGTAATATCTGTGGTTTCAAACACCATTTGTCCCCAACGATTATAAACTGCAAAATATAGTTCTTGAACAACGCTA
This sequence comes from uncultured Chitinophaga sp., assembly GCA_964549315.1. Classification (GTDB taxonomy): domain Bacteria; phylum Bacteroidota; class Bacteroidia; order 2-12-FULL-35-15; family 2-12-FULL-35-15; genus 2-12-FULL-35-15. The sequence continues at coordinate 113,047 of CAZJUY010000002.1, read as the reverse complement.
CTTCTCACATACAGCACATCATTTTGTCCATCATTGTTTGGTGTAAATGTATTTGGAACAAAAACATCTTCTGTTCTGCATTTATTTGAAATCACGTAAATGGTTACTGTGATTGTTCTTGAACAACCGTTTGTATCTGTAACGGTAAGTGTATATGTTGTTGTTTGTGGTGGTGTAGCCACAGGATTAAATGATGTTGGGTTGCTTAAGCTTGATGCTGGACTCCAAGAAACAGTTAATGTTGTGTCTGTTATTGCATGAATAATTGTTGATTCGCCAGCGCTTAGTGTATCATCATCTACTGTAGCTGATAGTGGAAACAAAGAAGGATTAATTACATAAACTGTTGTTGTTAATGATAAAACACAAGTGTCGCCAACCGAATTTATAGTAGTAATGTTTACTGTATATGTGGTGGTGGTAGTTGGAGTAGCTGTTGGATTTGCAATTGTGGAGCTGTTTAATCCTGTTGGCGGACTCCAGCTATAAGCGATTCCTCCTGTTGCCAATAATTGTGCAGAGCTTCCCAAACAAATAGTTTGATTTGGATTAATTGTTACACCGCTTGCTCCTGCTAAATCTACTTGAACTGTTGCTGTGTCTTTACATCCATTTGCATTTGTTACAATCAAGGAAACATCGTATGTTCCTGCTGTTGGAAAAGTGTGTGCTGGATTTTGCAAAGAAGAAGTTGGACCTCCATCATCAAAATTCCACAACCAAGATACGGGTGCTACTGCAGAAGAATCATAAAAAGAAGCTTGGTTACTACAAGGAACAGAGGTATAATCAAAATCAGCTGTAATAGCAGGATAAACTGTTACGTATTGGTAGGCAGTATCCCAAATATTACAACTTGCAGGATTAAAAACATATAATTGAACCAAATATGTTCCTGGATTAGGATAGGTTCTAATAGGATTATAAACAGTAGAAGTCGTATCTGTTCCTCCAAAATTCCACAAATAGCTGCCATTTGGCGAGCTTTGGTTTTGAAACTGGACAGTAAGTGGTGCGCATCCGCTTAAATAATCAACTGTAAAATCCGCATCAGCTATGGCTACTTGAAAATCGAATTTGAATGTTCCGTTGTTACAATTTGTAGAATGATTTACATTGCTTCCTGTATTTGGCCAAGAACCAGGGGTTACAGGAAAATCATCATTCCCTCCACATCCTGCACAAACCGATTGATAAATAATTCCTTTTTTGTCGAACCGACTTGTTCCTCCATCTACATGTTCTTGACTAACAGGACCACCAAAATATGTAGCATACAATAAAGATGCAGCATCTGTAGAAAGAACAAATAAATAAAAATTAAATCCATCTGTTGTTGGCTGAACAGCATCGGGAGTAAGCGGCATTCCTGTTGTTGGCGTGCCAAGCAAAATATGCCCTCCCCAACCAGAAACATAAATGTTTTCACAGTAATCGACCAAAAAAGCGGATGGCGAAATGTTGACGCTACCGTTGCTATTGCCAAAAATAGTAGTGAAAACTTGCGATGTTAAATCATTATTCATTTTCCAAATAAACTGTCCGCTATTTGCATTTGAATATACCCCTCCAGAAACAGGCATAACACCAAGAGTTTGCCCCAAAATATAAACTTCAAAATCTTTATCTAACTGAATAAAAAAGGCTTGATCATATGCGTTGGTTCCTACAAAAGTTGAACTTAAAATTGCTGCTCCATCGTTTTTTATTTTTGTAACAAAGCCATCTGTTATTCCTCCGTTATATGTTGTGCTAATGCTTCCTGCTGTTATAGGAAAGTTGTTACTTGCTGTTCCTCCTGTTGTATAAACGTTTGATGAGTCGTCAATTGCTAATGCAAAACAAGCATCATCCTGCGTTCCTCCCAAATAAGTGCTCCACAATAAAGAAGAAAGGTTTTGATCCATTTTAAACACCACACCATCTAATCCTCCCCCAAGAGTTGCCTGGGATGCGGCTGGTGTTATTGGAAAATTGCTAGAAAAAGAACAAGAAGCAACATAAATATTTCCTGAGTTATCCACCTGAATTTCACCTCTATAATAATCACCATAGTTGTAAACAAGTGTTGAGCTAGAATTTACGCCATCGTTTAAACTTCCACCAACATAGGTTGATGCAAGAAGCGTTGTTCCTGTTGAATTAAATTTTGACACAAAAATATCTGTGCCGTTGTTAAATATCGTTCCATTTGGAACATAATTTAAAAGAGTTCCTCCGCCAAAAGAATTGTCATAAGCCCCTGCGGTAATTGGAAAATCATTTGAACCCGTTACGCCATACATACACAATTCATCTTGTGCATTTACAATGATACTTGCTACAACCTCTGTGTTGTTTGCTCCTCCAAAATAAGTAGAATATTGTAAAAAGGTTCCTGAGGAATCATATTTTGTAATTACCGCATCTGTTCTTCCTGATGCCACCGCTCCATTATATGTTGGGTCATATACCCCTACTGTAACGGGATAGCCCACATTAAAACATGTTCCTCCTGCATATAAATTTCCGACAGCATCGTATGTTGCTGTCATCCCAAAATTATCTGAAGTAGAGCCCGAAGAACAAGCAAAGACCAAAATTGGGTCAATGACTAGTTCATAACCTTTGTCATATCCATTCGGGAAATTGAATGTAAGCTGATTGTTTTTTAAAACAAATTCACAAGCCACCTCCACGCGCTTGCTTTTTATCCACTGATATGCATAGGGTTTTTGTTCGTGAATTTCGTTGATGCTTGTTTTTATTTTTAATGCTCCTTTTTCTAAATAGATTTTTTCGATACCATCGTAAACTAATTTTATTTCACCAGCATTTGCCTGTGGCGCAACAATAAAATTATATTTCATACTGTTTTGTATGCCCAACAATTGCAAATCAATTCCATTGTATATGTTTTTATATACGAGTTCTTTGTAGTTTTTTACATTGTTTGCCCATTTATTTTTATCGTTGCCAATAAAAAAATTACAATAATCGGGAGTAATTTGTTTTTTTTCTACTTGTGGATTTTCATTTGCACCAGCATATGTTACTCGAAATGCATGCGAACGAATTGGTTCGTATTTTTGCTTGTTTAAATCTTTTTCTTTTTGAACATGGTTTTTACGAAGCGTTTCGGAATCATAAAAATTATAGGTAAAACTATTTTTTTCTAAAAACAAAAGTCCTCCATCAAGTTGTGCGCGAAATAAAACATTGCTTCCCCATTGGTTTTTATTTTCGGTAAACTTAATCGTATTCTGTGGTTCGGGGTGCTTAACTCTTTGTGCTAGAAGAACAAAACCAAAATGAACAAACATTCCAATTAAAAAATATTTAATAGTGTTTTGTTTCATTGTTTTTTTGCGAGTAGTTTTATTACTACCAAAAATAGGACATTTGACTTAAATACACAATACTATTTTCGTTTATGGCAAAATGTGCTTTGTTTGTCTAAATATATTATGTTTTTCGATTATTGATGCCGACCTTTGTATTATCAATACAATTTATGTTTATTTGTTTTCGTTATTAAAATAAAGTTGATGAAATTATTCTCGATATATAAAACTTTTGTGCTCGCTCTTTCTGCTTTCTTTCTATCTGCATCTTTTTGTTTTTCGCAGGTAGCATACAATCCAGACCTAATGATTGACGACCCCATTGCTTCTGCATTAGACAGTTTGCATAATTTGAATATGTTTGAAAATGGATATGCAAAAATTATTTATCCGAAAGCAAATAAATATAATTTTCCGCATGATTCTATTCCAAAATATGACGAGTCTGTTTATGAGCAACGCTTAAAAAAATTAGATGCACTGTCTCCTTTTGATTTGCAATACAATCCCGTTGTAAAAAGTTATATAGATGTTTACACGACACGCAGAAGAGAGTTGGTTGCGCGCATGATGGCATTATCTCAACTGTACTTTCCTTTATTTGAAGAACAATTAGATAAATACAATTTACCATTAGAGTTGAAATATTTAGCTATTTGCGAATCGGCATTAAACCCCGTTGCTAAAAGCCGTGCAGGAGCAATGGGTTTGTGGCAATTCATGTATCCAACAGGAAAAATGTATGGACTAAAGGTTTCTTCTTATGTGGATGAACGTTGCGACCCGTATAAATCTACTATAGCTGCATGCGAATATTTTCAATATTTATATGGTCTTTTTGGCGATTGGCAAATGGTACTTGCGGCATACAATGGCGGACCAGGAACTGTAAACAGGGCTATACGCAGAAGTGGCGGGAAAAAAACATATTGGGAAATTCGGCCTTATTTACCAAAAGAAACACAAGGTTATGTTCCTGCTTTTATTGCCGTAAATTATGTAATGAATTATACTGCTGAGCATAATTTGTATTCTGCTATTCCTAAAAAAACGTTTATTCAGGTTGATACAGTTGTGGTAAAAAAACAATTATCATTTAGTCAGATTGCAGATGTTTTAGAATTAACAACAGAAGAAATTCAGTACTTAAATCCTATTTATAAAAAAGGTGTTATTCCTGTTGTTGAAGGAGAAAAAAGTGTATTAACCCTTCCTTCAGCAAAAATGGGAGCGTTTGTTGCTAATGAAGAAAAAATTTATGCTTATTTAAAAATCGACTCGTTACACAGCAAAACTGTTTTGGCATCACAAGAAATTACAAAAATTCATACAGTAAAAAGTGGCGAGCGATTAAGTACCATTGCATCTCGTTATGGTTGTACTGTTGCAGAGTTAAAACAATGGAATGGAATTACAGGAAACACAGTAAATGCAGGAAAAAAATTAACTATTTATGTTTTTGCAAAAAAGCCTGTTGCTCAAAACAACAACACTGCAGCAGCGGGGAAAACAGGTTATTATGTGATTAAAAAAGGCGATACGCTTTACAAAATTGCTCTCGACAATAAAACAACTGTAGCTGAATTAAAGCGACTAAATGGTTTTGGTGCCAAGTATTCGTTGATGCCTGGACAAAAGATTAAGGTGAAATAAAAGCCTCACCCCTCTAATTTAAAAGTGGAGGGGCTGGGGAGAGGTCTATAAAGGAATATTCCCGTGTTTTTTCTTCGGCAATTTATCCACTTTGTTTTTTAGCATCCCAAATGCTTTTATTAATTTTTCGCGAGTATCTTCTGGTTTTATTACTTCGTCAATATAACCTCTTTCGGCAGCACGATAAGGATTTGCAAAATGTTCGATATATTCTTTTTCTTTTTCAGCAAGTTTTGCTGCTGGGTCTTTTGCTGCTGCAATTTCTGCTTTAAAAATAATCTCTGCAGCTCCTTTTGCCCCCATTACCGCTATTTCTGCTGTTGGCCAAGCATAATTCATATCTGCTCCAATGTGCTTGCTGTTCATTACATCATACGCTCCGCCATAGGCTTTGCGTGTAATTACAGTAATTCGCGGAACAGTTGCTTCGCAAAATGCATAAAGCAATTTTGCTCCATTGGTGATAATGCCGTTCCATTCTTGGTCTGTCCCCGGTAGGAATCCTGGCACATCTTCAAAAACCAATAAAGGAATATTAAAACAATCACAAAAACGAACAAAGCGTGCCGCTTTTGTTGATGAATCAATATCTAAAACTCCAGCTAAAAAAGCTGGTTGATTGGCAACAACTCCAATGCTTTTTCCTCCTATACGAGCAAAGCCAACCACAATATTTTCTGCAAAATTTTTATGTACTTCTAAAAAAGAATCGGCATCAATCACCCCTGTTATTACTTCTCTAATATCGTATGGTTGATTTGGATTTTCAGGAACAATATTATTTAGCTCTGCCCTTTTTTCGCTTGCTGGTGCGTCATACGCAACTGTTGGCGATTCTTCCTCGCAGTTTTGAGGCATGTAACTTAACAATGCTTTTATGTTGTTAATGCACTCTATTTCGTTTGCACAAGAAAAGTGTGTAACTCCAGATTTTGTTGAATGTGTTGATGCCCCTCCTAGTTCTTCAGAGGTAACCTCCTCGTGTGTTACTGTTTTTACAACATTTGGACCAGTAACAAACATATAAGATGTGTTTTCCACCATCATAATAAAATCGGTAATTGCTGGAGAATAAACAGCTCCTCCTGCGCAAGGCCCCATTATTGCAGATAGTTGAGGAATAACGCCAGATGCTAATGTGTTTTTATAAAAAATATCTGCATAGCCCCCCAATGAAACAACGCCTTCTTGAATTCGTGCACCACCACTATCATTTAAGCCGATTAGTGGCGCCCCGTTTTTCATTGCCAAATCCATTATTTTACAGATTTTTTCGGCATGCGTTTCTGATAAAGACCCCCCAAAAACAGTAAAATCTTGTGAAAAAACATATACCAAACGTCCATTAACAGTTCCGTATCCGGTAATTACTCCATCTCCTAAATATTTTTCGCGCTCTAAACCAAACTCTGTTGAACGATGTGTTACAAACATTCCTATTTCTTCAAAACTCCCTTCGTCCATTAAAAAGTGGATGCGTTCACGCGCTGTGAGTTTCCCTTTTTTATGTTGTGATTCTATTCGTTTTACCCCTCCGCCCAATTGTGCTTCGGCTATTTTGCTTTCTAATTCTTGTATTTTATTTCCCATACTTATTAGCTTTCAAATATTGTTTTCAGAATTCCAAAAGTAACAAAAAATACAGGTTCTTTTTTATTTTTTTACATTTGATAAAAACACAAATATCCATGCCTTTAAACTTAGATAATATTGATTTAAAAATACTGAAAACGCTGCAAGAAAATGCAAAAGTAACCAACTTGCAACTTTCTGAAACCGTTGGTTTGTCTCCTGCTCCAACTTTAGAACGTGTAAAAAAATTAGAAAAACAAAAATTAATAAAAGGTTATTATGCTCAACTGGATAATCAAGCATTAGGAATTGGGATAACTGCTATTATTGAAATTACGCTTACTAGGCAAGTTGAAAACGCAATTTCTACCTTTAAAAAAGAAATCGCCAATATTCCGGAAATTATGGAATGTTATCAAGTTACTGGAAATGCTGATTATGTGTTAATTGTTATGCTAAAAGATATTCGTGCTTTTGAAGAATTAATAAGTACACGATTAAGCAAGATGGAAGAAATAGGTCAAATGCAAACAATGGTTGTGTTGTCAAAACCAAAAGACTCCAAAACAATTCCAATAGATTACAAATGAATTTAGAAGAGCTCAGAGAATTTTGTATCACACAAAAAGGTGTTGAGGAAACAACTCCTTTTGGTCCTGATACTTTGGTTTATAAAGTTATGGGCAAAGCGTTTTTATTAACTGGTTTCGAAAATAAACCTGTTCAATTTAATGTGAAATGCGATCCCGAAAAAGCCATTGAACTCAGAGAACAATACACTTGCGTGATTCCGGGCTATCACATGAATAAAAAACATTGGAACACAATTATTGTGGATGGCTCTATTTCAAACAAGCTGTTGGAACAATGGATTTTAGATTCTTATAGCCTTGTGGTGAAAGGATTAACAAAAAAAGAAAAAGAGGTGTTGCTAAAACTCAAATAGCTTTTATCTGCCAAATAAATAATAAGTATTTTTGTGTTTATTCACAACACAAAAAGTCATGACAAAAATTGTTCGCTATTTTTTACAGGGATTAGTAATTACTGTTCCGGTTGGAATCACAGCAATTGTAATTTTTAAAGTTTTTACTTGGTTCTTTTCGATTTTTTCGATTTTCGGAACAATAATTAGCCCTGTTATTGATCCATTAATAATTATCGTCTTAGCATTAGTTAGCATTTTGTTGATGGGCATGTTGGGCTCGTCTATTATTCTTCGTCCACTATTTACTTTGTTTGATAATACGTTAGAACATACGCCCGTTGTTAAAACTGTTTATAGTTCAATAAAAGATTTTATGTCCGCTTTTGTGGGGAGCAAAAAGCGTTTTAATAAACCTGTTTTAATTACAATCAACAAAGAAAACAATATTCAACAGTTGGGTTTTATTACGAAAGAAGATTTATCAGAATTAAACTTAGGAAAAGATACTGTCGCTGTTTATGTTCCTTTATCGTATTCCATTTCTGGAAATTTATTAATCGTGCCAACAGACCACATTACTATTGTTGATGCGTCTTCGCCTGAAGTAATGAAATTTATCGTTTCTGGTGGTGTTACTGATATTGATGATTAGGCATTGTTTTTGTTTTTGAAAAACAATTACTATCTTGTACTAACATAAAAAATCGACTTTGCTATGAAAAAAATATTTACAGTCCTGTTTGCAGTTGCTATTAGCATTTCTGCATTTGCACAAAAAATAAAAGTTAAAGAAACAAAAGAAAACATTGGTGGAGCTAGTAACAATGCTTTTGTTGTTACGCTATATGGAATTAGCCCTTCTGATGCCGAAGAGGCTTTTCGTTCATTTATGAAACAATACGATGGTAAGCGCTCATCAAAAGACGGGGGAATATTTATTGATAATGCTACAATTAAGGATATAAGCGGCAACAACACAATTGATATCTACGGAAAAGCGCAAGGAAAAAAAGGCGATAAAGAAATTACGTTTGTTGTTGCTTTTGATTTGGGTGGTGCTTTTTTAAATTCAGGAGACCATAAAAATGAAGCAAAAATAGCAGAAAAAATAGTGAAAGATTTTGCTGTGAAGGCAACAAAAGATGCTATTGAAGAAGAAAAAAAAGCTGCTGAAAAAGTTCAGTCGAAACTAGAAGACGAACAAAAAGATTTAGAAAAAGAAAAGTCAAAACTTGAAAAAGATATTGAAGATTATAAATCTAAAATCAAAAAAGCAGAAGAGGATATAACAAAAAATAAATCTGATCAGGATAAAAAGAAAGCAGAAGTTGAGGCTCAGAAAAAGGTTGTTGATGGTGTCAAAGAAAAATTAAAAGCGGTTGATTAATCGTTTTTAATTCAACTTATACATTTTTCCAGGCAAAGATTTTACAACGCCCGAAAATTCTAGGTTTAGTAACAAAGAAGAAACTTTACTCATTGGCATTTTTGTTGAAAAACAAAGGTCGTCAATGTTTGACGTTTCTTTTTCTTTTAGAAAATTTACTACCGCTTCTTCTTCTGGTTTTAGCTCAATAAACAATTGTTTTTGAATGTTTTTCTTTTTTACTTTTGTTTGCTCCCAGCCTAATAAATATATTACATCTGCTGCCGACTGAATAAGTGCGGCTTTGTTTTGTTTTATTAAATTATTGCACCCTTCTGACGTGCTATCTCCTACTCTTCCAGGAAAAGCAAACACATCTCTACTATAACTGTTTGCTATTTCTGCGGTTATTAACGAACCGCCATCTTTCTTTGATTCGATAACAATGGTAGCATCTGAAATGCCAGCAACTATTCTGTTTCTTCTTGGAAAATTTTCTGGGTTCGGCCTTGTTTTGCTTGTGAAATCGGTTAATAATCCTCCACAATCCAGCATCTTATCTGCCGTTGATTTATGCAATGCGGGATAAACTTTATCCAATCCGTGAGCAAATACCCCTACTGTTTTTAGTTTGTTTTTTAAAGCCGCTTTATGAGCACAAATGTCTATTCCATATGCTAATCCACTTACAATTAAAACATCGTGTTCTACTATGTCTTCTATTAACTTATTACAAACTCTTTCGCCATATTCTGTGCTTTCTCTTGTTCCAACAATGCTTATTATTTTACTTGTGTTAAAATCCACATCTCCTTTAAAATAAAGCATTACGGGACCATCTTCACAATGTGTTAATCTTTTTGGATATTTTTCATCCAAATAAAATAAGGGTTGTATTTCATTTTTTTCAATAAAAACAGTTTCTTCTTCTGCTCTTTTAAAAACGTTTTGATTAATTACCGCCCCTGCATAAAAACTCCCTATTCCTGGTATTTTTTCTAGTGTTGATTTCTTTTCTTTAAACACCGCTTCTACACCTCCACAATAAGCTACAAGTCTTTTTGCAAGTGTGTCGCCAATATTTGGAATAAGAGATAGGGCTATTTTATATTTAAGGGATTCTGACATGTTTTTTTTACAAAAAATTCTTTTTACATTGCACTAACATTAAACACATTTATTGCACAAAAGTAATATAGAAACTAAATGAAAAAAATTCTTACTCCATTATTTTTCATTCTATCTGTTAGTAGCATTTTTGCTCAAACAGCTTATATCAAAGGCAAAGCAGCCGATTCAAAAACAAAAGAAACTTTTGTGGGAGCAACAATTGTTGTTGATGACACCACAGGTACTGCTACTGATATTGATGGAAATTATTTTTATAAAACCACCTCTGGTAAACACAAAGTAGAATACCGCATGGTTGGTTATAAATCACAAATTAAAACTTTTGAGCTAAAAGAAAATGATACGTTGCGTTTTGATGTTGCAATGGAGGCGGACTCCAAACAGCTTGATGTTGTTGTTGTTTCCGCAGGACGATTTGAGCAAAAACTTGGTGATGTTACTGTTTCCATGGAAGTTTTAAAACCATCTTTAATTGAAAACAAAAGCATACAAACAATTGAAAGCGCAGTTGACCAAGTGCCAGGCGTGAATGTAATTGACGGACAAGCCAATATTCGTGGTGGCAGCGGTTTCAGCTATGGTGCAGGAAGCAGGGTTCTTTTGTTAGTTGATGAAATGCCAATGCTTACTGCTGATGCTGGAGATGTAAAATGGACTGCTTTGCCAATTGAAAATTGCGAACAAATCGAAGTTATTAAGGGAGCCTCCTCTGCACTTTTTGGTTCTTCTGCGTTAAATGGTGTAATCAACTTTAGAACAGCATACGCAAAAGAAGACCCAGAAACAAAAATAAATATGTATGGTGGTTTTTATGAAAAACCAAAACGCAGAGAGCTTGCTTGGTGGACAGACGGCAACCCCGCTTATTCTGGTATAAATTTTTATCATGCACAAAAAATAAAACAAATCGATTTAGTAATTGGCGCTAATGTTTATTCGGATCAAGGATATAAAAAGCTAGAAACAGAACAACGATATAGGGCAAACATAAACTTTCGTTACCGTTTTAAAAAAATTAAAGGTCTTGTTGCAGGAGTGAACGCAAACACAATCAGCACTCGAGGAGGCTTGTTCTTAATATGGGTAAACCCCGATTCTGCGCTATATCCTGCAGGTGGCGACCTGAGCCATTACACAACCTACAGAACTAATGTTGACCCATATATTATTTACAACACATCAAAAGGTGGCAAACATACATTAAGAGGGAGGGTGTTTAGAACAACGAACCTAAACAACACCAACCAAGAATCTACTGCTGATGTATATTATTCCGAATACCAATTTCAAAAAAAATTTAAAAACAAATTGGTTTGGACCTCTGGGTTGGTTTACAATTACAATGAAGTCCGTTCGGCAGCAATGTATGGAAACCATTTTAGCAACAATGTTTCTGCTTATGTACAATTAGACAGAAAGTTTTTTGACAAACTAAATGTGTCCCTCGGTTTAAGGGGCGAATATTTTAAAACAGACACAGTAGAAACAAAAGAAAATATTTATCTCTTATTAGACACGTCTAAGCCGCCTATAGCAAAGCAATCAAAAGTAAAACCAATTACACGCGTGGGTTTAAGCTACAGCTTATTTCAAGCAACATATATACGAGCCTCTTTTGGACAAGGGTTTCGCTTTCCAACTGTTGCGGAGCGCTTTATAAGAACTAGCGCAAGTGGATTAGAAATTTATCCAAACAGAAACTTAACCCCAGAAAGCGGTTGGAGTTCTGAAATAGGCATTAAACAAGGTGTTCGTTTAGGAGAATGGAAAGGCTTTGTGGACGTAGCTGCATTTTGGACAGAATATAGAAACATGATGGAGTTTACTTTTGGGCAATATGCACCACCAAAGCCTCCTTTTGCTACAATTGCTGATTTAGGTATTGGCTTTCAATCGCAAAATATTGGAAACACTAGAATCAGGGGAATTGATTTTTCTGTAATGGGGCAGGGTAAAATTGGCCCAATTGGCACTACTGTTTTAATGGGCTATACCTACATTGACCCTCGACAAACAGATTTTGATCCTGTTTATGATACTGCAAGAAACACTTCAAAAAACGACATATTAAAATACCGTTTCCGCCACTCTGGTAAAGCAGATGTTGAATTAAATTATAAAAAGATAAGCTGTGGTTTTAGTATGCGCGCAAACAGTTTTATGGAAAACATGGATGCCTTTTTTGAGGACAAAGTGTTTTTCCCTGGTATGAAACAATATAGAAAAGAACATAACAAGGGAGATGCGGTTTTTGATGTTCGTGTTGCTTACCAAATTCATAAAACAGCAAAGATGTCTTTTATTGTAAACAACGTGTTTAACCGCGAATATATGAGCCGACCAGCAGATATGCAACCGCCACGAACATTTGCGTTACAACTAACGCTTAAGTTTTAATTTTTTTGTTCGTGATGGCACTTGTTTTTTGTACCTTTGTACATATAAATTTTGTGTTTAACTTGTAAAAAATTAAAAATATGTATCCAGAAAGCATAGTAATGCCAATGAAAGCAGAGTTAACTGCTGTTGGCTTTGAAGATTTAACAACTCCCGATGCTGTAAATTCAGCAATCAATAGCAAAGGAACGGTTTTGGTAATGGTAAACTCTGTTTGTGGTTGTGCTGCAGGAGCAGCTCGCCCAGGAGTAAAATTAGCAGTAAACAATGCTAAACATCCCGATAAAATAACAACTGTTTTTGCTGGTTTTGACACAGAAGCAGTAGCTGAGGCTCGCAAACATTTTGCTCCCTATCCTCCTTCTTCTCCTGCAATTGCACTTTTTAAAGATGGCAAATTGGTTCATTTTGTTGAACGTCATCATATCGAAGGCCGTTCAGCTCAGATGATTGCCGATAATTTAAAAATGGCATTTGACGAGTTTTGTTAATTCCTCATTTTAATTATTTAAAACCACAACTTTTGTTGTGGTTTTTTTGTTGCCTTTTTTTCGGCATTTTAATTACATTTACATTTCATTTTTTGTTGTATGGAAAAGCGTTGGAGTTTAAAAAAACAATCCGAAAAATCAGCTGTAGATAAACTGGCTAAAGAATTAAATGTTGATTCTGTTTTGGCTAACTTGTTATTGCAACGTGGCATTAACTCATTTGATGAAGCAAAAACATTTTTTCGCCCTTCTCTTGAGAGCTTACACGACCCATTTTTGATGAAAGACATGGATGTGGCTATATCAAGAATTGAAAAAGCAATAAAAGCAAATGAAAATATTTTAGTTTATGGCGACTATGATGTAGATGGAACAACAGCTGTTGCACTAGTTTATTCTTTTTTAAAAACACATACAAAAAACAATATCAGTTATTACATTCCTGATAGGTATTCCGAAGGCTATGGCATTTCTTTTCAAGGAATTAATTTTGCAAAAGAGAATGGTTTTTCATTAATCATTGCGCTTGATTGTGGAATAAAATCAATTGATAAAATTGATTATGCAAACGAAAAGGGAATTGATTTTATTATTTGTGATCACCACAGACCAGGCGAAACTCTTCCAAATGCTGTTGCGGTGCTTGACCCAAAAAGAGAAGATTGTAATTATCCTTTTGATGAATTGTGTGGGTGTGGTGTTGGTTTTAAATTGATTCAGGCGTTTGCCCAAAAAAACAATATTGCTTTTGAAGAACTTGCCGAATACCTTGATTTAACAGCAATTTCAATTGCTTCTGATTTGGTTCCCATTGTTGGCGAAAACAGAATCTTGTGTTATTTTGGATTGCAGCAAATAAATAAATCGCCCAGAAAGGGCATAAAAGCGATACTTACGCTTGCCAACATAAAAAAAGAAATCACAATAAATGAATTGGTTTTTACTGTTGGTCCTAGAATAAACGCAGCAGGAAGAATTGAAACGGGGCGCAACGCGGTTGAACTTCTTGTTTCGGATAATGATACACACGCCAATGAATCGGGTTTAAATATTAATATTACAAATACCGAACGCAGAAGTTTAGATGTAACTATTACACAACATGCTTTGGATATTATTGAAAGTAGTATTGAATACAAAAGCAGAAAATCAACCGTTCTTTATCATCCCGATTGGCACAAAGGTGTAGTTGGAATTGTTGCTTCTCGCTTAACAGAAAAATATTATCGCCCAACTATTGTGCTTACAGAATCGAACGGAAAGGCAACAGGCTCAGCCAGAAGTGTAAAAGATTTTGATGTGTATGATGCTATTGAAGCTTGTTCTGACTTGTTAGAACAATTTGGCGGACACAAGTATGCTGCAGGATTAACATTAAAAATTGAGAATGTGGAAGCATTACAAAGGCGATTCGAAGAGGTTGTGTGTTCTACAATTGAAGAGCACATGCTTACGCCTGAAATTGAAATTGATGCCGAAATTGAATTAAATCAAATCACGCCAAAATTTTTTAATGTGCTAAGGCAATTTGCTCCTTTTGGCCCAGGAAACATGGCTCCTGTATTTATGACTAAACATTTGATGGATAAAGGTTATGTAAGAATTGTTGGCAACAATCATTTAAAATTTGATGTACAGTCGGCATTAAGCCCTCGCGAAAACTTTTCTGCTATTGCTTTTGCACAAGCACCACATTTTGATGCGCTATTAAATAAAAAAATATTTAGTGCGTGTTATGCTATTGAAGAAAATGTGTTTAACGGAAACACAACGCTACAACTGAATGTAAAAGATTTAAAATTGGAGTAAAGCCTTTTTGTCATTGCGAGCATTAGCGAAGCAATCTATAAACTGAGATTGCTTCGCTAATGCTCACAATGACCAGCTTAGTTGGCTTTTTACTAAACAATCCTACACTCAAATTGTTCGGCAAAGTGTTTTTTTATTTTGTTTTTCACTTCCTCTTGATTTATTTCTTGCCCCAACTCTTTTTGCATAGATGTTACAGCCTTATCAGAAATTCCGCAAGGAACAATGTTATTAAAATAACCGAGGTCTGCATTTACATTTAATGCAAAACCATGCATTGTAACCCACCTACTTGCACGAACACCAAATGCACAAATTTTTCTGGCTGATGGTTTTCCTACATCAATCCAAACACCCGTTTCGCCCTTGCTGCGTTCTGCAACAATATTATACTCCGCAAGTGTTTTAATAATTATTCCTTCTAAAAAACGAAGATATTTATGTATGTCTGTAAAAAAATTATCTAGGTCTAAAATAGGATAACCTACTATTTGTCCTGGCCCATGATAAGTAATATCTCCTCCTCGATTTATTTTATAGTAAGTAGCTTTTTTATTTGTTAATTGATTTTGTGTAACAAGCAGATGCTCCTCTTTTCCACTTTTTCCAAGCGTATAAACGTGTGGGTGTTCGCAAAAAATTAAATGATTTTGTGTTTGTATGATTTTGTCGGCATCTGTTTTTCGGTTGTTTATTTTGATTTCAACGGTTTTGTTAAACAGCTGCTCTTGCTTGTCCCAAGCCTGTTTATAATCAATTAAACCCCAATCCGAAAAAATAACATCTTGCATTTTAATTCTGTTTTTTAGTTGCCATACATTTCAAGTGCAGCATCTAAATAATAAAACATATCTTTTGGATGTTCGTTGCCTTGTGGTTTTTCGCGTTTTTGTCCTAAACGCACAACAACCATTTTTTTATCGGGCACACAAATTATGTATTGGCCTAAAATTCCTCTTGCATAAAATATTTGATGTCCTTTGTAATCTGGTATTAACCACCAGGAATAGCCATATTTATCGTTTTTTGCCCCGTCATCTGCATACACCAAATCAGCTGGTTTTATTGAATTTAAAACATATTCTGCATTAACCAATTGTGTTCCGTTCCATTTTCCTGTATCTAAAAACAATTGACCAATACGAGCAAAATCAGGAGCATTTGAGTTAAAACAACAATATGCTTTTTCCATTCCGTTTTCATGATCGAGCCCCCAAAACGCTTTATTTTTTGCGCCAAGCGGCACCCACAATTTTTCCGACATGTATTCGCTGAGCTTTTTTCCTGTTGCTTTTTCCAACACCATTCCAAGTAGCTCTGTGTTTCCGCTTAAGTATTTAAAAACTTTTCCGGGTTCTTCTGCGGCTTTGTATTCAAGTGTTAGTTCTGTAATTTCATCCCCGTAATATGCTCTTGCTGGGTATGCAAATGGGCTCACGTAATTTTCATCAAAATTAATTCCAGAGCTCATTGTAAGCAAATGCTTCACTGTAATTTTTGCATTATCACCTTCTTTGTATTGGGGAATAAAATCACCTATTGGCTGGTCAATACTTTTTATTTTTCCTTCTTCAATTGCAATTCCTGTTAAAATACTTACAAAGGTTTTTGCCATTGAAAAAGAGTTGGTAAAAGAATCTTCGTTGTATCCATCCCAGTATTGCTCATGTGTAAGCGAATCGTTTTTAATTACAACAAATGCAGCTGTTTTTAGTTCAGCAAATTTTGTTTCTAATGCGGTTGGTATTGTTGCTGTGTTGTTTTTTACAGATTTTTTCCATGGCAAATAGTTTCCGTTATTTACTTCTCGGTTTTCAAAAATTTTATATTCGTCAATACTTGGTCCTGGGCGACCTTTTAAATAAGTGTTTGCAACACCTTTGTAAATATAGGTTCTTCCCGAAAAAATAATTGCTAGATTAAGTACAATTAAAATTATTAAAAACCATTTCCCTATTTTTTTCAATATTTTCATTTGCTTTTTGTTTTGTTTTTGGTGCTAAACAAAAATACTTAAAATGTTTAACACAATTGACTTTCTGGTTTTTTTCATCGAACTTTACCCCTGAAAAATAACGAACGCTAAAGCACAATTAAAACAGCGTTTAGCTAAACATTAGCGGTCAGGCTTATAAGACAGCACATTTTATAAAATTGGACAAGAACAAAATTAATGAAAGTGTTATGAAATTACAGAAAGTAAAAAATGAAACATCACCACAAACCTATGCTATGGTTGGCGGAATACTTTATCTACTGATTATAGCACTAGGTATCTTTTACGAAATGATAGTTAGGAATAATATCTTGGTACAAGGTGACTCTATGGCAACAATGGCCAGCCTCAAACAAAATGAATTTTTGTGGAGACTGGGTATTGTCGCTGAGTTTTTGTCTTCAATAGTTAGCATTGGGCTTGTCCTCATCATGTATCGACTTACCAAGTTGGTTAACAAAGACCTGGCTATGTTGGCTGCTTTTTTTAATCTGGCAGGTGTCATTATTCAAACAGTGTATATAGTTCAACTTATAGAAGCATTGTTTCCAATTGGCACATCCTCTTATCTAGAGGCATTTACTTCTGAACAGCTTAGTGCTATGATAAGCCTGAGCACGAAAAGTCATGTGTTTGGATTTGGTATTGCCTTGCTTATGTTCGCACCTTACTTCTTGTTAACAGGTTACTTAATTTATAAGTCAATCTACCTTCCAAAGTTCATTGGTATTTTGTACATGATTAGCGGGGTTGGATATCTTATCAATAGCATCATCTTAATTATTGCTCCGAAATTTTCTGAAATGGTTTTTATGATTATTGTTCTTCCGGTTTTTATTGGTGAAATATCTTTATCATTAAGCTTATTAATTAAAGGTGTTAATTTGAATGAGTGGAACAAATACACTCCTCAAATTCATCAAAGTAATCCATAAATCCAGAGTATCATGAATACTAATCTAGAACTTAAAAAAACAGCGAGACTTTCCGGTTTGTTATTTTTCCTTTGGATTGTCACAGGCTTTTACGGGATGTTTTTTGTATCCCCGAAAATATTTGTAAGTGGTGATTCGGTTGCCTCTGCAGAAAATATCCTGAAATATGAATTCTTATTCCGCACCAGTATTTTTTCTGGACTAATAACAAATACACTATGGATTCTTTTGGCATGGGTTTTCTATCAGTTGTTTAAAACTGTCAACGAACGATACGCCAAACTTTTAGTAGCGACTGTAGTAGTGCAAGTGCCAGTGGGATTTGTTCAAGCAGGACTAAGTATTGCAACTATTACAACTCTAAATGGAGAAATTCTAAAGTCGTTTGAATTGGTGCAGCGGCAAGACCTCGCTATGGTGTTTCTTAAAATTAATGATTATTGCACTTCAGCATTAGTATTATTTTATGGTCTTTGGCTTTTTCCGTTGGCGATACTTGTCTATAAATCTGGTTTCATTCCACGTTTTTTAGGTGTTTGGCTAATCATAAATGGATTTGTGTATGTTCTTTTAAGCTTCGCCAATATTGTGCTTCCCGATTACAAAGACATTATTTTTACTTTTGGAATGCCGGCCATGTTTGGTGAATTGGTGCTAATGCTTTGGCTTTTGATAAAGGGTATTCGTGACAAGCCAATTGATAAAATCAATAATCAACTTTTATAAAAGAACGTCATGAAACAACTATAGAATGTAGCCCGAACCGCTAACAGCCGTTTGCCGCAATGGGGGCTGACGTGGTTAAATCAAGTTTTGTGCTTCTATCAATATTTGTGCTTAGTTGACAGTGAAGTGCTCCGAAATCCCCCACTGCGGCAAGCGGCAAACCGTTATTTTTCAGGGGTAAAAAACAAAAATTAATGAAAAATATTAGCGCTCTTTTTATTCTCTTTTTTTGTTTTACGGGTTGCTCTTGGAAAGAATATTTTGTTTTGGTAAACAACAGCAATTCTCCTATAGTAATTTCTTACCAATTAGAAAAACCAGAAAGCGGCTTTACAATTTTTGATGGCTTAATTGCTGTTTATAAAACAAACAAAAGCCTAGAACCCGATTGGAATAAAAAAATAACTGTTGTAGATAAAGAAGGTGCCTGGGATTCTGTAAGATTTATTTTGCCTCCTAAATGCATTGTTTTGTTTGGTGAACTAAACAATGATAATTATACAAATCACAATCAATATTTTATTAACGGTAGAACTTTTAATTTAAAAACAATGCAAATAAAAACAGAAAAAACAGTGCTTGAAATTATGCCAAACACATTTGATAATTATTTTAAAAAACAAAATGGTTTTATAAAATATGTTCTGAAATAGCAGTTGTTCTTGCCTTTTCTACTTAATCCCTTTTCGTTCTCTCCAGATTTGATTAAAAGATTTCGGAGCAACTTGCGGCAAATCTCTTCGTTCGCCCCATTGTTTTTTAAAGAATTGTTTAAGCATAAAGTTTTTTAGCTTGGCTCCGCCTTTGTCCATTTTACTGCGTTTAAGCATTGCTCCTTTCCAAAAAAACCACACCCAATTTTCTGCTTTTGTGCTCAATCCTTTTTTGATAAAATCGCCACGGTTTAAAAGTAAAAGCTTGTGAATGTCAATTTTTACGGGGCATACTGTTGTGCATTGCCCACATAATGTAGATGCGTGACTTAAGTGTTTGTATTCGTTTGTGTCTTTTAAATACGGTGTAATAATCGAACCTATTGGTCCGCTGTATGTTGTTCCGTAGCTGTGTCCGCCAATTGTTTTGTAAACAGGACAAGTATTTAAACAAGCTCCACAGCGTATGCAAGAAAGAGCTCTGCGTTGCTCTGTTTCTGCTAAAACATTTGTTCTTCCATTGTCCAACAAAATTACATACATCTCATTTGGTCCATCGTTTTCTCCTGTTTGTCTTGGCCCAGAATAGATGGTGTTATACGTTGTAATTTGCTGTCCTGTGCCGTGTGTTGCTAATAGTGGCCAAAACAATTCCATGTCAAAAAGCGAAGGAATAATTTTTTCAATTCCTGCAATTACAATTTGTGTTTTTGGAAATGCCATTGAAAGCACTCCGTTCCCTTCATTTTCGGTAACAGCAATTGCACCAGCATCGGCAATTAAAAAATTTGCTCCACTCACTCCTACTTCTGCTTGGCTATATTTTTCACGCAATTGCAAACGAACGTAAGTGGTTATTTGTTCTGGACTCCAGTTTTCTGGAGTTTGTTTTTTCTCGTGAAAGGTTTGTGCTACTTCTTCTTTTGAAAGGTGCATTGCGGGTGTTACAATATGATAAGGCGCTTCTTTTCTAAGTTGAACAATGTATTCTCCTAAATCCGTTTCAATGCTTTCAATATTGTTTTTTTTGAGCTCATCGTTAAAATCAATTTCTTCTGTTGTCATCGATTTAGCCTTAACCACCGTTTTCGCGTTTGCTTTTTTCATTATTTGCAAACTCGCTTTTAATGCTTCTTCCGCATCCTGCGCCCAAATAATTTTTCCGCCACGTTTAATAAAATTAGCTTCAAATTCAATCAAATATTTTTCAAGATTATCTATCGCCTTTTGTTTGCGTGCTGCTGCTCTTGTTTTAGCAAGTTCTAAATTGGAAAATTGCTCTTTCCCCTCAATCACTTTTTTGTCGTATTGAGCAATATTAAAATCAATAATTTTACGATGATTTACGTCAAACGCTTTTGATTCTGATGCTTGTAAAAAGGCTTCTAGTGCTACCGACATAGGTGTTTTGAATTACTTTTTGTTGCTATCAATTATTATTCTTTCGTTTCTGTTTGCTAAATCCCAGGCTGTAAAAAACACAAGGCGTGTTATGTTTTCCATTTTGGCAAAATCGATTTTTTCTACTTCGTCTGTTTCTTTGTGGTAATCGGCATGTACTCCATTAAAATAAAATATAACAGGAATTCCTTTTTTCACAAAATTATAATGATCTGAACGATAATAAAATCGATTTTTATCCTTCTCATCATTATATGTATAATCTAATTCAATGTTACAATATGTTTTGTTTGCATTTTCGCTTATTTTGTGAAGTTGTGAACTTAATTTATCCGAACCTATTAAATACACATAATTTGCATTGTTTGCATGTTTTTCGTCAAGACGGCCAATCATGTCAATGTTTAAATCACACACTGTATTTTTTAATGGAAATTCTGGATGATCAACATAATATGCAGAGCCCAACAATCCTTTTTCTTCTCCAGAAACAGTCATAAACAACATGCTTCTTCTTGGTCCTTTACCTTGTTTTTTTGCTTCTGAAAATGCTTGTGCAAGTTCAATAACAGCAACTGTTCCAGAGCCATCGTCATCTGCACCATTAAACACCACGGTTCCTTCTATTCCCAAATGGTCATAATGCGCGGTAATAACAATAATCTCCTCTTTTAAATCACTTCCTTCTACAAAACCCAACACGTTTTCTGCAAAAATATGTTGCGCGCTGTTTTTTATTTTTATGCTAAAATTTGTTTTTGCCTTTGTGTTTTGCGGCTTTCCTGTGCTCGCAATTTTTGTTTTAGTGTTTTCTATTGTTTGTTTTTTTAATATTTCATTTGCCATTTCTTTGGAGATATAAATAACAGGCATCTCTTTTTTGCTCATGTCTAGCTTCATTGCTGGCGATTCTATCTTGTGTTTAAATTTTTCCATGCTTTCGGAAATATTATCTACCACATATAAAACAGCCGCAGCCTTTGATTCTTTTGCTCTTTCTATTTTTACTTTGTAATAGCTCGTCCAAAGTGATGGCGTTTTTTTTCCTGTTATAATAGATTCGTTTTCATTTTTGTAGGGCTCCCCCTCCATTATCATTATCACTTTTCCTTCTGTTTTTATTCCTTTGTAATCGCTATAAACAGTGTTTTCATCTATTCCGTAACCTAAAAAAAGAATTTCTTTGGTATTGATTGTTTGCTCTGTTAGTCCAGCGAAATTGAAATAATCTACATTCGCAGTATATTTTTTTTCATTCGCAGTAACCTCTGCTGCTGCAGGCATAATTACATTAAGCGGATATTCCTGGTAATATGTTTTTTCTTTGTATGGGGGAATTCCAAACGACTTAAACTGCGCTTGAATATATTCTGCTGCCATTTTTTGGCCCTTCTTGCCTGTTTCTCTTCCTTCATATTCATCAGAAGCCAAAATGCTTAGGTGTGTTTTTAAATCGGCTGCTGTAATTGTTTTTGAAAAACGTATTGCTGTTGTATCTTTTTGTGCAAAAGCGTTTAATGATAGTATTAATAAAAGGATAATTGTTTTTTTCATTCTTTTTGTTTTAACAGCCTTCGCTAATTTTTTTTACTCTGTCGGCATGTCTGCCTCCTTCAAATTCTGTTGTATAAAAAACATCTACACATTTTTTTGCCTCTTCTTCAGTAATAAAACGCGCTGGCAGTGTTAAAATATTTGCATCGTTGTGATGTCTTGCTAATTCTGCAATTTCTGCATTCCAACAAAGTGCCGAGCGAATTCCTTTATGCTTGTTTGCCGTCATGTTTATTCCATTTCCGCTTCCGCATAGTAACAAGCCAAAATCACACTCTTTGTTTTCAACAGTATTTGCAACAGGGTGAGCAAAATCAGGATAGTCGGCCCTTTCTTCCGAATAACAGCCAAAATCTTTTATCTCATAGCCTTTTGTTCCTAAATAGGCTTTTAGTTTTTCTTTTAAAAGAAACGCTGCGTGGTCGCATCCAATTGCTATTTTCATATTATTCGAATTGTTATCGGGCGATGCCCGGAAAAATTTATTTTTTTAGTGTTATTAACCACAATTAACAAGTGTGTAAAGTTGAAAAATAATGTGCTGATTATTAGCCCAATAGTTTTTATTTTATTAACATTGAAACTGTTGATAATAAAGATGTTTGTTGTTAATGTTTAGAAGATTTTTCTTGCTTTGTTAAATTTAAATATCGCTTCTATTATTTTTTTGTTATTCCTACTAAAACTTATGCTTTTTTTCTACCAATAGCCAACAGTTTGATAACATAAATATACGTACTTTTGTAAAAAAGTTATGATGTTAGTTGGGTACTAACATACTGTTAATAAATAGCAAAACAACTACGTTTCAATGCTTTATAAAATGAGAACTTTTTAATTGTTGTTAATCAAACTTTAAAAACAATAAAAACAACTTTTTTAACTTGTTTTTATACACTCAACTAACAGACCAATAACAACAACAAATTTTATTTAAAATTTAAAATAATATATTGTTATTATTATGCTGAATGATTTACATACAAAAGGTTTTCTTGATTTACCGATTGATATTTCACTAGATTTGTTTGCTGAAATAAAAAAACTAAAAAAAGAAAAAAATGCGATTATACTTGCCCACTATTACCAAGATGCCGATATTCAAGATGTTGCCGATTATATTGGGGATAGCCTAGGTTTATCACAAGAAGCGGCTAAAACAAATGCTGATATCATTGTGTTTGCTGGTGTTCATTTTATGGCCGAAACAGCAAAAATTTTATCGCCTTCAAAAAAAGTTTTATTACCTGATTTAAGAGCTGGTTGTTCGCTTGCGGATTCTTGTCCTGCAGATAAATTTACTGAATTTAAAAAACAACATCCGGATCATCTTGTAATTTCTTATATCAATTGTACTGCAGAATTAAAAACATTAACAGACATTGTTTGTACTTCTACAAATGCATTACAAATAATTGAGAGCTTACCAAAAGAAAAAATGATAATATTTGCTCCAGATAAGAATTTAGGTGCTTATATCGTTAAAAAAACAGGTCGTGATATGGTTTTATGGGATGGAGCTTGTATGGTACATGAAATTTTTTCATTGGAGAAAATTATGAAGTTGAAAAATCAACATCCTTATGCTAAGTTATTAGCTCATCCAGAGTGCGAAGCAAATTTATTGGATATAGCAGATTATGTTGGCAGCACAACAGGTATTCTTAATTACGCAACAAAATCGGATGCAAAAGAATTTATTGTGGCAACTGAGGCGGGAATTATTCATCAAATGCAATTAAAAAATCCTAGGAAAACATTTATTCCTGCACCTCCAAATAATTCTTGTGCTTGTAATGATTGTCCACACATGAAATTAAACACTTTAGAAAAACTCTATAACTGCTTAAAATATGAGCAACCAGAGATTTTAATGGATAAAGAATTAATAATAAAAGCACGTAAACCTATTGAAAAAATGCTTGAATTATCTGCAAAGTTTGGTTTGTAAATTTTTTTATACTATTATTTAAGTATAACTTATTAATAATCAATTATTTATAATATATAATTTATTATTTACTACTTAATTAAGTACCTTTGCAAACTTTTATAAAATAAAAAATGTTTAAAGAATATGATGTAATTGTTGTTGGTGCTGGTCACGCAGGTTGCGAAGCTGCTGCTGCTGCTGCAAACATGGGTTCTTCTACCCTTTTGATTACCATGAATATGCAAACAATTGCACAAATGAGTTGTAATCCTGCAATGGGTGGAATTGCAAAGGGACAAATTGTTAGAGAAATAGATGCATTGGGAGGTTATTCTGCTATTGTTACAGATAAAACAGCAGTTCAATTTAGAATGTTGAATCGTTCAAAAGGCCCTGCAATGTGGAGTCCTAGGTCTCAAAGTGATAGACACCGTTTTGCTGAAGAATGGAGGTTGATGCTTGAAAATACTGCTAATCTTGATTTTTGGCAGGATATGGTTAAATCATTGATTGTTGAAAATGGAAAAGTTGTTGGTGTTGTAACTGGTATGGATATTGAAATTAAAGGAAAGGCTGTGGTTTTAACTAATGGTACCTTTTTAAACGGATTAATTCATTTAGGTGAAAAGCAATATGGTGGCGGAAGAGCTGGGGAAAAATCAAGCACAGGAATTACAGAACAATTAATCGAGTTGGGTTTTGAAGCAGGCAGAATGAAAACGGGAACCCCTCCTCGTGTTGATGGTCGTTCGCTTGATTATTCAAAAATGGAAGTACAACATGGAGACGAAAATCCTAGTAAATTTTCTTATTTAAACGTGGAACAATTTGAGTTTAAAAAAGAAAAACATGGCGCTTTTCAAAATGGGCCTTCTGGTCAAATGCCCTGTTATATAACTTATACAAACGAAGATGTTCATGAAATACTAAAAACAGGCTTTGAAAAATCTCCTATGTTTACAGGTAGAATTCAAGGTTTAGGACCAAGATATTGTCCCAGCATAGAAGATAAAATAACCCGTTTTTCAGAACGAGACAGACACCAAATATTTGTTGAACCAGAAGGTTGGAATACAGTTGAAATATATGTGAATGGATTTTCTACATCATTGCCTGAAGATGTGCAATACGAAGCATTGAAAAAAATTCCAGGATTTGAAAACGTAAAAATGTTCAGACCTGGGTATGCAATTGAATACGATTACTTTCCTCCGCAACAATTAAAATTAACGCTAGAAACAAAGCTTGTAGAGGGATTATATTTTGCTGGACAAATAAACGGAACAACTGGATATGAAGAAGCCGCATGTCAAGGCTTAATGGCAGGAATAAACGCACATTTGAAAATTAAAAATCAAGAACCATTTATTCTTAGCCGAGCGGAGGCTTATATTGGTGTTTTAATAGACGATTTAGTCACCAAGGGTACAGAAGAACCTTACCGAATGTTTACATCTAGAGCGGAATATAGAATACTTTTAAGACAGGATAATGCAGATGTTAGGCTTACTCCAAAATCATTTGAGTTAGGATTAGCATCAAAAGAACGATTAGAAAGGGTGAATCAAAAAATAAAAAATGCTCAAGAAATAATTAAGTTTTTTAAAACAGAGAGCATTGATCCTTCTGAAATTAATCCATCTTTAGAAGCAATTAGCTCCTCGCCTATTACACAAAAAGTAAAAATGTTTGGAGTGCTAACACGACCAACAATTACACTTTTAGACTTTGCTTTGAACTCTCAAAAAGTAAAAGACTTTGTTTTAAAATACGATATGGAAAGCATTGAGCAAGCAGAAATATTAATGAAATATGAAGGATATATCTCTAAAGAAAATGAGATGGCAGATAAGCTAACAAGGCTTGAAGATATAACTTTGCATGATGATTTTGACTACAAAAGATTAACTTCTTTATCTGCTGAAGCGAGAGAAAAATTAAGTAAAATTAAACCAAGAACCATAGGACAGGCATCTAGAATTTCAGGTATTACTCCATCAGATGTTTCTATCTTAATGGTTTATTTAGGTAGATAGTTCCACGTGGAACAAAAGCAATTTATGGAAAAAATAGAACAATGTCCTATATGTAATTCAATCAGACAAAAACCATTTTTGGCCTGTGTTGATCATACGGTTTCACGTGAAACATTTCAAATTGTCGAATGCGAATCTTGTGGTTTTAAATTTACAAATCCTCGTCCGGCAGAAAATAATCTAGGCGCATATTATAAGTCTGAAGAATACGTTTCTCACTCAAACACAAAAAAAGGTTTTATTAACTCCACATACCAATCGGTTAGAAAATATACTCTATTAAAAAAGCTTCAGCTTATTTCAAAGTTTTATAAAACAGGAAAAATACTTGATATTGGATGCGGAACAGGAGAATTTTTAAACACCTGTAAAAACGCTAAATGGGATTGCACAGGAATTGAACCCGATTCAGATGCAAGGAAAATGGCGATTCAAAATTATGCTTTGGATGTGCGCGAGGAGTCTGACTTAAGCTCTCTTCCCGATTCAAGTTTTGATATAATTAGTATGTGGCATGTACTGGAACATGTCCCCAAATTAAACCAAAGAGTTGAGGAATTAAAGCGACTAATAAAACCCAATGGAGTAATTATTATTGCTGTTCCCAACTGTAATTCGTTAGATGCAAAAATCTATAACGAACACTGGGCTGCCTATGATGTTCCAAGACATTTATACCACTTTACACCAAAAGATATTGATGCTCTTTTTAAGAAACACGACCTAAAACTATTTAGGATTTTACCAATGATTTTTGATTCTTTTTATGTTTCTTTGCTTAGTGAAAAGATAAAAACCGGTAAAATAAATATCATTCGTTCCACGTGGAACGGACTAAGGTCTAATCTTTCTGCAATGGTTTCTGGTAAAAAATACTCCAGCCAAATTTACTTAATTAGGAAGGGGTAATTGGGTAGTGGTTGATTGGTTAATTGGGTTGGCTTTAATTAATGAAAATTTTTATTGTTTCTTTTTTTGTTGCTGTATATAAAAAAACAGGCACCCAAAAACCACCTCAAAAATTAATTTTTAAGATTTCCCAAAACAAAAATCCAAAATCAAAAAAAGCAAAATTTGATTTTGAAAATCTAGTATAAAAACTTTACCAAAATTGATATTAAACAATAATTTTAGAATGCTCATTTTTGTCCCAACCTTTTTTCCAAAAAACACCACCCCAAGTCTATTTAAGCCCGAATAAGCCACAAACACCCCTCTGGGCACAAAAGGGATTAAAAAGCGAAAAAAGCGCCTTAAACCGAAAAAAAACAACGCTCTCTGAAGCCCAACAACAACAGGACAAGCAAGGGTTTTTAATGTTTTTTAACCAAAATAAATTCAAAAAACATAAAAATCAAAAACCCTCACTTGCTTTTGATGAAAAAAAGAGTTTTAGGGAATAACGAATAGTAAACATGCTCTGCAAAATGGAAAGGAGAAAATCTCAAAAACAAACAAGCCTTCCTCCTTGTAATCTTAAACTTTTAACTTTGAACCTCAAACCTTAAACCTTGAACTTCTAAATGGATA
The DNA here is from genome assembly GCA_964549315.1 of uncultured Chitinophaga sp. Classification (GTDB taxonomy): domain Bacteria; phylum Bacteroidota; class Bacteroidia; order 2-12-FULL-35-15; family 2-12-FULL-35-15; genus 2-12-FULL-35-15. The sequence goes on along the minus strand of CAZJUY010000002.1, from coordinate 85,613 downwards.
CATCTTTTATTCTAAATCACTTAGGCGAAGAACGCCACGAATACTATGGTTCAGTAGCACCACCAATTTTTCAAACCACCAATTTTTGCTTCAAAAACGTTGCAGAAATGCGCGAAAAACTAACAAAAGAACTAGAAAACCCATTCTATACTAGAGGCTATAACCCAACAGTAGCAACCCTTAGAAAGAAATTAGCCGCACTTGAAAAAGCAGAAAACGCACTTGTTTTTTCGAGTGGAAGTGCTGCTGTAGCTGCGGCTGTAATGTCTGTGGTTAAAGGCGGAGACCATGTTGTGTGTGTGCAAAAACCATACAGCTGGACCAATAATTTAATTACCAAATACCTTGCAAAATATGGTGTTACACACACTTTTGTGAATGGGGGAGAGGCGGTAGATTTTGAAAAAGCAATTCAAACAAACACAAAGTTAATCTACCTAGAAAGCCCGAATTCGTTGACGTTTGAGATGCAAGATTTGGAGGCAATTGCGAAAATTGCGAAAAGCAAAAACATCACCACAATTGTTGATAACAGTTATAATTCCCCATTAAACCAAAACCCAATTGAAATGGGAATTGATATTGTATTGCACTCAGGAAGTAAGTATATCAACGGACACAGCGATGTGGTGTGTGGGGTGGTTTGTTCTACAAAAGAGCGGATTATGAAAATGTTTGCAGAAGAATACATGACCATTGGAAGCATTATTTCACCTCAAGACGCAGGCCTAATTTTACGCGGATTAAGAACACTTGAGCTTCGAGTAAACAAAAGTGCCGACAGCACAAAAAAAGTGGCTGATTTCTTAGAAAAACACCCCAAAATAAAACAATTAAACTATCCTTTCGCTTCAAAAAACCCACAATTGCATTTAGCAAAAAAACAAATGAAACAAGGTGGAGGCCTGCTTTCAATAGTTATTGATGCAAAAGACGAAGCAGCAGTGGAACGTTTTTGCGATAATTTAAAACTGTTTTTAATGGCAACATCCTGGGGTGGTTATGAATCTTTGATTTTCCCAATGTGTGCATTGGCGGCAAGCAAAAGCTTCGAAAACCCTTTGCCTTGGAACCTTGTGCGATTATACATTGGATTAGAAGACCCAGAATTGTTGATTGAAGACATAAAACAAGCGCTGGAGAAGGTTTAAAGATTTGGTTTTTACATCGGGAAAATAACGCTTCGCGCCCCGATAAAATCTGCATTTGCAACTTGCAGAATCTCCGCATTGCGTGTGAGCCTGTGTTAGTGGCAGGTTGTCTACCGTGAATTTATTTGTCTTCACAATTACCAGTCAGTATTTTGGGTATTACTCGAGGTCTTCTTGGTCTCGCTCCCGGAGCATCAAAATTAAAATTCAATATCTCAGGAGAAACACTTTTTCCATTTTTATAAAGATTTTTGTATTTAGTTCCATCCTTGTAATATACTTCCGCCAATCCATTTATTTTGTCATTTTTGAATTCGATAACAACGCTATCCACCTTCTTTTCTCTCCCTATCCAAATACCTTCTTTGTAACCTAACTTATAGCCAGCAGTATCTTTGGGAGCCATATTAAATATTCTCATACTGGCTTGAAAGGAACAAATATTTTTTGGTTTGCTGTCTACCCAGTTTTTATCTAATATTGGTATCAAGTACGTCCCACATTTTTCAAACCAACCTAACCAACCATAAGAAAATCTAACAATTGTGTCTTTAGCGTATAGATTTAAAACTGCACTGGAAATAGAAGCGTATTTTCTTTTATTAAATGAACGCCCTTTCATATTTGAAGCTTCCAAGACTATTTTAATATTGCCGTTGTCATAAACAACAATTTTATTTTCTTGATTTGTTTTTACAAAAAAAGTCCTAGTGCCAGTATCATTTATTAAAGTGTCGTTATTTATAATCACTCTTAAAGAGTCGATAAAAATTGTTGTCAAGTCTTGTGAGTGAACATTAAAGTGTCCCAATATAAAAAGAATAATAATTAATCGTCTACGTTTCATAATTAACTTGCCACTAATGTTTGGCTAAACGCTGTTTTAATTGTGCTTTAGCGTTCGTTATTTTTCAGGGGTAAAGTTCGATGAAAAAAAGCAGAAAGCCAAGACAGATATTACTGTATTTTTGCAAGCTTATGCAAGCCGATTATCCTATAAATGATATTATCCCCGAATTAAAAACACAGCTGCAAAAAAATGCGGTGTTAATTTTACAAGCCCCTCCAGGTGCTGGAAAATCAACTGTTTTGCCGATTCAACTTTTAAATGAAAAATGGTTAGGAGATAAAAAAATAATTATGCTTGAGCCCCGCAGGCTTGCTGCTCGTTCTGTTGCAAACAGAATGACTTTTTTGCTCAATCAAGAAATTGCAAATACAGTTGGTTATCGTGTTCGCTTTGAAAATAAAGTTGGCAAACAAACAAAAATAGAAGTTGTTACAGAAGGAATACTCACGCGCATGTTGCAAAACGACAATGCTTTGGAAAATGTTGCTCTTGTTATTTTTGATGAATTTCATGAACGCAGTTTAAATGCCGACTTAGCACTTGCATTTTGTTTACAAATGCAACAAGTGTTGCGCAACGATTTAAAAATATTAATTATGTCGGCAACATTGGATGGAGCAAAACTTTCTTCGCTCTTAAACAATGCGCCAATTCTTACTTCTGAAGGGAGGCAATTTCCTGTAACATTAAAACACGAAAACATAGATGATAAAACCCCTTTGCCTATTACTATGGCAAAAGCAATTAAAAAAGCATTAAACGAACAGCAAGGTGATATTCTTGCTTTTTTACCTGGGGCTGGCGAAATACTTCGCACACAACAAATATTAGAAGAACAAACAAGCATAAGCATTTATCCTTTGTATGGCGATTTAAGCGCACAAAAACAACAAGAAGCAATAATGCCACACCCACAAGGAAAAAGAAAAGTAGTGCTTGCAACAGCAATAGCAGAAACATCTTTAACCATTGAAGGAATAACCACAGTAATAGATTGTGGTTATTCCCGTGTTCCAAAATTTGATGCGCGCAGTGGTTTTACAAAATTAGAAACAGTAAAAATCACAAAAGATGCAGCCGACCAAAGGGCTGGTCGTGCGGGGCGTTTAGGGCCAGGCGTGTGTTATCGTTTGTGGAGCGAAGGTTCGCACATTCATTTATTGCCAAACAGAAAACCAGAAATTTTAGAAGCGGATTTAGCACCATTAATGTTAGAGTTAAGTGAGTGGGGAATAAAAAACACCAACGAATTAATGTGGTTGAATCCTCCTCCCGAAGGAAGTGTTTTACAAGCAAAAGAATTACTTCAACAATTGGGCGCAACGCAAAATAACAATATTACCGAACGGGGAAAACAGCTTTTACAAATGCCAACTCATCCACGAATTGCACATTTGTTGGTAGAAGCAAAACATTGGCAAAAACAAAATCAACAAATAAATTACACGGCTTTAGCATGCGATGTTGCTGCGCTGTTAGAGGAAAGAGATCCATTGCAAAAAGATAGCGGAACAGATATTTCATTACGAATAGAAATATTACGCAAGTGGAGAAACAAAGAATTTGTGAATGCAGATAAACGTGTATTGGAAAGAATAGAAAGGCTTGCGCAGTCTTGGCGTAAATTATTAAATACAGAAACAGACAATACCATGCCCGATGTATTTGCCATTGGAAAATTAATTGCAGCAGCTTATCCCGAACGTGTTGCAAAACGCATAGATAAAAACGGCTTGCGTTACCGATTAGCCAATGGAAGAATTGTAAAATTGTTGGAACAAGATGCTTTGCATAAAGAAGAATACATTGCCATCGCACAATTGGATGCTGGAAAAAACGAGGGAAAAATATTTATGGCATCGCCTTTAAATCCTAATGATTTGATGGATTTAGCAATTGAAAAAGAAACTGTTTTTTGGGATGATGAGAGAGGAATGATTGTAGGAAAAATCGAAAAATGTGTTGGAGGAATTGTGTTGCAAAGCAAAGCAATTACAAAAATTAATAATGACTTACGAATAAAAATAATTTGTGATACCATAAAAAAAGAAGGATTAAAAATGCTCGGCTGGAAAGAAGAGCAAAATGATTTGCAATCAAGAATAATGAGCTTGAAAGCGTGGAGGCCTAATGAAGACTGGCCAGACATAAGCACAGAAAATTTATTAAACACAGCTGAAGGGTGGCTTTCGCCTTATTTAACAAACATAAATAAGCAAAGCGAATTGCAGCAATTAAATCTGAACCAAATAATTATTTCGATTTTACCATGGGAGCTCGCGAATAAATTAGATAAACTTGCTCCAGAAAAAATAAAAGTACCAAGTGGCTCCATGATTAAAATAAATTATTTTGCTGATGGGAAAAAGCCAGAAATGGAAGTTCGTTTGCAAGAACTTTTTGGTCTTTTAGAAACACCCGCTGTTAACGAAGGGAAAAATAAAATTCTTCTTCACCTTTTATCGCCCGGCTATAAACCAGTTCAAGTAACGCAAGATTTAAATAGCTTTTGGAGCAAAACATATTTTGATGTGCGTAAAGATTTACTTTCTCGTTACCCTAAACATTCTTGGCCAGAAAACCCTTTAACAGCAGAAGCTGTGAGAGGAGCGAAGAAGAAACAGCATGGGAAATAAAACAAAAAGCAACAAAAACAAAAAAACACGTTATATTAGTTAGCAGTTAAAACGCATAATATGAAATCATACAAAATAGCTACAACTCTTTTTTTCTTCATTCTTTTTCATTTTTCATTTGCACAAAAAGCAATGCCAAAGCAATATCCAAGTTTGCTTTGGGAAATTACGGGTAATGGTTTAAAAAAGCCTTCTTACCTATACGGAACAATGCACGTAAGCGATAAACTTGTTTTTAATTTACCAGATTCGTTTTTTGTTGCGTTAAAAAATTGTGATGCTGTGGCATTGGAATTAAATATGGATAAATGGATGGATGATATTATGTTGATGGATGAAGCTGAAAAAAACAAAAATACTGTTCCTTATGTTAGCAAGCCGTATGCGTTTTATAGAAATGCCTTTGCTGTGGATGCGCCTCAAGAAAATGATTTAAAATCTATTTTACAATTTAGCCCGAACATCAGTAATAGAATGATGTATCGCAATAGTAAACAAAACAGCGATTATGAAGAGGATAATTATTTGGACGTTTTTATTTTTCAAGCGGGAAAAAAACTAAACAAAAAAATAATTGGATTAGAAGAATTTAAAAAAACAGAAGAGCTTTCAAAAAAGGCGGAGGACGATGAAGATAATGAGGACGATGAAAAAACAAAAGAAGAAGAAAAGGAACAAAGGCGTTTACGGTTAAAAGAATTGCGTGGCGACAAAGGATATTACGATATGTTGGAAGATGCTTATAGAAAAGGAGATTTAGATTTGTTAGATAGCCTCAGTAAATTATCAAGCACCAAAGGGTTTTTGAAATACATGCTTTATGAGCGCAACGAGATTATGGCAAAAAAAATGGATTCGGTGATGCGCAAAACAACATTGTTTACAGGTGTTGGAGCGGCTCATTTGCCAGGACAAAACGGAGTGATAGAATTACTAAGAAGAATGGGATATACTGTTCGTCCAACAAATATTGCAAAATCAGATATTAAAACAAAAACACAAATTGACGAAACAAGATTTCCTACACAATTTAAAACACAATATTCTCCTGATTCTGTTTTTTCTGTTGCCACTCCCGGTAAGCTTTATGAAATAAAAGATGGTAGTTCTTTCAAATATTATTTGTTTAACGACATGAGTAATGGAAGTTATTATTGCGTACAACGAATGAATCATTATGGAAAATTAATTGATCAATCGCAAGAATATATTTTAAAACGAATTGATAGTTTAATATTTGAAAACATTCCAGGAAAATTATTGAGCAAAAAAGAAATAAAAAATGCAAACGGTTATCCTGGAGTAGAAATAATAAACAAAACAGGGAAAGGAGACATTCAGCGCCACCAAATTTTTATTACACCAAATGAAATATTTTCATTTAAAATGAGTGGCAGCCAAGAGTATGTAAAAAAAGGAACAGAAGCAGAATCGTTTTTTAGTTCCATTGTTTTTTACGAGCCCCAACAAACATCTTTTGATTATCAATCAAAAAACGGATACAGCGTAACTATACCAAGCAAAAAAACAATTTGTTCAAACATTGCAACGGGTAATCAAACACAAGTAGAAATAGTAAATGCAACAAGCAAAACGAATGAAGAATATGTTTTGCTAATGGCTGCATCGCTTTATGATTTTGACTATATAGAAGAAGACACATTTGAGTTAAACATATTAGCAGAACGATTTTGTTTGGAGACAAATAAAAAAATCATTTCTAAAAATTATTTTTCTAAAAACAGAAATCCTGCATTGTGGTTTAAAATGGAAACCCAAAATAAACCCGAACAAAATTATTTTGCACAAATAATTATCAATGGTGCAGACTATTATTTACTATGTACAAATAGCGATAGTCTTGCGTCATTGCCTTTTTTTAATTCTTTTAAAATTAATTCTAAAACCTATTCGGTACCATTTACAAAAACAACAGACACAAGTCTTTTCTTTAATGTAAGCGTACAAGAAATCAAAAACGAGTATTCTTCATTGTTAGAAAACAACGATATAGATAAACGTTATAAACTACCAAAAGAGAAAGATGCAAAAGAGAAAAAACAGTTTTTGCCAATTAAAGAAACCAAAGTTTACGTTTCTCCCGAAACGAGAGAAAAGGTATATGTTGAATATAGAAAATTCAGCATGTATTTTCAACAAGAAACAATGGACGAGTTTTGGAAATCACGATTAAAAACAGTTTCGGATAATGGAGAAATGAAAATTTCAAGAGCGGCATTAACAAAAAAAGGAAACACTTCAGAATACAATTTATTGTTAAGCGATACTGGCAGCACAAGAGGAATAATGGTTAAGCTCATTCAGCGTTGTGGAACATTATACACACTTAAAACGGTTGTAGATACAAGCAAAGGAATGAGTGCGTTTACAAAAACATTTTTCGATTCCTTTACACCTAAAGATACTTGTATTGGTGTGGACATTACATTAAACAAATTGGATTCATATTTTTTTAGCAAACTATATTCAAGCGATACCACAGAAAGCAAAAGAGCAAAAGCAGCAATTGAATATGTGCCAGCAAATATGTTAACAAGCAATGTTCCAACACTTATCAAAACAATAAACAACAAAGAGTTTAATTTGCTTTCACCAACAAATAAAAAAGATTTAATTTCTTGTTTCGAAAATGTAAAATCAAAAGAAACATTACCATTTTTAGAATCTTTACACATGCGCTATTCCGATTCTGTAGAAATAGAATTGGCTGTTTTAAAAATTCTTGCCAAACAAAAAACAACAGAAGCAACAAAATTATTTTTAAAATTATTAAAAGTAGATGTTCCTATAACGGCTAATGAATTCAACATAAGCAACATGTTTAATTATTTTGCAGACAGTTTACAAAATGCTGCGATACTGTTTCCAGAAATAATAAAATACACGAAATACCCCGAATATAAAAACAGTATTTATAAATTAATGGCGCAAACTAATGATGCAAAAATGCTTAAACAAAAAGCATACAGTAAAACAGTAAACGATATTTTATTGGATGCAAATTACGAGCTTAAAAAGTATGTTTCAGAAAAGGATAGGGACAAAGAAGGCTATCGCTATTCCTACCAAAAATCGGAGCGCGTGTATGACGATTTAAATACACGTCAACAAAAAATTTATAATTATATGTCTGTGCTTGCTCCTTTTTATAAAAACAATGATGTAAAAAAGTTTTTTAATAAAACTCTTGCATCATCAAGCAGCGATAAGTTTAAAACAGCAATCTATTCGCAGTTAATAGAAAATGACGTTCCTGTTGCAGATACGATATTGAAAAACTATTCCGCTTCCTTATCAAGCAGGTTGGTGCTTTACAAAGTTTTAAAAGCACAAAACAAATTAAACCTGTTTGATAAAAATTATTTAACACAAAAAGAATTGGTTAGTTCACAGCTTTTTGGAAACAACGAAAGTTTTAAAAAAGACACCATTGTTTTAATGGCAGTGCACAAAGTAGAGTTTAATAAAAAACAAGGGAATGTATATGTTTTTAAAACTAGAGCGAAGGATAAAAAAATATGGAAGCTTTGTTATTCTGCTGTTCAGCCAGATGATAATATTGCAGTAAACAATAAACCTCAATTTACAAAAACGAATTTTTCTTTTGAAAGCGAAACATTAGCACAAAAAGAAATTGATACCCTTATGCGCAAAATACGTGTTGAATCACGTAAACGCGCCAGCGTAAAAGATTTTGAAAAAGAGGTGGATAATGATTATGGGTATTATGGTTTTTAAACGTGTTTTGTTTTTGCTTTTGTAATAGTACCATTCCCATTATTTTTATTGTGTCCAGGCTCATAGATTAATCTTAAAAAAGCGCTAAATCTTTCATTTTCTCTGCTTACGGGAACTCCGGTTACAATTCCAATCAGTAAGTTATCTGCAACTCCAACTCGCATTTGAGGCCTTATTATCATACCAAAAACACGATTTTCAACCGTTTTATTAAATTCAATTCCTATAAAATTTCTTGTCCCTGAAATCATATAATGAAAATTACTGTTGATTTGCAAGCTAGTATGCAAAAAGTTGTCGGAAAAAGAGCGACTAAAAGCGGGGCCAGTATAAAGCAATGAATGAAAGTTGTTTCCAAATCTTTTTGCTGCTATAAAAAACGGATTGTAAACATTACCCATAAAAAATTTGTCTTTGCCATATTTGTCAAATTCTGCTAACTCAAATTCTTGAATATAGCCTAGCGCCATACTGGCCTTGTGCTTTTCTGAAACAAAAAAAGAATATTGGGCGGCCAATTTCAAACTATTAAGCTTATTGCTTGGCGCTGTTGTGTTTCCGTTTATTGGGTAATAGAACGAAAATGGCAGTTCGACTTCAAGCCCAAGCCTGTTTATGGGCGCCCATTCATATTCTACAAGGGCGGTGTATTTATCAAAAGTATTATTATCTGTAAGTCCAAGCCCCACGTTCCATTCCTTCTCGCCTTTTCTGGCTCCTAAATCTCGGATTAAATCAACAAACAAAGGCTCAGCGTGTAAAACCTTGTCTGGGGTTTTCTTGTTTTCAACCTCGTCAATGTACAGGCTGTCTTTTATTTCTTTAATTTCTTGTTCTGTTTGTGCTTTGGCACATGTTGCAATAAATACAACTAGAAGGATCAAAACCAATTGCTTCATTTTCTCTTAATTATATAGACATCGTGCTTAAATTTTCGTTTTTACCCTTTGTTAGCAAGCATTAACGCTAATGGTAGGACAAACGAATTTAAATTGTAACCAAATATTCGTTGTTTTTCGGGGATAAATTTCGCTGAAAAAAAGCAAAATGTCAATTTAATTACCGCCAAAAAACAAAGAATGATTTATACCTTTGAGCAATGATAAAATTTCATAATCAAGACATAGATTATAAATTAAAAAACAAAACACAATTAAAAAAGTGGATTGAAGCCGTTGTTAAAAAAGGAAAAAAAACAGCAGGAGAAATCAATTTTATTTTTTGTTCGGATGATTATTTATTGAATTTAAATCAACAGTATTTAAACCACAATACTCTTACAGACATTATCACATTTGATTATTCAAAAGAAGCCGCAAAAAATCAAATTTCAGGCGATATTTTTATTAGCGCAGAAAGAGTGGAGGAGAACGCATTAAAGTTTGGAAAAACAAAAGAAAACGAGATGCAACGAGTAGTCATTCATGGTGTTTTGCATTTGTTAGGCTATAAAGACAAAACAAAAACCACAAAAGCAGAAATGACAAGACAAGAAGACGCTTGTTTGCGTTTGTTGGAAAAAATGTAAAATAACACACCCCCGCCCCTCTCAAGAGGGGAGCGAGAGTCAGCCTAAAAACTAAATAAAAATGGGGGACAATTGGGAAAAAGAGAAGCAAGTTCCCCTCTTGAGAGGGGTTAGGGGTGTGTAAAAAACAAAGCCTATTTCTCCACCGCATCTACGCCCGGCAAACTTCCACTTTCAATATATTCAAGCAAAGCGCCACCTCCGGTAGAAACATAACTTACATCATTTGCAAAACTATATTTATTAATTGCTGCAACGCTGTCTCCTCCTCCAATTAAAGAGTAGGCACCTTTTTTTGTTGCGGCAACAATTGCTTCTGCAACTGACTTTGTTCCTTGTTCAAATGAACTCATTTCAAAAACGCCCATTGGTCCGTTCCACAAAATAGTTTTTGAATTTGAAATTACTTCTGCATAAACGTTTTCTGTTTTTGGTCCAATATCCAAGCCCATCCATCCATCAGGTATTTCATTTATAGCAAGCGTTTGTTTGTTTGCACCATTCGAAAAATTATCAGCAACAACAGCATCTGTAGGAATATAAATGTTAACTCCTTTAGCTTTTGCGTCTGCTAAAATTTTTAATGCAACATCTAGTTTATCTTCTTCAACCAAGGAATTACCAATTTTTCCGCCTTGCGCTTTTACAAAAGTAAAGGCCATTCCTCCACCAATGATAATGTTGTTTGCCTTGTTGATGAGTTGTTCTAATATTAAAATTTTATCCGAAACTTTTGCCCCACCCATAATTGCTGTAAAGGGTTTTTCTGCGCTTGTTAATACTTTGTTGATGCTTGAAAGCTCTCCGCTCATTACAAAACCAAAACATTTTTTATCATTAAAAAACTGTGCAATTACAGCAGTAGAGGCGTGTGCGCGGTGTGCCGTTCCAAAAGCATCGTTCACATAAAATGTTCCAAGAGCCGCTAATTTTTTTGCAAAATCTACATCTCCTTTTTCTTCTTCTTTGTAAAAACGCAAATTTTCTAGCAACAGAACTTCGCCCATTTTTAAATTGGTTGAAGCTGCTGTTGCAACCTCTCCAACACAATCATTTGCAAAGCCAACAGCCTTGTTTAGTAGTTTGCTTAAATGATTTACAACATGTTTTAATGAATATTTTTCTGTTGGGCCATCTTTTGGACGACCCAAGTGCGACATTAAAATTACAGCGCCACCATCTGCCAAAATTTTATTGATTGTAGGCAAAGCAGCACGCATGCGCGTATCGTCTGTAACATTAAAATCGGCATCTAAAGGAACATTAAAATCAACGCGGATTAAAGTTTTTTGTCCTGAAAAATTATAATTATCAACTGTTTTCATAAAGAGAGATTTGTGTTTGCGTTGCAAAAATAACTTTTCTGTTCACATACAAAAATGATTTTTATCCACCGCACAAATACTTGTATATTTGATACCGAATGAACACACGAAAAATTTTATTGTTTCTTTTATTTGCGTTTGGTATTAGTTGGCTAAGTGCTGGGATTTTGTTTGTTTGTGGTGTGCCTTATGGTTCCACAATTTCTGTTGCGGTAGTTGCATTGGCGTACATGGGAGGACCGGCAATTGCAGCTATAATCGTCCAAAAATTCATTTACAAAGAGCCCATAAAAAATCTTGGACTAGATTTTAAAATAACAAAATGGAAGCAATTGCTTTGGTTGCCATTATTACAAACACTTTTATGCTTATTTTTTATTGCAGTGATTTATCTCTTAGGAAACAAAATGCAAATAGAGGGTTTTGGTTTTTATAGTTTTGATAAAGAATTACTAGATGTTAAAATGCAGGAACTCACAGCAAAATTAGGAGCTACAAAAATGCCCCCCATTCCAATTTCTCCGCTAGTGCTTTTAATAATTAGTATTGCATCATCAGCAATTTTGGGTGGCGTAATCAATGGGCTTTTTACTTTTGGTGAAGAGTTGGGTTGGCGTGGGTTTTTATACAACGAAACAAAACCCTTGGGATTTATAAAAAGCAATTTATTGGTTGGAACACTATGGGGGTTTTGGCATGCGCCTTTAATTTTACAAGGACACAATTACCCCGAACACCCCGTTGCAGGGGTTTTTATGATGGTTATGTTTTGTGTTCCTTTGGCTTTTTTAATGAGCTACGCACGATTAAAAACAAAAACGGTTTTAGCCCCAACCTTACTTCATGGAATGGTAAATGCTGGCGCAGGAGGTGTTATGTTGCTGTGTTATCAATACAATGATTTAATTGGAAACATTGCTGGCTTAGCAGGAGCAATTGCAATTACTTCTCTGGTGGTTTTGATTATGATAATTGATAAAAAAACAATTAAAGAATATTCTGTAGGAGAAGGAGCAGCGGAAAATTAAATCTTTAATTTAGCCTGTGCTGCAGCCATTCCTTGTTTTGCAAGTTCGTAATCAGGTTTTAACATCAAGGCGTTTTTCCACGCCTCGATTGCTTTTTGATATTGTTCGGTCATAAAATACGCACCCCCTAAATTATACCAGTAGTCGGCATTTTGAGGAGCAAATGCTGTGCATTTTTCCAAAAGTTGAATAGAATATTTAGGATTAGTAGCACCAATTTTCATTGCTTCATTGTAATAAGTGATTGCTAAAACTTCAAAATTTCTTGTGATTAATGGGTTACGAGGAAAAATTTCTTTTGCCTTATACCAATACTCTTCTGTTTTTTCGTAGTTCTTTTGTTTAAAATAAACCACACCAATATTGATATATCCATTAACATAACGCGGATGTATTTCAACCGATTTTTTTAAATGAACCATTGCTTTTTCCAATAATTCTTTTTCATTTGTCTTGTATTCAGGTGTTTCGCTCATGTCCACATAAGCCTTGCCCGCATTGCCATTTACCATTGCGCTGTTTGGTACTTTTAGCGCATCGCTTGTAAACAGGGTAGTGTCATTTTCCCACTCTGCATTTCTTTCAATTGTTTTAGCCCCACACAAAATGGTTATAGGAATAAACAATGCGAAAAAAACAATTTGTTTTGTTTTTTCAGAATTCAACTTTTCAAAAAACCAATTGCCTCCAATTGCCAAGGCTAGCGCCCAACCAAAGGAGGAATGATATACCAATCGTTCGCCCATGGTAGCTCCAATATTTAAAAATAAATTGGAAACCAAAAAAAGGTGCAACAGATAAAATGCCAAAGCAAAAGACAAAACATGTCGTTTTTTAAAAAATAAAATGGTAAGCGCAACCAATCCTAAGTGAACTAAAATAGAGATTAAAACAAAAGAATTTGAAAAACCAACATACGGAATGGTGTTGTAAGAATAATCGCTAGAAAGCACCATTGGGAAGAAAAGTTGTTTTAAATATTTTAATAAAACAAAAATTTCTGTTGCCCATTTTTCACTCGCGGTTGCAAATAAATAAGGGTTGTTTAAAACATCAGTATTGTCTTGGTTGCTGCCAAAACCAACAAACTTAACGCGCATACCAATGTAAATTAGTGTAACCAAAACAAAGAGCGCATATTTTAAAACATGGTCTTTAAGCGAAAACCCTTTGATATAAAGCAAAAGCGGCAATAGCAATAAAACAGTAACGGCATATTCTTTTGATAAAAGTGCAAAAAACAAGGAAAGTAAAGAGAGAACGATGTAGCGGGTTTTCTTTGTGTCTAGGTGTTTAAAATAAAAAATAAAGGTACTGATGATAAAAAGGAAAGAAAGAATCTCATCCCTGCTTTTAATGTTTGCAACCACTTCGGTGTGTAAGGGATGAATTAAAAACAATAAACAAACAGCAAATGAAACCGCTACTTTTTCGGGAAGCAAAATGTTTCGTAAAAAATAAAGAAGCACAATTACAGATAGAATGTAAAGCAAAACATTTATTAAATGTCGAATAAAAGTTATTTTACTATTTGGAAATTCATTCTCTTTATAATCATCGCCCCAAATTTGTTGTTCTATTGCAAATGTTACAAACGATAGCGGGCGGTAGCGACCGCCAGAAAGCTGTTGCTTCGCTTTCATACTCTTGTAATAACTATCGTATGCATCGGTGGTAAGAATTTTTTTTATTCCTTTAAAACCATCTTTTACATAAATATTTTTTACGATTACAATCCCATCATCAAGCGCATATTGGTTGTTTAAGGAGTTAAAATAAAAAACAAAACCAAGCAGAAACAAAACCAAAGCCTGAAACTTAAAACTAGAAAAACCCCATCCAGATTTAAAATCAGAAGTTTTTTGCTTGTTGTTTTGTTTCTTCGACATATCTTTATTTGGTATAATTTATGCGGTTAATCCAACCCGAAAATAAAAAAACTTTAGGGTTGTAACAAAAGTAAAAATAGTGCAATATTTTATCCATTGAAAAATAAAATTCAAAATAAAGTTTTTCTTCTTTTTATGGCAGCAATTTTTTTTGTTGCCGCACATTTTTTACACCGTCCAGTTGCTGATAATACAGTTCGTTTAGTAGAAAAATTTCAAAACACATTACAAGAAAAAGAAACAAAACTAAACGAAGAAATGTTATTGCTTGCAAAAAGAGCAGAGCAAAGTTCGTATGAAACACTGTTTCGTTCCAACCCTGATTATTATTCAAAACTCATGTCGGAAGACGGTATTGCGCTTTTGATTTATGAAAACGACACATTAAAATTTTGGAGCGATAATTCTATTTCTGTTGAAAATTGGATTAAAGAAGTTTGTTTGGATACAAAAATTGCAAAGCTGAAAAACGGCTGGTTTGAAGTAATGACGCCCCCAACAAACTCGGGAACAAGCAAAACGGTTGTGGGCTTAATTTTAATTAAAAACGAATTTCCCTATCAGAACAAATATTTATCAAACGAGTTTCAAAAAAACTTTTCATTGCCATCAGAAACAAAACTTGTGGCCGACAACCCCAATGTGGGCTTGCAAATTAAAAACAGCAACAACGAGTTTCTGTTTTCCTTGGTGCTGAGTCAATCAGAACAAACAGTTGCCGCACCTCAGTTTTTTGCTGCAATTGCAAACGTGCTTGGCTTTTTGTTTTTAATCCTTTTTTTAAAAAAACTAATTACACAACAAAACATGCGTGTTTCAGAAAACATGAAGCATGTTTTATTTGTATTATCAGTAATTGCTTTGCGTTATTTTTCCATTTTGTTTTTGTTTCCCGAAAATTTTTATTCGTTTGATTTGTTTAGTCCAAAAATTTACGCTGACGCACAATCCCTGTGGTTAAATTCTCTTGGCGATTTATTAATAAACACCTTGCTGCTGTTGTTTTTAACACACTACTTGTTTGTAAACATTAAAATAAAAACACATAAAGCAGAAGTAAACAACAGCACAAAAAACATTTTTGTGTTTCTGTTATTCCTATCATTTTTTTGGTTGTCTTGGATAATAAACACTTTGTTTATTGGCCTAATCAAGCACTCTAACATTACGCTTACTATCAATAATCTTTTTGAGTTGAATGGCTATTCTTTTATTGCCATTAGCATAATTGGAATTTTATTATTGGTTTATTTTCTGTTTGCGAACAAACTGGTAGAGGCTGTTAATCGTATTCAAATTAAACAAACGCATTTATTGTTGGTGTTTTTGTTGTCGGCAATTATACACACTGTTATTTATCATTTTATTGGAACACTTGATTTGATTTTAATTTTTTGGCCGTTTGTACTCATTGCAATTATTTATTTTATTAAAAAACCCGAAGGCGCATACCCTTTTTCCAATGTAATATTTTTAGTGTTTTTATTTTCGATTTATGCAGTACACATACTTATAAAACATACAGAGATTAAAGAAAACGAAAGCAGAAAAATTTTTGCTGAACGTATTGCTGCCGAACAAGATCCTGTTGCAGAGCTTTTGTTTAATGACATTGACAAAAAAATAAAAACAGATAGTCTTTTAATGTCTTATGTTTCTAAACATGAAAAACAACCCAACGAATTTGAAAAACGCTTAAAACAGCAATATTTCAGTGGTTTTTGGGATAAGTATGATGTGCAAATAACCTATTTTGATAATCAATGTTCGCCCATTGTAAAATCAACAAATAGCCTTTACGACAATAATTTTTATTACGATGATTTAATTTCTAAAAAAGGAACGGTTACTATTTCTCCTAATTTATATTCCTTACAAAACCCAACAGGAAAAATTGCTTATATAGCGCGCCAAACAATTTACAAAAATGCAAACCAACCAGAAACAAAATTAGGAACACTGTATGTGGAGTTGAATGCAAAATTTGTTTCGGATGAAGTTGGTTTTCCAGAACTATTGCTGGACAGAAATATTGGGATGTTGCACGAAACAAGTGCCTACTCCTATGCAAAATATAAAAACAAACAACTAGTAAATCAGTATGGGAAACACAAATATGGATTGGTTTCTTTGCCTTTTGAAAAAGAAGATGAGCCATTTCAAACAATAGAGGAAGATGGATTTAATCACATTGTGTATGCACCAAATAAACAAACGCTGATTGTTATAAGCAAGCGCGGACAAAAATTTATTGATAAAGCAACCGCATTTTCTTTTCTGTTTACATTTTTTAGTTTGCTTTTAGCAAGTATTGTGGTGGTTCAAAGAGCGGCAACAGGAACAATATTTCAAGGATTTAATTTTAAATATCGCATTCAGGTTTTATTGGTTCTTATTGTTTTGGTTTCACTTGCTTTGTTTGGTAGCGGAACTATTTATTATATCAATCAGCAATTTGAGAGCAAGAACAAAGAGAATATTAGTGAAAAATCACGTTCAGTTTTAATGGATATTGAAAACAAATTATCCAATGAAGATAATTTGCCCCCCAGCTTTGCAGAGTACTCAAGCTATATTTTGAAAAAACTATCTGCTGTGTTTTTTACAGATATTAATCTTTACGATACACAAGGTAACCTTTATGCTTCTTCTCGTTCAAAAGTTTTTGATGAAGGACTAACTTCCAAAAAGATGAACCCAGAAGCATTTAAACAAATTGCTGTGCTTGGTAAAACAGAATTTATTCATGACGAACAAATTGGCAAGTTGGAATATTTATCTGCTTATGTTCCTTTTAAAAACAACAATGGAAAAGTGCTTGCATACCTTAATCTACCTTATTTTGCAAAGCAAAGTGAATTGGAAAAAGAAATTTCTGGCTTCTTGGTAGCGCTAATAAACATCTATGTTTTATTGTTTGCGCTTTCAATAATTACGGCAGTAATTATTTCAAATTATGTTACCCGCCCGCTTAAATTAATACAAGATAAACTAAGTAATATCAAATTAGGAAAAACAAACGAAACCATTGAATGGAAAGAGAAAGATGAGATTGGAAGTTTGGTGAGTGAATACAACAGAATGATTTTGGAGCTTTCGAAAAGTGCGGAGTTGCTAGCAAAAAGCGAGCGAGAAAGCGCTTGGAGAGAAATGGCAAAACAAGTGGCGCATGAAATAAAAAACCCACTTACGCCAATGAAATTGAGCGTACAACACTTGCAAAGGACTTACAAAGACCATGCGCCTGATATGGACGAAAAAATGGAGCGACTTACAAAAACAATTATTGAACAAATTGATACACTATCATCTATAGCAACAGAGTTTTCAAACTTTGCGAAAATGCCCAAGGCAAATTTGGAAAATGTAAACATAGATGAAGTGGTTACCAATGCCATTCATTTATTTAAAACAGATGAAAATATTCAATTGAATTATGAGTGTAAAATATCAAAAGACACAAGTGTTTTAGCAGATAAAGAGCAGTTGCTGCGCGTGTTTAACAACTTAATTAAAAACGCAATTCAAGCAACGGATGAGCAAGAAAACAGAAGGATAAATATTTTATTAGAGCAAGAACAACAAAAAATAATTGTTTCTATTACAGATAATGGTTGTGGTATTTCAGAGGAAGTAATTGATAAAATATTTATGCCAAATTTTACAACCAAAACAGCCGGAATGGGCCTTGGTTTAGCAATGGTAAAAAGTATTGTAGAAAGTATTGAAGGTAAAATTTGGTTTGAAACAGAACAAAATAAAGGAACAACATTTTTTGTTTCTATTCCTGTGGCGGCTTAGTTTTTTGCCCTCAACAAATAAAGGTTTGCGACAAGCCTAACTGTTAAGCGTAGTTTTAGATCTCTGTAATTACATAAAAAAACAATATTGCAGCCATTATAGATGTAATCAATGTCAATAAGTGTGTAAAAAATAATTTCATTTTGTCCGTTTCAATTTTTTATTCAACCAGGTGCCAATAAATCCGCCTGATAGATACATTGCAATTCCGCCAAAAAAATAAAAAACAATTATTAATAATAGGTCTACACTTAATTTGATTGTAAAATGACCATAAATAAGCTGTATTCCAATATAATTCATAAGCCCAATAATTACACCACCTATGATAAACAAATTAATTCGCAATATTTTCATTTGTAAGCCAAGCAATAAACCAGCAGGCAGTGGGGAACAAATTGATATAATCAAGAATACATAATAATGTTTATGCGTTGCACTAAAAACAAAATAAAATAATATTCCAAGTAAAAAGCCTAAAACAACCGACAGTACATGTTTAAGTCCAAATAATGTTATTATGGCATCTGATTTTATTGGCTGTGGAGAACTATTCGGACGAAGGAAGGTTGTCATTTTTTTAAGATTTAAAATCAATATTAATTTAGATTATTAAACAAAATACGAGTTCTTACAAAAACAGAACTCAAATGTTAAGTGCAACTGTTTTTGTTTTTGTAATTCTATGTCAGTCAATGTCTACATTTAAAAAAGCAAGCAAGGTTAAAAGCGTTACGACAAAAAATGAAAATATAAATAAGTTTTTTGCCTTTTTAACTATAGAAAACACTGTCAAAAAAAAGCATGCTAAAAATAAAAGTCCAAAAACAATAAGCAAATAGAACTTGTCTTGACCATAAACTCCTATAGGATTTACTGGAGAGTCTGCATAGTGTCTTGACCCAAAAACTTTAATATACTCTAACAAAAACCTAATACCTACATATCCTGTCCAAAAGAGAACAGGAATGGCTATTGTCCATAGATATATTTTGTTCTTTTTAGTCAAAAATGAACTATTAATGTCTCTCATTTTTAAGTTTATTAAATGTTTATGAATTGCGTTTTAGTGTTCGTTATTTATCGGGGGCAAAGTTCGATTAAAAAAAGAATAAAGTCAAGCAGATTAAAAATGTGAATCAATCAAACATTTTGGGTTTCCCCACTTTTTCTTCCATTCATTTAAAACGATAATTTGTCCATCACAAGTCAAAAAATTTCCTTGGGCATCTTTTTTTATCATTTTTAATTTTCCGTTTTTTAATTCATCCATAATTTTTTTTTGAATGGTGTTTGCAGACAAATTTTTGCAATGTCCCATCAAGTAAATTCCAACTTGGTTATTAAACAAATCCATTTCGGAGCTTATGCTGTCGGGCAAAATAGCATCTTCTAGTTTATGTTTTTTAAACTGTAAATAATTTCCTTTTTCATGTCCGTTCCCAATTTTTCTTGCGTTTTTTGAACCAATTTTTTGTGTTAACATCGCCATCCAATAACAATGTTTAAACGCATCCAACGCTCCACCATTATTATCCTTACCAATTATTCCTGTTTGTTTTATTGAATCCACATCTTTTTGCACTTGTTTTGTAACAGCAGCAGCTTTTTTAGCTTTACAAGGATGAAACACAACCCAACATTTTTCTGGTCTGCTAAGTTTTTTAAACGATTGAGAATATACAGAAACGGAAAAACAAAAAACCAAAATAAAAACAAAAACGATTTTCCTGCTGTGTAACAAATGTTCCATAAAGTAAAAGTATTAAACATTTTCTTTGTCCTATCAATTGCTAATTATTAAAAGGAGTTGATAAATAAATAAAAAAACAGAAACGTACTTTTACAAAAAAATTGCACATTCGTAGAATGGAGTATTTGGGTTATTTGGCTGCAATATTAATTGGTGTTTCGCTGGGACTGATTGGCGCAGGAGGCTCCATACTTACTATTCCTGTATTGGTTTACATGATTGGCATTTCGCCTGTTAATGCTACTTCGTATTCATTATTTATTGTTGGTGTTTCTGCTTTTATTGGTGGAATAAGGTATTTGCAAAACAATTTAATTTGTTTGCGAACAGTAATGTTTTTTGGGATACCATCTGTTTTTAGCATTTTTATCACTCGAAAATATTTGTTACATGCTATTCCCGAGCACCTAATCACCATAGGGGCAATTGATATTTCTAAAAACACAGCATTAATGTTGTTGTTGTCTTTATTAATGATTGTTGCAGCATATGCTATGATGCGCAAACCCAAAGCAATAAAAGTAAATTTAGAAGCCAACACAGACCAATACCGTTATTTTTTAATTGTACAACAAGGACTTATTGTTGGAGCTTTTGTTGGGCTGGTTGGTGCTGGAGGGGGGTTTTTAATAATTCCTGCATTGGTGATGTTGGCTAAATTACCAATGAAAAAAGCGGTAGGGACCTCTTTGGCAATTGTTACAATAAATTCAATTATTGGTTTTTTAAGTGATTTTGGGGTG
Organism: uncultured Chitinophaga sp.; assembly: GCA_964549315.1. Taxonomy (GTDB): domain Bacteria; phylum Bacteroidota; class Bacteroidia; order 2-12-FULL-35-15; family 2-12-FULL-35-15; genus 2-12-FULL-35-15. Next base: position 65,150 of record CAZJUY010000002.1, on the reverse strand, counting down.
CACCAGTTTAATTGGACATTTTTATTGGTGTTTTCTTCTTTTGCAATAGGAGGAATAATTTTAGGCTCTTATATTTCTAAATTTGTGAGCGGAACAAAACTAAAACCAGCTTTTGGCTGGTTTATATTGGTAATGGGCGTTTTTATTATTACCAAAGAACTATTTTTATAGTGTGACAAATATCACTTTTTTGTACGCACACATTGTGTTACCTTTGTATAAAAACAAATAGTATGTATATAGAACAGTTATACACCGGATGTTTAGCGGAAGCGGCTTATTACATTGAATCAAATGGAGAAGCGGCAATCATTGATCCTTTACGCGAAACACAACCTTATATTGAATTAGCAGCAAAACGCAATGCAAAAATTAAATATGTTTTTGAAACACATTTTCATGCAGATTTTGTTTCGGGGCATATTGATTTAGCAAAAAAAACAGGAGCTGTAATTGTTTACGGACCAAAAGCAGAAGCGGGTTACGAAATAATTGTTGCTAAAGACAACGAAGAATTTTTTCTAGGCAATGTAAAAATAAAAGTGCTTCATACACCTGGGCATACTATGGAATCATCTTGTTATTTATTGATAGATGAAAACGGTAAAAACCATGCAGTGTTTACGGGAGACACCCTATTTGTTGGTGATGTTGGTCGGCCAGATTTAGCAGTAAAAAGTGATTTAACAAAAGAGGATTTAGCAGGGTTTTTATACGAATCGCTTAATACAAAAATAAAAACATTGGCAGACGATGTGATTGTATATCCTGCCCATGGAGCGGGTTCTGCCTGTGGTAAAAATATAGGCAAAGAAACATTCTCTACTATTGGTCATCAGAAAAAAACAAATTATGCATTACAACAAAATTCAAAAGAAGAGTTTGTAAAAGCATTATTAGATGGATTGGCAGAGCCACCCAAATACTTTTTTGTAGATGCTTTGTTGAATAAAAATGGCTATGCAAGCATTGAAGAGGTGATGGACAAAAACACCTTGCCTTTATCAATTGAGGAATTTGAAAAAGAAATAAAAAATGGTTCTGTCGTATTGGATGCAAGAGATGCCGACACATTTGAAAAAGCATATATACCAGGAGCAATTAATATTGGATTAAACGGACAATATGCACCGTGGGTGGGCGCATTATTAGACGCACATTCGCCACTTCTTTTAATTGCTGATGAAGGAAAAGAATCCGAAGCAGTTTTGCGTTTGGCTCGCGTTGGATATGAAAATGTTCATGGATATTTAAAAGGAGGAATAGATGCATGGAAAAATGCAGGCAAAAAAACAGAATCGATTGAGAGTGTTTCTGCAGCTGATTTTGTAAATAAAATAAATTCTTCGGATACGATTTTAGACGTAAGAAAAAAAGGCGAAGTAGAAACAACAGGAATAATTGAAAATGCACAACACATTTGTTTGTCGCAATTTCAAAAACAAGTTGATTCATTAGATAAAAACAAACACTATTATATTCACTGTGCTGGAGGCTATCGTTCCATGATGGCAGCATCTATAATGAAACAAAAAGGATTTAATAAAATTACCAATGTAAGAGGCGGAATGGGAAAAATAAAAGAAACAGGAATAAAATTGGTACAACCACAACTCGTATAAAAACAAAAAACATGAAAAAAACATTAAGTATTATCGCATTAAATCTACTAATTGTTGTTGGTGCTTTTGCTCAAAAAGCAAACACACAAATAGTAACAAATGTTTCTTCCGAAAGATTCAAAGCAATTATTGAAGCGGATAAATCAGCAATTATTCTTGATTTGAGAACACCAGATGAGGTTATCAAAAAAGGATTTATTAAAGGCGCTATTTTATTAGACTATCTTTCAAAAGATTTTGATAAAGAATTAGCAAAATTGGATAAGTCTAAAACGTATTACATCTATTGTGCTGCCGGAGGAAGAAGTGGAGATTGTGCTGAACAAATGGAAAAACAAGGCTTTAAAAGAGTTTATAATCTTGAAAAAGGACTATCAGACTGGATTACAAAAGGTTTTCCTATAGAAAAGAAATAATTTTCGTCATTGCGAAGGAGGTACGACTGAAGCAATCTCTAGGCCCACCTTTACAATTCGAGTTAAAATGAAATAAAAAAAACGCCCCCGAAAATCGGGGGCGCCAACTTAAAAACTTCTTAGCAAACTCCTTAATTCGAAGTCCCTAATTCAAACTGCAATGCGTTTTCAAACGCAAGGCTTGATTCATTGTTTGTATCAAAAACATTTTCATTTAAACTTACAGATTCTTTAACCGCTGCTTTTTTAGTAGCTTTTATTGCCGACACAGAAGTTATTTGCAAACCTTTAAGTTCCAGCTTAAGCTCTTTTAAACACATACCTAAAGCAATTGCTTTTTTAGTATCGTTTATCTGAAACTCAACCTCAAAATCATCATTTGATTTTGATTTAACTGCGAAATCAATTTTATTCTCAACACAAAAATCAATCAACGAATTAATGTTTCTTTTTTTTACAGAAACACAAGGGGTAGCTTCATTAAAACTCATGGCAAAAATTTTTAAATTGTTTTTACATTTAATAACCGATATAAAGTTAATCCATTCGCACCGCGAATCAAAGGATTAAATATGAACAGAAAGCAAAACCCTGTTGAAAACTAAAAAAAGGTAAAAAAACAGCGAAAAAGGAGCAAAAAACACAAAAAAAGAGGCGTTTTTCACAAAAAACGCCTCTTTTTTGAATAAAATTAAAAACATTTATGCTTTAACTAAGTTTAAAATAGACTCAAAAATAAGTCTGCCATCCATGTTGCTTAATTCTTTATCGGCAGCTCTTTCTGGGTGAGGCATCATTCCAAACACATTTTTTCCAGCATTGCATACTCCCGCAATGTTTTCTGTAGCTCCATTTGGGTTTGCAGCATCTGTAATATTCCCATTTTCATCACAATAGCGGAAAAGAATTTGTCCATTTTCATTCATTTTTTTCAATGTATCTGCATCAGCATAATATTTTCCTTCGCCATGTGCTATTGGAATTTTTAATGCTTTTTCTTGAGGCACAGATGACGTAACAAGCGTGTCTTTTGTTTGTGCTTTTATAAATACATTTTTACAAATAAATTTTCTTTCGTTGTTATGTAAAAGCGCTCCTGGAACCAAACCAGCTTCGCACAATATTTGAAAACCATTGCACACACCTAAAACATATCCGCCTTTGTTTGCAAACTCAATTACTTTTTCCATAATAGGAGAAAAGCGAGCAATAGCACCTGAGCGCAGATAATCACCATAAGAAAAGCCTCCTGGCAAAACAATAAAATCACAACCTTTTAAATCAGTGTCTTTATGCCAAAGCTCAACCACTTCTTGTTTCATTATGTTTCTCAAAACATAAATCATATCTTGATCACAGTTAGAACCCGGGAAAATAACTACTCCAAATTTGCTCATAAAATGCTTGTTTTAATATAGCACAAAAATACGAAATATTTGTACTTGATTTTTTTATGTTAGAACATTGTTTATAAAAAACGCAAAATTAAATTAACGAATAATGTGCCTATTAATATGAGAAACAAGAGTTCGCCATACCATTCTTTTTTTTGAGTTAAAAAGTAGTTGGCACAAAACACAGATGTTGGAATTGCAAGTGCAGAAAAGTATTTAGTAGAAATTTCTGGAGCAATAAAAATGGAAGCTCCAGAAAAAAGAGCAAGCCAAATAAAAAACACCATACTTTTTTTACTTTTTTGTGAACCTACCGAAAGAGAACCAAAGGTTTTAATTAAAGACAAAAAGATTACTAGCCAGCCAATAGCAATCATTGTATAAAAAGTGCCAGGAACGTAAACGATAGCTTGTTCTCGTACAAACTGAAAAAGCAATTTGTCGTACCATAGATAATCCAGCTTATCAAACCAAAAATAGTACGATACTAAAAAAACATAAGGCAAAATAACGCCAAAGAATGAAATAACCCACTCCCGCCAATTGAAGGGACGAAATAGAATAAATGCGACACCCAACAAAGGGAAAAACACAATGTTGGGCAAGTAAAAAAGTGATGCAATAGAAAATAAAATTCCGGCATCAAAACTTTCAGAAAAAGCAATATCTTTTCGGTAAGAAGAAACCAATTTTTCAATAGCCAACAAAACAAATAGATTTGAAAATAAAAGAGGGTGAAGCTCCAGCATGTCCTTATTATTGCTTATAAAAACAACGTATAATAATGCAGGCAGGTACGACTGTTTTGGCAAAACATCATTTTGATTGACGATATAATTCAACAAATAAGCTTGACCCAAAACCAAAATAAAAGCCAAAAGCGTGTTTAGCCAGGCAGTAGAGAGTGTTAGTCCAGCAACTACTTCATACAAAGGCATTGTATGTTTAAGCGGCAAAACCTGAGGCTGAATAAAACCAAAGCACCAAATACAAAGCGCAATAAAAGGCAAAACGGCAAGCGCAACTACATTGTTGGATTTGAATAAACGTATAAACATATTGCACTTATTTTCTGAGCCTAAAAATAATGTAAAAATTTATGCATTATAAATAAAATTTGTACATTTGAGCACTAAACTTTAAAACTGTTTAATTATGAATATGACAGATGTATGGAACGGATTAGGACATTTTTTTCAATGGACTTTTGGAATGATGAAAGCATTAGGAAATGGACCAAATATGTTTTTTTGGATTTTAATAATCGTTTTAATTGGCGTTTGGTTGCGTATGCAATCTAAATTTAATAAAGAAGCTGAAGCGAACAACACACTTAAATAGTTGTTGTATGAGATAAAACAAAAAGCCTCTGTGATTTTTCACAGAGGCTTTTTTATTAGTATAAAAACTTATTATAAGGATATCTTTTCAAATGAAGCTCTTTTATATTTTCATACAAAACAGATTTAAACTCATCTACATTTTGTTTGTTGGCAGCCGAAATAAAAACGCAAGGAGCATTTAATTTGTTCATCCACGATTTTTTAAGTTGTTCTAAGCTTAAGTTGCGTTTTGTGGATGGTGTTAAATCATCTTCATCTTTTTTCTCAAATGTAAAAGCATCAATTTTATTAAAAATAAGAATTGTTCTTTTGTCGGCAGCGCCAATATCTGCAAGCGTTTGATTAACCACGGCAATTTGGTCTTCAAACCCCGAATGAGAAATATCTACCACATGAACAAGTATGTCTGCTTCTCGAACTTCATCCAGCGTGGACTTGAAAGATTCAACAAGCGTGGTGGGAAGTTTGCGAATAAAACCAACAGTATCTGAAAGTAAAAAAGGAAGATTTTCTATTACCACTTTTCTAACTGTAGTATCAAGTGTGGCAAACAATTTATTTTCGGCAAACACTTCACTTTTACTAAGCATATTCATAATGGTTGATTTTCCCACATTGGTATAACCCACCAAGGCAACACGAATTAATTCTCCCCTGCTTTTGCGTTGTGTTTCCATCTGTTTATCAATGGTGACAAGGCGCTCTTTCAGTAAAGCAATTCTATCACGAACGATCCGTCTGTCGGTTTCAATTTCTTTTTCTCCAGCACCTTTCATCCCAATACCCCCTTTTATTCTATCGTGGTGGCTCCACATTTTTGCTAATCGAGGCAATAAATATTGATATTGAGCAAGCTCCACTTGTGTTTTTGCGTGTGCTGTTCTTGCTCTTGAAGCAAAAATATCGAGTATGAGTGTTGTTCTGTCCAACACTTTTAATTTTTGATCTTTATCTGTTTTTAATTCTTTTTCTAAGTTTCGCTGTTGCGCAGGAGAAAGTTCATCATCAAAAATAACAATGTCAACAGTATTTTCTTTTACAAAAATTCGGATATCATTTAGTTTTCCAGAGCCAACAAATGTTCTGGAATCGGGGTGTTCAAGACGTTGCTTAAATCGTTTTAAAATTTTAGCACCAGCAGTATCAGCCAAAAATTCTAGCTCATCAAGATATTCTGTAGATTTTTCATCATCTTGATTTTTATTTATTAATCCAACAAGTACAGCCGTTTCTTGTGGTTTGGCGGTATCAAACATATTATTTTTTCAAATCATTTACATATTCAGCAACAGCTTTAATTTGCTCGTCACTTAACATTCCAGAAAAAGGAGTCATGGCATTTTTACCATTTTTAATGATTTCAATTTTTGCATTCAAATCCATTTGTGATAACGTTAAATCCTTAGCGCCCATCAACCCCAGCTTTCCGTCTGCTCCATGGCAAGTAATACAACTTCTGTTGTAAAGCACCTCGCCATTTATTTCTGTAGCAGAAATATTTTCCATTGCTTTTGATTTTTGTTTTTTACTCATTTCGGCCAAACCGTATGCAGTAATTATTAACAACATAGCAACAACAGCAAGCGCCTTGTTCCCTTTCTTAAAGCCAATTACAGCTAGTGGTATAGAAACCAAAACAGCAATAATTTTAATAATCATTAATGATTTTATTTCCGGCACTTGAGTAAGCATATAAATACCTGTTGCTAAAAACAAAGTAGAAATAATCATTTCTGGCACTTTTACTTTTTTTGTAAAGCTTGCCAAAGCCTCATTTTTGTTCATTAACAACAATGTGGTTTTAATAAGGTAAATCAATAAAAATAAGATTACCGTTAATAAATGTGTGTGACGAATTCCTGTTTCCATTTTCTGTTTGTTTTTTAATCAGCTCAAAAGTAATAAAAATCCTACTATTCAACCGCCCATCAAGTTTTAAAAAAGGATTGAATTAAAATGTTATTTTTGTTTGCCATCAAAAATTAAACAAAACAAAAATGAAGACACGCATTTTAATTCTATTCGCTTTTTTACTTTCTATTTTTTCTTTTGGTCAAGAAACCTTTCCTATAAACGGGACAAGTAATACCAACCACATTGCGTATGCATTTATCAATGCAAAAATAATTGTGGATGCCGACCAAACAATTGAAAATGGCACCATGATTATTCAGGATGGACTTATAAAAATGGTGGGTACCAAAATAAACATACCAAGCGGTTCTGTAATTGTTGATTTAAAAGGCAAAAGCATTTATCCTTCTTTTATTGATTCCTATACAAATTATGGGATGCCAGAAATTAAAAAAACACCAAACGTACCAGGTGTGCAAATGAACAGCAATATAAAAGGTGCTTATGGTTGGAATCAGGCAATTAAAGCAGACTTTGATGCAAACAAAAATTTTACCGCAGACACCAAACAAGCAGAAGAACTTAGAAAAATTGGATTTGGAACGGTTTTAACTTTTCAAAAAGACGGAATTCTTCGTGGTTCAGCAGCTGTAGTTACATTAGCGGATGGGAAAGAAAATGGGCTTATTATAAAAGATAAGGCAGCAGCGATGTTATCGTTTGATAAAGGCAGTTCCAATCAAGATTATCCATCTTCTTTAATGGGAGCAATTGCATTGCTTCGCCAAACCTATTTAGATGCCGATTGGTACAAAAAAGACAAAAACAAAAAAGAATACAACATTTCATTAGAAGCATTTAATAATTTACAAACGCTTCCACAAATATTCGAAGCAAATGACAAGTTAAATGTTTTGCGCGCAGATAAAATAGGCGATGAGTTTAAAACAAACTATATAATTAAAACCAATGGTACAGAGTATCAACGTTTAGAAGAAATAAAAGCAACAAATTGCAAATTAATTGTACCTATTAATTTTCCTTTGCCTTATGATGTAGAAGATGTTTACGATGCAAGAAATGTTTCTTTAACAGAATTAAAACACTGGGAAATGGCACCAGTAAACCCATATGCTTTAGAAAAATATTTTATTCCATTTTCAATTACAACAGCAGACCTAAAAGAGAAAAAAGACTTCTTTAAATTTCTTCGCAAATCGATCGCTTATGGATTATCAGAAAAACAAGCCTTAAAATCATTAACCACCGTTCCTGCGCAAATGCTTAATATTTCTGATAAAGTAGGCGCATTAAAAACAGGGATGCTTGCTAATTTTATTATTACATCTGGAAATATTTTTGAAGAAAAAACAATCATTTATGAAAATTGGATTCAAGGAGATGTTTATAAAATAAATGATTACAATACCATTGATATTAGAGGAACATACGATTTTATGTATGGTACCGATCGCAATTCAAAACAATTAAAAATAGAAGGAGAGATAGAAAAGCTTAAAGCAACAATGCTAGTTGACACAGCAAAAACACCTGTTGATATTACTATTTCTGGCAACGTTATTTCTATTACATTTTCTCAAAAAGACATAAAGGGGGTTTTTCGTTTGAGCGGCAATGTTAATTCAGATTTAAAAATGACAGGAAAAGGCCAATATCCAGATGGTTCTTGGTTCGATTGGTCGGCAACGTACAAAACTGCAAATGTTGCAGAAGTAAAAAAAGACACCGCGAAAAAAGAGGAAATTAAATTCGGAGAAATATTTTATCCTTTCACAGCTTATGGCAAGCCACTAGAGGACAGAACAGGATTAAATAAAATAGCAAACGAATTTAAAAACAGATACGATGCTATTTTAATTAAGCACGTAACCGTTTGGACAAATGAGCCAGAGGGAGTTTTAAAAAACCAAGATGTATATATTACCGAAGGAAGGATTGTAAGAATTGCAGATGATATTGGAGCTCCAAAATTAGCTTTCGCAAAAGTTATTGACGGAACAGGAAAACATTTAACCCCTGGAATTATTGATGAACATTCACATATAGCAATTAGTGCTGGAGTGAATGAAGGAACGCAAGCATCCAGCGCTGAGGTGAGAATTGGTGATGTTGTTAATTCAGAAGACATTAATATTTATCGTCAATTATCAGGTGGCGTTACCATGGCACAGCTTTTACATGGCTCTGCAAATCCAATTGGTGGTCAATCTGCACTTATTAAATTGCGTTGGGGAAAATCTCCAGAAGAAATGAAATATGCAAAAGCAGATGGATTTATAAAATTTGCTTTAGGAGAAAATGTAAAACAAAGTAATTGGGGTGATTTGAACACTGTTCGTTTTCCTCAGACCAGAATGGGAGTAGAACAAGTGTATTACGATTATTTTACAAGAGCAAAAGAATACGATGTAAAACAAAAAGAAATAGAATTGCAATCGAAAAAAAGCAAAGGCGAACAACCAGCATTTAGAAGAGATTTGGAATTAGAAGCATTGGCTGAAATTGTAAATAAAAAAAGATTTATTACTTGTCATTCCTATGTTCAATCAGAAATAAATATGCTGATGCATGTTGCCGACTCAATGGGATTTAAAGTGAATACGTTTACTCATATTTTAGAAGGATACAAAGTGGCAGACAAAATGAAAGCTCATGGGGTAGGAGCATCTACATTCAGCGATTGGTGGGCATATAAAATGGAAGTAAAAGAGGCTATTCCCTACAATGCAGCACTTTTAAGTCAAATGGGAATTACAACAGCAATTAATTCTGATGACGCTGAAATGGGCCGCAGGCTGAACCAAGAAGCTGCAAAAGCCATTAAATATGGCGGATTATCAGAAGAAGAAGCATTGAAGTTAGTAACATTAAATCCAGCAAAACTTCTACATATCGACAACAGAGTAGGCAGTATCAAGGTGAGCAAGGATGCCGATTTGGTGCTTTGGTCAGACAATCCTCTTTCTGTTTATGCAAAAGTTGAAAAAACAATTATTGATGGTAGAATATATTTTGACAGCGAAGAAGATGCAAAACTAAGAGTAGAGATTGAAAAAGAAAGAGCAAGAATAATTCAGAAAATGATTGAAGACAAAAAGAAAGGTTCTGAAACTCAAAAACCAAGTATTAAAAAAAGAAGATTGTACGAATGCGACAGCATGGAATCGGATTATTTAAGCGAACAATAATATTTATAAAAAAGAAAAGATGAAAAAAATAATTTTTATACTGTCTGTATTTATTGGAACAACAGCCATAGCACAAAAAAGTATTGTTATTATAAATGTTACAGCACATATTGGAAACGATAGCGTAATTTCCAATGCAATTGTTGGAATAAAAGAAGGAAAAATAGTGGAGGTGTTGGATGCATCAAAAGCAAAAGTGGAATTAGGAAACTATTCCGAAAAAATTGATGGCAAAGGAATGCATTTGTACCCCGCTATCATTGCTCCTAATTCTACTCTTGGTTTAACAGAAATTGATGCGGTAAGAGCAACAAAAGATTTTAACGAGACAGGAACAGTTCTGCCAAATGTTCGCTCTCAAATAGCATACAATACCGATTCAAAAATTATTCCTACGGTTAGAACAAACGGAGTTTTACTTGCTCAAGTTACACCGCGCGGAGGAATTATTTCTGGAACATCAAGTATTATGATGTTGGATGGATGGAACTGGGAAGACGCTACGTACAAAGCAGATGATGGAATTCATATTAATTGGCCAAGATTACAAACACGTAGTTGGAATGAAAACGATTTTACTTTTGGAGCAACAGAAAAAAACAAAGAGTATTCAAAACAAGTAGATGAACTAAAAAAATTATTTGCAGATGCAAAAGCATATAATGAAAATCAAAACACCGAAAAAAACCTTCGTTTTGAAGCAATGAAAGGGGTTTTTGACGGCTCACAAAACATTTATATACATGCAAACAATGTAAAAGAAATAACAGAAGCGGTTTATTTTGCGAAACAATTTGAAATTAAAAAAACCGTAATTATTGGAGGAAAAGATTCTTGGATGATAACTGATTTGTTGAAAGAAAATAACATAGCTGTTATTATTAATCGTGTTCATGATTTACCAGACTACGCAGAAGACGATGTTGATTTACCATTTAAACTTCCTTCTCTTCTACAAAAAGCGGGAGTGTTGTATTGCTTAAACAATGAAGGAGATATGGAAGCAATGGGAACACGAAACCTTCCTTTTATGGCTGGTACAGCGGCAGCTTATGGTTTAACAAAAGAACAAGCATTAAAAGCAGTAACAATAAATACAGCTAAAATTTTAGGGATAGACAAAACAACAGGAAGCGTTGAAGTAGGAAAAGATGCTAATTTTTTTATTTCTTTAGGAGACGCACTAGACATGAAAACCAATAATGTTCAATATGCATTTATCAAAGGAAAATTAATTGATTTAAATAACGAACAAAAAGAATTGTACGAAAAGTATAAAAAGAAATATGGGATAAAATAAAAGGGCTATTTAGCCCTTTTATTTTATTATCGAATCAAACTTACGTTTCCTTTTTGTTTTATTACATCTGTGCTATTTGAAAGTTTTATTGTTAGGTAATAAACAAACACCGCATTATCTAAAGCTTTTCCGTTGTAGGTTCCATCCCATCCAGCAGTATTGTCTGAAGGATTATCACTACATGCAAATTGTGGCGCAGTAGCTTCAAAAACTTTTTCTCCCCAACGATCAAAAACAACTAGTTGAACATCTTGAACACAAGCAATGTTTCCAACTTTAACTCTAAATCTATCATTCGATAAATCATTGTTTGGAGAAAAAGCATTTGGAACAAATAGTTCACCACATACCATATCCACAATAACTCTCATGCATACACTATCTGTACAAATTCCATTAGAAACCGTCACACAATATTGTGTTGTTTGATTTGGGCTAACTGTTATTAATGGTGTTGTAGAACCATCGTTCCACAGATAAGTTCCTCCTCCTGTTGCAACTATAGTAGTACTCGTCCCTTGTGTTATTGTAATGTCAGGGCTAACACCGGCAGTTGGTGTTGTGTTTACGGTAATAGTTACCGTATCATTATCTGTGCAACTACCATTCGCAACGGTTACAAAATAAGTGGTGGTAGCAGTAGGAGCAACAGTATTGTTTGCTGTTGTTGGGCCATTGCTCCAAACAAAATTAGCACCTCCGCTAGCAGTTAATAACACAGATGTTCCAGAACAGATTGTTACGTCATTTCCTGCATCAGCTACAGGCATTGTGTTTACAGTAACCGTTTGTGTTGCAGTATTTACACAGCCATTTGCATCAGTTCCAGTAACAGTATAAGTTGTGGTGCTTGTTGGGCTTACGGTTAATGGGTTGCTGGTTGATGTTGTATTCCAAACATAAGTACTTGCACCGCTAGCAGTAAGCGAGGTGTTTTGTCCGCTACATATAGAAGATGTGCCTGAAATAAGAACTGTTGGTAATGCATTAACAGTTACAGTTGCTGTTGCCGTTCCAGAGCAAGCACCAGTTGTTCCCGTTACGGTGTATGTTGTAGTAGTAGTTGGAGATGCGTCTGCAGTATTAGTTCCTGTTGAGGAAGCTCCTGCGCTCCATGTATAAGTTGTGCCACCGCCAGCAGTTAAATTAGCTGTTTGACCGTTACAAATAGTTGGAGAATTTACAGTTATTGATAAAGCAGAACCTACTGTTACTGTTGCAATTGCTGAATCTGAGCAACCAAGGCTTGTTCCTGTTACAGTATATGTAGTTGTGCTTGTCGGAGAAGCATCCGCAGTGTTTGTTCCTGTGGGTGTAGCACCAACACTCCAAGTATAAGATGTTGCGCCACCAGCGGTTAAACTAGCCGTTTGTCCACTACAGATAGAAGGCGAATTAACAGTAACAACAGGAACAGGATTAACAGTAATAGTAGTTGTAGCTGTTCCAGAGCAAGAGCCAGATGTCCCAGTGACAGTGTAAGTAGTTGTAGAAGTAGGAGAGGCATCTGCAGTATTTGTTCCAGTAGATGTTGCCCCTGCGCTCCAAGTATATGATGTTGCCCCGCCTGCTGTGAGGCTAGCTGTTTGTCCATTGCAAATAGTTGGTGAATTAACCGTAATATTAAGAGCTGCAGCAACGGTAACTGTAGCAACAGCTGTATTCGAACAACCAGCTGCAGTACCTGTAACCGTATAGGATGTAGTAGAAGCTGGAGAGGCATCCGCAGTGTTTGTTCCTGTGGAAGTTGCACCTGCACTCCACGTGTATGAAGTACCACCACCCGCAGTTAAGTTGGCAGTTTGTCCATTACAAATAGTAGGAGAGTTCACAGTAATAGTTGGTAAAGGTGTAACTGTAACAGTTGCAATTGCAGTATTAGAGCAAGAACCAACGGTTCCAGTAACAGTATAAGTTGTATTAGAAGAAGGCGAAGCATCCGCAGTGTTCGTTCCTGTTGAAGTAGCACCCGCACTCCACGTGTATGAAGTACCACCACCCGCAGTTAAGTTCGCTGTTTGTCCATTACAAATAGTAGGAGAGTTCACAGTAATTGTGGGTAGAGGTGTAACTGTAACAGTTGCAATTGCCGTGTTAGAGCAAGAACCAACGGTTCCAGTAACAGTATAGGTCGTATTAGAAGAAGGCGAAGCATCCGCAGTGTTTGTTCCTGTGGAAGTTGCCCCTGCGCTCCACGTGTATGAAGTACCGCCACCCGCAGTTAAGTTGGCAGTTTGTCCATTACAAATAGTAGGAGAGTTCACAGTAATAGTTGGTAAAGGTGTAACTGTAACAGTTGCAATTGCAGTATTAGAGCAAGAACCAACGGTTCCAGTAACAGTATAAGTCGTATTAGAAGAAGGCGAAGCATCCGCAGTGTTTGTTCCTGTTGAAGTGGCACCTGCGCTCCACGTGTATGAAGTACCACCACCCGCAGTTAAGTTGGCAGTTTGTCCATTACAAATAGTAGGAGAGTTCACAGTAATAGTTGGTAGAGGTGTAACTGTAACAGTTGCAATTGCAGTATTAGAGCAAGTTCCAACAGTCCCTGTAACAGTGTATGTAGTGTTAGAAGTTGGGGATGCACTAGCAGTATTTGTTCCTGTGGAAGTAGCGCCCGCACTCCAAGTGTATGAAGTACCACCACCCGCAGTTAAGTTCGCAGTTTGTCCGTTACAGATTGTAGGTGAATTAACTGTAATGGTTGGTCCTGGAGTCACTGTAACTGTTGATACAGCAGTTCCAGAGCAACCAGCGGTTGTGCCAGTAACGGTATAAGACGTAGTAGAAGAAGGCGAAGCATCTCCTGTGTTTGTTCCAGTAACCGTTACGCCCGCAGTCCATGAATAAGTAGTTCCCCCATTAGCTGTAAGGTTTGCAGTTTGTCCATTACAAATAGTGGGAGAGTTCACTGTAATACTTGGTCCAGGAGTTACCGTCACCGTTACGATCTCTCTGTATGTTCCGGGACAAGGCTCAACATAATAAGATGTTGTGGTTGACAAAACAGGAGTAGTAAAAGAAGTTCCTGTGCCAACAGGGCTTCCTCCTGTGGGAGATGTGTACCAATTAAATGTTAATCCACCAGGAACCGTTCCGCTTGTTGTTACATTTAAAGTGGCTGTGTTTCCAGAACAAATTGTGGTTCCAGCAATTGAAAAAGTATAGCTGGTAATTGATTGTCCAGAAAGTCCAGCATATCCTCTTGTTGCTCCATTTGGAGTAAACTCAGATAAAGAGGTTGAGTTGGTAGTTCCGTTAGCTCCAGGATTTACGGTTTGCGTTATCGCCCCATTTGAAACGGCTATATATCCTCCTCCTCCTCCTCCTCCTGGTCCTTCAGATTCTGTAACAAAAGCGGCCACAGACTGATTTCCTCCTGCGCCACCGTTTGCAGAAGCAGAAATTCCACTAATAGTTCCAACGGCATTAATAACAATAGTTCCTCCTGCACCACCACCACCAGCACCATCTATTCCAGAGTTACTACCAGCAGCGCCATTAGCAACAATACTTCCTGTTCCAGAAACAGTACCATAGGCCATTAAATAAACCAAACCAGCACCTCTTCCTCCCGCACCCGAAGCATTATTATCTTGGTCTCCTGCACCACCACCACCACCTAAAAACAACTTCCCTGTTGAATAATCTAAAGGACGTCCCCCTAAACCACCATTATTTGTTCTATAATCACCACCCCAAGCATTTGTACCTGAGCCCTGAAATGGCCTAGGAGCAAGAGTAATGGCATTCTGATTTGTGTTAGCAAAAGAATAACCCCCTCGTCCTCCGCCTGAAGAAACGTGAGTTGAAAAACTAGCCCCTTCTAAATCCCAAGCGGTTGACCAACTAGGACCACTAATATCTGGATTTCCTTCTCCATCCCAAGCTATCGAAGGATTTGCGGCATTAGCGCCACCACCACCACCTGAATTGTGGCAGTTTGCTCCGCCACCAGCATTCCCAGCAACACCTCTTGCGTACCTTCCTCCAAAAGCATTATAGTCGGCTTGGTAGCCATAAACACCTTCTCCTTTTTCAGCACCTTCATTATTATCATTTCTTGCAAACTGGCCACCTCCAAGCCCCGATGCATTATCTCCCACCAAAGACCCGCCTCTAAATCCAATCCCAGATGCTGTAATCCCATTTGCATTATTGATGATTGTATTTCCTAAAACTTCAATAGCAATAACTCCTCCAGTAAATCCAGATGCAGCCCAATTTTGTCCTGTAATTGTTCCTGGCGATGTAACTGTTAATGTGTTGTATCTCGGAACACGTATTATTTGTGCCCGGCCTAAAGAAGTGTAGCTGTATGTTAATCCACAATCAACTTCAATAGAAGTAGAATTTGGAACACTTTTAACTTGTGCAAATTCATAATTTCCACAATTGTTGTAACTGGTTATTGCCCCCCAAGTTTTATCATTTGGTAATCCATAAAATTGTCCGCTACCAGCAGGAAATTCAACAGAAGAACCATTGATACTTATGCCTTGCATTTGGATAATCATTATTAAATCGCCAGGTTGAAGTGTAGTAGAAAAACGTGCATTAGCATTTAAACCACTTGCAGCAACAGGAATTGTTGTTGCTCCAGCAGCAACATTACTTGTTAGTGTTGTGTATTCATTGACAATTCTATTTGCTGTATTCACGGTAACGTTACCATCTTTTCCTCTTTGAGCAAAAAGAGAAGAAGAAACAAATATTGTTAGAGCGAGAAATAAAAAATTTATTTTTTTCATTTGTATAAAATGAGAGATTATTATTTAGGGTAGCCAATGTAGTATTTTTAAGCGAAAATTAAAAATACAATTCTATAAAATAAATACGCTTTAAACAGAAGATGCAGATTTAACAAAAAAAGTTGTATGAAAAAATGCTTAGTCTTCCTTAAAAGGATTTCTAGGTGTCCACTCTGTGGGTTTTAGATAATCAATAAATGGCTTGATAATTCTATTGGATAGGGGGTTTCTATGGCGAATGTAACAAGTTAACTCGTAAGCTTTTGCTCCAATATTGCTTTTTATTTCTGAAGCGGTTCTCCCTAAATATAGTTCTTTTGATTTATTTAAAATTGCCTCCTTAAGATAATCGTATAGGATATTCTGATACAACTCATAATCTTTATTGACATCATAATTTAAACCAATAAAATGAGCTTCTAAGTCTTTTTTAAGCACAAAAGAACTTCTAAAACCAACCAACTTTCCATTTAAAAAATAGGCAACAAAATTAAATTTGTCTCCAAGCATTTTTTTCATTTCAACAAAATAATTTGGCTTTAATGTTGCCATTCTAAATTTTGCTTTTAAATGAACGTTTAAATATAATTTTTCAATTGCTTTTGAATGTGATTTTATTTCTTCGAACGATAAGTTTTTTCGTTCTAAATTTTTTCCTTTTTTGATAATTGATTTTGCTCTACTTCTGTATTTTTTGCTTATCGCATTCAAGTATTCATCAAAAGAACTCCATTTGATATCAACAATCATATTGGGTTCTACCAAAAAATCATGGTACTTAAATTCTTCTAATTCTTTGCTGTGGTTTAGCGATGAGGCGTAAAAATCTTTTACTAAAACAGCAGCTATTTTTCCTCTTAATTTTTCTGCTCTACTTATTCTGTAAATAACATCTGCAAGTGCATCATAAGCTTGTGTTTTATCAACATCAGGAACTATTGTAAAGCCATGTTCGCCACTAATACAAGCATTTCCGCAAATAAGCAAACGCATATTAAAATGATCTGCGCCTCGTAATAGGTGCGTTTTTATTTGCTTTTTTATGTAGTCAGAAATATAACAACCCAATTCATCATTTTGATTTATAATACTTCCAAAACTTTCAGTTGAAAAATCTACCACTTGAAAATAAGCAATGGCAATAGGTTTAGAGGAATCGTATATAATGGAATAATGAAAACGAATGTCATCAGGAGGATTGTTTTCAAAAATTGTTAAGTAATCTAAATTTAAAAATTCGCTTCCATGCCTTTCTACTTGCGTCCAATGTTCTTTATTAATCATTGAAACAGAATCGTAAACCGCAAAAGCAAAATTAGACGGCTTCTTACGAACAGCAGAACTTTTTTTATTTGGAATTTTATTGCAAGGAATCAACATAAATTATACAAACAGTTATTTCGTTGATTGGTTTAATTCTTTTAACATTAAATTTTTTATGTATTTAACAGGCGCACTACCGTAGCTCAGAAATTTTTCGTGAAAAGCTTTTAAGTTAAATTTTTCTCCTTGTTGTTTCTTTAACTCTTCTCTAAAATCATAAATTTCGGTGTATCCAGAAAAATAAGAACACAGCTGAACTTGAGTTAAAGAAACGCGCTTCCATTTCCCTTCTGCTTCTGCTTGTTGTTGAAATGCCTCATCTACTAATAAATGCAAAGCATCTTCTTTACTCATTTCTTTTGTATGAACACTGTAATCAAGAATTGTATTGCAAGTAGTACGTAAGTTCCATTTGTAATACATTAGCCACATTTCGTCTGAATCATCACCTGCGCCATAACCACTTTCAAGCATCATTCTTTCGGTATATACAGCCCAACCCTCTACCATTGTTCCGTTGCCAAAAATTGATTTTATTAAACTTGGCGATTGATTACTATACACCAATTGTGTATAGTGCCCAGGAATTGCTTCGTGAATGTTTAATATTTGTAAAATATAATGGTTGTATTCACGCAAATAACTTTCAGCACGAGCTTTATCCCAGCCGCTTAAACTTCCAACGTTGTAATACGTGTTTCCATTTTTATCATATGGCCCAGGAGCAGAAATGGATGCTCCTGCCACACCTGCCATATAATCTGGTTCTTTACGAACAACCAAAGGTTTTGATGGATCGATATAGATTAAATCTTTTTCTTTAATAAATTTAATTAACTCAGGAATTTGTTTTTCTATCTCCGATTGAAATTCTTCTGGTTTAACATGTTTTACAGAAATTTTATCAATTACATTTTTGATAAGCACCAACTTATCTGATGGTTTAGGTGTTTTGTCCATATACTTTTCCCATAGCTGGTTTGCGAGATTATACATTTTTTCATGTAATTCTTTTTTATGAGCAACTGCTTTTTCATAGACTTCATCTGCAGTATATCCGCTTTGAATATCGTATTCAAACTTTTTTGCATACAACTCTTTTCCTAATCGAAAACTTCTTGGTGTTTTGTTCTCCATTTTTTTAAGCCATTCAACAAAGCTGTTAATTGCAGTTATTGCTTCTTTTGCACGGGCTTCCATCATTTGTTTTTCATGTTCTCCAAACTGAACTTTATTTAGTGCATCATGAAAATCTTTTTCAAAAACAGAAACACCACCAAGATTTTGATCAATGGCTAATTGCGTGTGTTCTATGGTTGGATTTTTAATATTATTTTTTGCCGCATCGTAATAAGCGGGGATGTTAGCCATTTTTAAGTAAAAATTACGCAAACGAACATCTAGCGAATCATAATTTCCATTTAATATTTCAGCAAATGCTCCACAAACATTGTATTCAGAAGGATTCCATTCAAACGATTTTTGCTCGTTGATTGACCAAACAATTGATTTCAATTGATTTTCAATCATGTAATAATCTGTTTTATTGTTATCAGAAAGCCCATCTAAATTGAATGTTTTTAAAGAATCTAAATTGGCATTTGCAAAAGCAATTTCTTTTGTTCTAGAATCATTATTTGGAACAACTAATACGCTATCGTATTTATGATAACCTTGTGAACTTGCCCAACTAGGATAAACCGTCCAAAGTGTTTCTATAAATTGTTCCTTGTATTTATCAAATTGAGGATTCATATCAACAGAAGTTTTTGATTCTTCTTGATTAGCACAAGAAAAAAGAAAAAGAGTGATTGCGATGTATAAAATATTTTTTTTCATAAAAGTAATATTAGGAGCATAAAGGTAAATTAAATTTGGCTTAGTTTGCTCATAGTAATAAGGGCTTAGTTTTGTGTTATTTTCTTTTAACACCAAGCAGAAATTATTGTTATTTTTGAGAAACAACGAACTGTAATGAAATCCACCAAGTCCAATTTTCTTTTGTTAATTTTTGTTTTTCTGCTTTTTTCTAGCACTAAAGTAAATAGTCAAAGTGAAAACAAAGGTGTTTTATACATGGGAGGATTAATATATGGTTACAATCACGACCCTCAAAAACGATTGTTTAAAAAAGAAAAACAGATTGAGTTAGAGGGCTTATTAGATAAAGTAAATATTAATCTCTTTGAAGGAATTCAAAAATCCTATACAACTCAAACAAATTCAAAAGGAGAATTTTCATTAAAAATAAAAACAGGAAAAATTTATACTGTTGAATTCGAAAAGGCAGGATATACATCTTGTTTCTTAACGATTGATTTAATTGGAGTTCCTAAAGAGGTTTCTAATAAAGGGATTGCTTTTAACGGTGCCGAAATAGCATTGAATAGTTTTTTGTCAAAAAACACCACACAACCAAAGTTGCCATTCGGAAAAATATTTTATAATACCAATGGAAATTATGTCGATTTTGAGCCAACAAAATCTGCGAATAAAAAGAAAAAAGAGGAATTCAGCAACCCAACAGCATTGATGTTAAGGTCAGTTTTAAAAAACAAAACAAAGCTGCAGACATCAAAACTAGAACAAAAAAACATCGAAAAAGCAGACTCAAAACAGAAAGAAGAGTCCTCCGTTTTAGAAAATAATTACTCCTCAAAAGCCGATAGTATTTTTTCTGCATTAAAGCAAGCCAGCGAAAATGATTTTGAACAAACAAGTGAAGAGGAAATAGGAGCACTAGAAAACAATATTAAAGAGGCTTGGAGCCAATTGCAAAAAGAAAAGAAACTAGCACAAACGCCAGATGAGATTCTTGCAGTTGCAGAAAAGGAGCAAACATTAAAAGCGATTGAACGACAATTAAAAGATGCAAAAAAAATTATTGAAATACAAAAAAGCAAAATTTCATCTCAACGCTTAATGCTCATTTTTGCGACAGCAAGTGTTTTGCTTTTACTTGGATTTTTATATCTAGGATTTAGATACAATAGGGAGAAGAAAAAAACCTACTTGCTATTAAAAGAAAAAAACAAAAAAATTACAGATAGTATCAACTACGCTTCTCGCATTCAAGAATCAATTCTTCCTTCGGATGAGGAGATAAAAATGCTGCTTCCTGAATCCTTTGTATATTTTCAACCAAGAGATATTGTAAGCGGGGATTTTTATTGGATTTCTCACAAACAAGAAAAGACAATAATTGCATGTGTAGATTGCACAGGACATGGCGTTCCAGGCGCATTTATGTCCTTAATAGGGAACACATTGTTAAATCATATTGTAAACGAAAAACAAATTTTAAATGCAGCAGAGATTTTAAAAATGTTGAACGAGGATGTGTTGAATGAATTACACCAAAATACAGAAAGAGCTCAGAGCAGGGATGGAATGGAAATGGCTTTGTGTGTAATAGATAAGAAAGCGCAAACAATTGATTTTGCAGGAGCGATGAACCCATTATACATTGTTGACAATGGAGAAGTAAGTGTTATGAAACCCAACATTAAATCAATTGGAGGATTTTTAAGCGATAACACCAAAACAGAATTTACTAGCCAAATTATTCCGATAAAAAAAGGAATGTCTATTTATATGTTTACAGATGGATATATGGATCAGTTTGGTGGCCCTGAAAACAAAAAATTTAATATTCAAAATTTCAAGCAAATGCTTTTAGGAATTAACCATTTGGAGATGAAAAAACAGAAGACAGAAGTTGAACAAACGATTCAAAAATGGCAAGGAGATAACAAGCAAATTGATGATATGTTGGTGATGGGGATAAAATTTTGATTTAGTAAGCCATTATCTCGAAGGGGATATTTAACATTGATTTAAATTCCAATCCTTTTATTTCCATTAAATCATCATCTTCAGAATAATTCCAAATAATTTTTGCTTCATGTCCAGAAGCAATAATGTTTTTTAATTGTGAAAATAAATCTAAAAGCTGTTTTACCGAACTAGAATTAAAATAGTCTAGAGAAACACTTAAAGCTGTTGCTGCGTTTGGTTGACTTGAATATTCTGCAAACCATTCTATTATTGGCTTGTAAAAAATGTAGGCGTCTTCAGGCAACGAACGACCTTTTATAAGAAACGTATTTGTTTCTTTGTTTAAAATCACTTCTGGGGTGTCTTCAGTGCCTTCTAATTTAAAATTTTCTATCATAATTTATACTGTAACACTTATTGAAAAAAAAGAAATCGATTCGGATACAAAGTTAAAATTGTATTTTATTTTTTCCTTACTGTATTTACACATTTCTATAATGCCAATACCTGCATTTCTAGAGCTGCTGGGTTCTTTGCTTAAAAGAGTACTTTTATATAATTCAATAAGTTCCTCTTTATTCATAGCCGTGATATTGCGCAATTTACTTTTCAATGGTTCAACGGAGCCAGAATCAATATAGTTACCAGTTGACAGAATATAATTTTTGTTTTGTTTTTGAATTATGAAAATTCCTTCGTGCTCCTGATTAACAATAATTCCATGTTTGCTAATGTTTTGAAGTAATTCAACCAACAAGTACATCATCTTTTTTTTGCTTCCAGAAAAATTTGTTTCAAGCTTTAAATTTGTTTCAATGAGTTCAATTAAGGGCAAAATCGACTCTTGAGAAAAATCTCCTTTGCGAATCATTAAAATATTTTCATCAAGCATTTTATTATAAAGTGCTTTGGTTTCAGAAATACCAATTTTACTTTTTTGTGCCGTGTTTTTAATTTTTGTTGTCAATAATTTTGCAACAAAATGCACTTGCATATAAAAAATGGAATGATAAAAATTTACAAAATCAAATGAAAAATCAATTGGGAACCCAGATTTTCTGGCCATTTCAATAAGTCCCAATCCGCCACCACCTTTTTCAGAAATTTCATTTGTGGCTAAAGCGTTTAAATAAACTTCTTTCAGTTTTTCGGGAGAGAGGGTGTTGATTGATTTTATTTTTTCTTCTAAATCTTCTTTGTTTTTATTTGAAATTAAATTAGAAGAAGAAATATAATGTTCATTTTCAATGTTTCTGAGAATAAAAATATTTGGTTTGTTGTTTGTTCTGTTTATAATTTCTGGTTTATCGCCATGTCGAATAATATTCTGAAAACATTCAGCAATTAAAAAAGATAGTTTCTTTTTAAACTTGTTTGGCTCTTGCGCACTTGTTTCATTAATACGCATTAAGGTTGCTGTTAACTCATCATCAAATCCTCCCATATAAGCCAAGGAATAACGATCGTTTTTAAAAAAATTGAAAAATTGAAAAACAAAATCTTCACTCATAGCTCTTCAGTTAATGCATTCGCATAAATATAAGTTTTCTTTTTTAAAAACCACATAAAAAAACGGACCACACATCAACAGTTTTGACCATTAGTCATTTAAAAATGATGACGTGTAATTATTTCTTATTTTTGACTTTATAACACGAAAGACCATGCTAAAGAAAACAACAAAAATTATTTTACTAAGCGTATTAGTAGCTTGTACTAATTCAGAAAAAAAAGATGAACAAGCAAAACTTAATTATCCCATTACAAAAAAAGTGGATACAGTAGATACCTATTTTGGAACAAAAGTGAATGATTCTTATCGTTGGTTAGAAGACGATAAATCAGAAGAAACAGGAGAATGGGTGAAAGCTCAAAACAAAGTAGCGTTTGATTATTTAGCTACAATTCCATTTAGAGATAAAATAAAAGAACGCTTAACTCAAATTTGGAATTTTGAAAAACGAAGCACACCTTTCAAAAAAGGAGGGCAGTATTTTTATTATAAAAATGATGGGATTCAAAATCAAAATGTTTTGTTTGTTCAGGAAGGATTAAGTGGAACACCAAAAATGTTGCTCGACCCAAATGCACTGGCAGCCGATGGAACAGTTTCATTGGGTGGATTATCAATTAGTAAAGACGGAAAATATTTAGCATATAGTATCAATCGTGCGGGAAGCGATTGGAGTGAAATTTATGTAATGGAAATAGAATCAGGGAAAAAACTATCAGATGAAATAAAGTGGGTAAAATTTTCTGACATTGCATGGAGAGGAGATGGGTTTTATTACAGCGCTTATGATGCACCAAAAGGAGGAAGTGAATTATCAAACAAAAATGAATACCACAAGGTGTTTTATCATAAAATTGGCGAAGCACAAAGCAAAGATGCTTTGATTTATGAAGATAAAGAACATCCTTTAAGAAATTTTGCAGCAGGAATTACAGAAGACAAAAATTTATTATTGTTATACGGAAGTGAATCTACAAGCGGAACAACACTTGCCGTAAAAGATTTAAGAAAACCGAATTCGCCTTTTGTTTGGCTGGTTACAAATTTTGAAAACAACTATGGTGTTGTTCATAACGAAGGCAATAAACTGTATGTAATTACAGATAAAGGAGCTCCAAAATATCAATTATTAGAAATAGATATTACAGGAAAACCAGACTACGAAAATTGGAAAAAAATTATTCCTGAATCTTCTGATTTGTTGGAAAGCGTTTCATTGTGTAAGGGAAAATTTGTAGCTAAATATTTAAAAGACGTAACTACTCGGTTATATATTTATACAATGGCTGGAGTAAGAGAAAACGAAATACAACTACCAGGAATTTGTAAAGTGGATGCTTTTGATAGCGATAAAGACGACAGCCTGGCATTCTTCAGCTACAATACATTTACAGCACCGGCATCCATTTACAAATACAATATTGTTACAAACAAAATGGATATTTGGTTTAAACCAACAATTGATTTTAAATCGGAAGAATATGAAACCAAACAGGTTTTTTATACAAGTAAAGACGGAACAAAAGTCCCTATGTTTATCACACATAAAAAAGGGATAGTGCTTGATGGAACAAATCCTTGTTTCTTGTTTGGCTACGGTGGATTTAATTCATATTACTCACCTGAATTTAGAATTGACCGTGCTGTATTTTTAGAAAATGGAGGCGTTTATGCAATTCCTGGATTACGCGGTGGTGGTGATTATGGAGAAGAATGGCACAAAGCAGGAACAAAATGTCAAAAGCAAAATGTGTTTGATGATTTTATTGCAGCAGCAGAATATTTAGTAAAAGAAAAATATACATCACACGAAAAACTTGCTATTCATGGTCGTTCAAACGGAGGGTTGTTAGTAGGAGCAGTAATGACCCAACGACCAGACATAGCAAAAGTAGCAATACCAACTGTTGGAGTGTTAGATATGTTGCGCTATCATAAATTTACAATTGGTTGGGCTTGGGCAACAGATTACGGAACAAGTGAAAACAAAGAAGAGTTTGATTGTTTAATAAAATATTCTCCTTTACACAATGTAAAAGAAGTAGAGTATCCCGCAACACTAGTTACCACAGGAGATCATGATGATAGGGTTGTTCCCGCACATTCTTTTAAATACATTGCTACTTTACAAGAAAAACAAAAAGGTTCAAACCCTGTTTTAATTCGCATTGATACAAATGCTGGACATGGTGCTGGAAAACCAACTGCAAAACAAATTGAAGAATACAGTGACATTTGGAGTTTTGTGTTTTATAATTTAGGAATGAAGTATTAATTAGTTGACTGGTTGATTAGTTAATTGGTTGTTTGGTTTATAGCCAACAACGAATTACTAAAAAATAATAACATGCTAGAATTTAAGTTTACACCTTTTCCCATTTTATCTACTCAACGTTTGTTGCTCAGAAGGCTAACAAATGATGATGTAGAAGAATTATTTATTATGCGTTCGGATAAAACAAGAATGAAATATATTCCCAGGCCTGTTGCACAAGAAAAGCAAGAAGCCTTAGATTTAATTGAGCGAATAAACACAGGTATAGATGCAAACCAAAATATTAATTGGGTAATTGAATTAAAAGAAACGAAACAATTTGTCGGAACAATAGGCTATTACAGAAGCAAGCCAGAACACTATCGTTCCGAAGTTGGATACATGATACAAAAACAATACGAAGGAAAAGGATATACTACCGAAGCATTACAAGAAGTTTTAAAATACGGTTTCAATCAAATGAATTTACATTCCATTGAAGCTGTTATTGACCCAAAGAACATTGCTTCCGAAAAAATTTTACAAAAGTGTAATTTTGTAAAAGAAGGACATTTTAAAGAAAATGAATTTTGGGAAGGAAAGTATTTGGATAATGCGGTGTATTCGCTCTTAAAAACAAATAATTAATTGAGCATTAGAAACAAACTAAATTATTTTTTAGTTCATCAATCAGGTTTTACAAACAAAGAAGCAAAAGAACTCATCAGCAATAAAAAAGTCTTTGTGAATGACATGCCTGTTTCTGAAAATGTGATTGTTTGTGAGAAAGATGAAATAAGAATTGGTAATAAAACTCTACAAGAAAAAATAAACCATAAACATGTTTTATTTTACAAACCAATTGGCATTGAAACCACCCACAACAAAAAAATTGAAAATAGTTTTGTAAATAAATTTCCAGAATTAAGTAGTTTCTTTTTTGCTGGCCGATTAGACAAAGACTCTGAAGGCCTTTTGTTTCTGACTACCGATGGCAAGCTTGCAAACAATTTGGCACATCCATTATTTCAAAAAGAAAAAGAATATTTAGTAGAAGTAAACGCACCTATTGACGAAAATTTTAAAAATAAAATGGAAGCAGGAGTTGAAATAATGGGCAAAACAACAGCTACTTGTACAGTAAAAATAATTTCAAACACAATATTTCAAATAATTTTAAAAGAAGGTAAAAATCGGCAAATAAGAAGAATGTGTTATAAGTTGGGATACAAAGTAATTTCACTAAAACGAACAAAAATTGCTGATTGGGAAATAGGAAATTTAAAAGAAGGGGAGTGGAGAGAAACAAAGCTGTCCTAAAATAAAATTAAGGTTAGCTTCCAACATTATCATCCTTCTGCTTTTTAAAAAACTTCATCAGCGTTATCACTTCAAAAGCACTGTATAAAAGATACATTGTTAAAAATAGCATGGTAAAACCAAGTGCGGCTTCTCTTTTTATTACAGCATAAATTAAGATAAGTGTTAAAAAGCCAAAAAGCTTTATAGCTGTGGTTAACATAAAAGCAAAAATGAATCGCTTAGGGTTTTTTGTTGCAGCATTTGTAAGTACATAATGTATTAAAGAAGTAGCAGCAATAAAAAACAACCATATTGCCCAAGATAAATTGGTTTGAAATCGCAAACTAAAAAAACTGTTCCACACAAAAACAAGCAAACCTGTGAAAATTGAAAAGACAACAAGTTGAATAAAAAATGGTTTTAATGAATGAGAGGGCATTTATTTTTTTTTAATAACGTCTTTGATAAAATAATACATCGCCAAAAAAACAGAAAGCAATGTAAGTACTAATGTAAAAATTGGGAATTTTAATTCTAAGTATTCGTCCAGTTTTATTCCTCCTAACACTCCACCAACTATAATAGCAGACATTTGTACTGCCATTCCAGAATATTTAGCGTAGCTGTTAAGCTGTTTCTTGGGCGAGTTCGGCTTTTTCTCTTTGTTCACCTTTTATGTCTTTTATTACTCCTCCCATGCTACAAGAGCCACTAAATGTAGCACCAGGCTCAATTGCAATTTTATTTGTAATAATATCTCCCGATAATTTTGATGATGATTTTAATGAAAGTAATTCTGCAACACCAATTTTTCCTTTTATCGTTCCTGAAATATCAGCATTTTGACAAATTATTTCTCCTTCTACCATTCCTGTTGCACCCACCACTAATTTACCTTTTACATTTATTGAACCAGTTAAGCTACCATCAATACGCATATCTCCATTTGTGGTTATATCTCCTTCAATAATTGTTCCTGCACCTATCAAATTTACAGATGGCGCCTCATTTGTGTTTTTAGCCATAGTTTTATTAAACATTTTAAATAAATAATAGTAGTTTTTCGTAAAGATAATTGAAAAATCTAAAAAACCAAAGGAAGAGAAGAGGGCTTACTTAAAATTTTGAGTAAAGAACTGCTGGTATTCATCCACGTTTTTGTCTTTGTAAAAAGTAATGTAATTATCGGATGAAATAATAAACGACTGATATGCGCCAGGCTGAAGATCAGAGTACAAATAAGCATTAGATTTCATAAAAGTAAAATAATCCATTGCTGTTTTTTGGTCTTTAAATGTTTTTACATTTACTAGTTGTTGTGCCGCATCTAAAAACATAGATGTAACAGACAGGCCTTGTATGCTATATGTTTGAGAATTAATATCACTTAGTTTTTCTTTAAATTTATTAATATCTCCCTTGCCATTTTTAATTATTACAACCCAATAATAATCTCCTGTTTCGTTGAAGACATACTTTTGTTTTGGGGCAGCAGTAGAATCTTTAACCGAAGGGTTTTTTTGTTTTTTGATTGCATCCAATATTTGTTGTGCTTTTTCTCTTACTGGTTCTTTAGGATATTTTAAAGTTACGTTTACCAAAGCACCCTCAAAAGCATTTATATCTTGTGTTCTGCCAATACACAATGCTTTTAAAAACGTAAACTGTGGCATCAGTGTACTTTTAGAATAAAGAGAATCCGCTTTTTTACAATTTGCTAATGCTTGTATATATTTTGCATCGCTGTAAAGCATAAAGGTTTCGGTATAAAAATTTTCTACCTCGCTTTTACTTGCAGCAATATCTTTAGCGTAGTCTGGGTTTTTAATAATTTTTGCGTATTCAGAATTAGGGAAATCATTCAATAAAATGTTTTTATAATAATCTGATTTGGGTTGATTTTTTAAGACTAAATAAGTTCTGTATAGTTGATACAGACAAGAAAGCTTGTGTTTGTTTTCTGGGAATCGCTTTATTAATTCCTCAAACGTTTCAACAGATTTCACATTGTTAAATAATTCTTCTTTGTAAATGCTTCCTGCATTGTAATAAGCCTCCACAATTTTTTTGTTTGACTTATCAAAAGCATCTTCCGTTAATGGAACGTTTTGTAAATAGAATCCCCTTTCTTTTTTATTTGTTGTTTTTGTAGTTTTGTTGGCTATTGCGTTTCCTGTTGTGTTTGCAGCAGAATCAACGGATTCTTCGTTGTTGTTTGTTGTAATATTTTCTAAATTCTGTTCTTTATCCGTTCTTCTCCAATTATCTTCAAGTTTTCTGGGGCCCCATTTTTTATTGAATTCACCAACGCCAAAACTTACAGTTGTTGGATTATAAAAATACCAAGCGCCATTGCTTGCTGTTGTGTTTGTGGGTGTTGTAGGATTATTGTTTTGATTTAATAAATTATTTTGGTCAATTAGTTTTTGTTCTTCAATTTTTTTTTCTTCTTCTTCAATTTGTGCGATTATAACATCAATTTTTTTATTACGCTCTTCTTCACTCAATTTACCGAGCGCTTGTAAACTGTCTTCTAGTGCAATTACCTTTAGGTTTACAACCAAGTTCGTCAGGCTTTTTTTCTTTGCTTCAATTTGTTTGTAGTTAGGAAAATCTTTTGGTAAAAACATAATTGTACTATCGTAATTTGCCTGCGCAACAGTGTAATTTGGCACATCAAAAAAGATGTCGGCTCGCTTTAAATACGAAAGCGCTTTTTGAGAATTGTTGGAAACACTAGCCCTTACAGATTTTTCAAGATAAGCCAAGGCTAAATCAGTATGTTTTTCTTGATATTCAATTTGTGCTAATGAATAATAAATTTGGTCTTGATACTCTAAATTTTTTGCATCTTTCAGCATTTTCATCAACTGTTTTTTTACTGCTTTGCTATCACCGGTGGTTCCATCGTACAATTGAGCTCGCTTCATTTGTGCATTAAATACCATTTCATATTTTGGATTCATTCCTGGAACCATTGTATAATATTGCATGGCCTTTTTGTTGTCGCCCATTGATTCATACAGTTGTGCCAAAACATAAATGTATCTTGATTTTTCGCGTTTGCTTTTTGTTAAGCCAATTGCTTTTGTTAAGCTTTTTATAGCAGGAGAAATGTCGTTCCTTTTAATATGAAAATCAGCAGTTACAAGGGCAAATTCTTTTTGATAACTTCTTGTGTTTGGAAAATCTTTTGCATTTCTAAGATTATCAATAATTAATTCTGTTTGTGAATAACTTCCTATTTCGTTTTGTGTACGGGCTAACCAGAGCATTCCAGAATATTTTGCTTCTGGATTCGGATATTTTTTAGATACGTATTCAAAAGCTTCTAGCGCAGAAAACAAATCGCGTTTATACAAATGTGCTTTGCCGATCAACACATAATTTTCATCAATCCATTTGCATGCGTTTGGAATTTCTTCTTTGTTTTTTTTGTTTTGAATAGTATGTCGCTGAATAACAGCGGAAGACTTTTTAATCGTTTTGTCTAAATCACCAAAATAGGTTTTTGCAGAATTGTTATCAGGATAAACAAAAAGCGGAATTGGTTTTGAAAAATCATCTTTATTGTTTTTTTCAATCTTCTTAACCGTTTCTTTCATGTTGTCATTTGAATAGAAATAGCCATTGTAGCGAGCATTCATATTGTGCCAGCCACGATGCATTGCTGTGTTTTTTGTTTGTTTACAACTTTGAATTGTAAAAACAAAAAACAAAAGACAAACGATATATTTTAAAAAATTCTGCAAATCCTAATTATTAATACAATCTCACCCAACGCGAGAAAGGCAAAAATATTTTATTTTTTTGATAAAAATGCTTTTTTATTCAATTATTAGACGGTTGCTTTGCTGAAAGGATGCCCCCAAACTAAAATAATTACGATATTTGCATTCCTATAAAATGGCAGAAGAAAGAAAACATAAACGCAAGTTTTTAGACCGTATCAAACACCGTTATCGTATTGTGATAATGAATGACGATACGTTTGAAGAAAATTTTTCTTTACGATTAACTCCGTTGGGTTTTTTCATCTTATTAGGGTCAATAACAATTGTAATGACCGCCCTTGTAACTTCCATTATTGCTTTCACGCCCCTGAGAGAATATGTTCCAGGATATGCTGATGTGGGGATGAGAAGAGAAGTGATAAAAATGTCATTGAAATCGGATTCGCTTGAACAATATCTTATGATGCAAAACGCTTATTTAGAAAATATTAGTGGTGTATTAAATGGCAAATCAGCAAATGATAGTACATCACAAAACAAACCAAACAAAGGAAAAGATTACGATAAAATAAATACTGCTGCATCCAAAAAAGAAGAGGCGTTGCGTAAAAAAATTGAAGCGGAAGACAAGTATAGTCTTGCTTTTGGAACTGAATCTACAAAAAGCGGAATAAGTAATTTCTTTTTTTTCACACCTTTAAAAGGAATGATTACAGAGTCGTTTAAGGCAAATGAACAACACTATGGAGTAGATGTGGTTGGCCCAGAAAACGAAGCAATAAAATCAACATTGGATGGGACGGTAATTTTTACTGGCTGGTCAAGTGAAACAGGATACACAATAACAGTGCAACATTCAAACAATTTAATTTCTGTTTATAAACATAATTCAGCATTATTAAAAAAGGTTGGAGATTATATTAAAGCCGGAGAACCCATTGCAATTATTGGAAATACAGGAGAACAAACAACAGGGCCTCATTTGCATTTTGAGCTTTGGTACAATGGCACTGCCATTAATCCTCAGGAATACATGGTGTTTTAAGTAGTGAAAAAATTTATGTCGGAAAGTAAAAAAAACATAGCAATACTCGGAAGCACAGGCTCTATTGGTACTCAAGCATTAGAAGTAATAAAATCACATCCCGATAAATTTGTAGCAGAAGTATTAACTGCAAACGGAAATGCAGATTTGTTGATCAAACAAGCAATTGAATTTAACCCGAACACAGTTGTTATTGCTGATGAAACAAAATACCAGTATGTAAAAACTGCCTTAGAAAAACACGATATAAAAGTGTTTGCTGGATACAAAGCAATTTCCCAGGTGGTTCAAATGGAAACAATAGATGTGGTATTAGCTGCTATTGTTGGTTATGCAGGATTAGAATCTACTATCGCTGCAATAAATGCGGGGAAACAAATTGCATTGGCAAATAAAGAAACGCTTGTGGTTGCAGGAGAATTGGTTACGCAATTAGCCAAACAAAATGGTGTAAATCTTTATCCAGTTGATTCAGAACATTCCGCAATTTTTCAGTGTTTAACTGGCGAATGGCATAATCCAATTGAAAAAATATATTTAACAGCATCTGGCGGTCCGTTTCGAGGGAAAGACAGTGAGTTTTTAAAATCTATTAAAAAGGAACAAGCATTAAAACATCCCAATTGGGAAATGGGGGCAAAAATCACGATTGATTCTGCATCATTGATGAATAAAGGATTAGAGGTGATTGAGGCAAAATGGCTGTTTGGATTAAAACCAGAACAAATTGATGTAATTGTTCATCCACAAAGTATTGTTCATTCCATTGTACAATTTACAGATGGAAGCATGAAAGCCCAAATGGGCTTACCAGACATGAAGTTGCCGATACAATACGCATTTTCTTATCCCGAAAGAATAACATCAAGTTATCCTCGCTTTAGTTTTTTTAACTACCCTCAATTAACATTTGAGCAAGCAGATACAAAAACATTTCGTAACCTTGCATTGGCTTATGAAGCAATGAATAAAGCAGGGAATGCTCCCTGTGTTTTAAATGCAGCTAATGAAATAGCGGTAGAAGCATTTTTAAATGATAAAATCGGATTTTTGCAAATGAGTGATGTAGTAGAAAAATGTTTGCAAAAAATAGATTTTATAAACAAACCATGCTATGAAGATTATGTGGAGACAGATAAAAAAACGAGAGTCATAGCAAGCGAAAGTATAATAAGTAAATAAAAAACATAAAAAACAACAAACACCCGGTTGTTCCCCCCTCTCCTTTGGAGAGGGGATGAAGGGGTGAGGCGAATGGAAATAGTAATTAAAATAGCACAATTTATATTAAGCCTTTCAATACTAATAGTATTGCATGAACTAGGGCATTTTATACCAGCAAAATTATTTAAAACAAGAGTTGAAAAATTCTATTTGTTTTTTGATTGGAAATTTTCTTTATTCAAAATTAAACGAGGTGAAACCGAGTACGGTATTGGCTGGTTACCACTTGGTGGTTATGTAAAAATTGCGGGCATGATTGATGAAAGCATGGATAAAGAACAAATGAAAAAACCACCACAGCCATGGGAGTTTCGTTCAAAACCAGCTTGGCAACGATTAATAGTAATGGTAGGGGGAGTTACTGTAAATGCTATTCTAGGAATTTTAATTTATGCAATGGTATTGTTTGTTTGGGGGGAACAATATTTACCTACACAAAACGCAAAATACGGAGTATCTGTTGATACACTTGGATATCAAATTGGATTAAGAGATGGAGATAAAATCATTTCGGTAGAAAACAAACAGGTAGAAAACATTAGAAAAATTCCATTAGAGATTATGCTTAATAAAGCAAAATCAATTCAAGTGGAACGAAATGGTGAAAAAATAAGTTTTGATATTACCGAAGATGATATAAGTGAAATGATTAAAAACAAGTATATGCTTGTTGAGCCTCGTTTCCCTTTTGATGTAGATACTGTTATAAAAGGTAAAGCAGCAGAAAAAGCGGGTGTTTTAAAAGGAGATAAAATACTTGCAGTAAATGGAATTCCTACAATTTATTTTCAAGATTTTGTAAAAGTTTTACAAAACAATAAAAACCTTGACATTAAAATTTCTTTAATCAGAAACAATGATACACTTGTAAAAACAGCACAAGTGGACGAAACAGGAAAAATAGGAATAGGACCAAAAACATTAGATAAATATTTTGACCTATCAACAAAACACTATGGATTTGCCGCATCTTTTCCGGCTGGAATTCGCAAAGCAAAAGAAACCTTTAGCGATTATTTAAAACAAATGAAAATTTTGTTTACTGTAAAAGGTGCACACCGAGAGTTAAGCGGTTTTGCGGGTATTGCAAATGCATACAGCCCAGATTGGGACTGGCAAAGCTTTTGGGCGTTTACTGCATTCTTGAGTATTGTGCTTGCCATTATGAATATATTGCCAATTCCCGCATTGGATGGTGGGCATGTAATGTTCTTATTATACGAAGTAATTACACGCAGAAAGCCAAATGAAAAAATAATGGAATACGCGCAATATGCTGGGATGATTTTGTTGTTGGCACTTTTGTTGTATGCCAACGGGAATGATGTTGTTAAATGGATTTTTGGAAAATAAAAATTCAATGAATTATAAAAGAAACATTTTCGGTATTTTATTTCTTTTTATTACGCTAACTGTTTTTTCTCAAGAAGGAGTTAGAAATACTCCTGCAGGGAAAAAAGAAATTACCGGAAAACTTATGATTGTTCCTTTTGAGCCCAAACTTTACATGAGTGAGTTTGATCAAAAATTTAATGAACAAACAAAATGGACGTTCAACCAAATACGTGAATATTTTCGTCATCAACTGGATAGCCAATTAAAATTAAAGTTTCAAAGTATTTTATCTCCCGTAGTTTCTTTTTACAACGACTCAATAAAAACAGCACAAGATTTAGATTACATTTATAAATCAACTACTATTTCATTTGATTTAGTTGATAAACCAACTGCTCCAACGGTTGAAAACAAAAAACAAAGTGGAATAAAAAACGGACAAATTGTAGTTGAAATTAGTACCGACAAAAAATTCACAAACATTAAAACATCAAATAGTGAGTTAATTCCTTATTTAAATAAAAAATATAAAGCAGAATATTTTGTTTTTATAAATGAGCTGGATATTAATTCGGTTCCTGAGTCGTATGATATGGCAACAGACACATACCAAAGAGAAGTAGTAGTTCATTATACTATCATTGATAAAGATTCAAAACTAATTATGGCAGGAGCAGCAACAGCTCGTTTTACCTCTAAAGAAAACAATCCTAAAAAGATTACGGCTCTTGTTTTTCCTTCTATTGCTACTTTTATTGCAACAAAGTTTAATGCTATAATCAATCCGGTAAAGCCGAAATAACGAATTATTTTAAATTATAATTCATTGTTTTCATTTTACTTGCGATGTATTCAATTGTTTTTTTAGAAACATTAAGCTCTTTAGCAATCTTTTGCCAAGAGAGTAAGCTCTTATTTATTTGATTAATTATTTTTTTTGAATTTTTTATTCCATATTCATCAGCCATATTCATCACATCTTTTAAATTATGATTAGTATTCTTTCCGTTTATTGATAAAAAATGTTGTGTTGGCGCCTTGAAGTTTTCGTTATATGTAAATGTTAAGTCGTACGCTGGAGACAAGCGCCACACTCCATCCTCATCCATATTAAATCCAAAATTTTTAGTGTGGTCGTCCACATTTCTTGCTATTACATTAAAAACCATTGTTCTAAATAATTGTTCTTTTGAACTATAATCTAAATTAAGTTTATTAAGAACAGAAAAAATTTGTTCGTAAGAGAAAGTGTTTGGCAGTTTAAAATTCATTCCTGCAAGCGCATGTAGTGTTTGTGTATGGGCTTTTTTGCCGCCAATCCTATCAAACCTTTTTGTCATAAAATAATGTTCTCCTTCAATTTCCTTTAGTTCAGAGTCCATCATATTGATTCCAGATTTTCTTGCCATTAGATAATAAGCGTATTCTATTTTTCCTCTTTCAATATCTGATTCTAGTCCAATGTCTTTGTTAAATTTTAAAATCCAACATTCTTGTTTTTCTGTTGGTAGATTATCACCTCTGAAAATATCACCTGTTTCTTTATCAATATTAATAAGCACTTTGGGTTGTGCCCCACCAGGAGATGTTCCAACATGAAACAAGTTGGTCATATCATTAATATTAGCAATTGGTTTGTTGTTGAGTAGCGCAACTGACAAATCATTTAGATTTTTTAAATTAAGAAATTCGTTGTTTGTTGGAGGATTGTTTGCGGGCCTGTATTCCAGCGCGCCCATTCCTCTGTTACCAATATATGTTAGTTTTTCAGCAGGGTTCAGTTCGCTATAATTTTTGCCTTCCTTTTCTAGAAATTTTGCAAAAAGATCTGTTCCAAATTTGTCTGGTAATGAATCGGAAATAAAAAGAGGCAAGCCCTTATCCGTATCAAAATCAATATCTCTAAAATTTGTAGCATGTTGAGAATCGGATTTTACATGTATTATTTTTTTTGAAAGAGGATTAATGAAAGGGGATAGTTGCAGTCCACTTTTTATGAAGTCTTGCGAATATTCAAAAGAACAAGTGTTTGTGTTTTCGTTCCACACAAGCACCCCAACCAATTGATTCCACATTATTACTTCAACAATGCTCATTTTTTATAGCCTCCTCTTTTTCTTTTTTTCTTTTCTAATTGATAAATCTCCATTGGACTTAATTCTAATTCATCGTCCTTTAAAAAAAATTCTAATTCTTCCAATAGATTTAAAACCCTTGATATTGCAATTAAAGAAGTAATTGAAAAGTTTCTCCCCTTTTCAATTTCGGCAATAGAACTTCTGCTCATGCCTGTTTTTTGAGCTAAATCAGTTTGTGATAAATTAGCATTAATGCGTAAAGACTTAAGTTTTTGTCCCCATCTGCGTAATAATTCTTTATCAGAATAAACATAATATTTATTAATCATATTCAAATGTACTATAAAAAAGTCAAAAAGTCAAAAATATATGTATAGTGACTTATATATAGTACATTATTCTATTATAAAACACTTAAAATTGTTGCTGATTAAATAAAAAACTAGTAAAACCCATTTCCACACATTTTTCTTACCTTTGGAATCCCAAATAAAAAAACGAAAAGATGAGTACAACATTGACAGCAAATGCTTTTGGAATAGAAACTGTTTTAAAAGAACTAGGAATAAAAGAAAACAATTACGGTGCAAGCACTGGATTAAAGCATACCCAAACAAAAGGGAAAAAAATTGATTCATACTCTCCAGTAGATGGGCAATTGATAGGAAGTGTAAATGCTGCAACAGCAGAAGACTACGCTGCAGTAATGAAAACAGCAGAAGATGCATTTAAAGTATGGCGTTTGATGCCAGCCCCAAAACGTGGAGAAATTGTTCGCCAAATGGGGGATGAACTCCGCAAATACAAAGAACCATTGGGTAAACTTGTTTCTTACGAAATGGGAAAAAGCTTACAAGAAGGTTTAGGAGAAGTTCAAGAGATGATTGATATCTGTGATTTTGCTGTTGGTTTATCTCGTCAATTATATGGTTTAACAATGCATAGCGAGCGCCCAATGCACCGTATGTACGAGCAATGGCATCCATTTGGTGTTGTTGGAGTAATTTCTGCATTTAATTTCCCAGTTGCCGTTTGGAGTTGGAACACTATGTTGGCTTGGGTTTGTGGAGATGTTTGTATTTGGAAACCAAGTTCAAAAACACCATTGTGTGCAATAGCATGTCAAAATATTATTGGAGCTGTTTTAAAAAGAAATAATATTCCTGAGGGTGTTAGTTGTTTAGTGATAGGAAATGAATCAGGAGATTTAATTAATAATGATAAACGAATTCCTTTGGTTTCATTTACTGGTTCTACTCGTATTGGTCGCCATGTATCAAAAACAGTAGCAGAACGTTTTGGAA
The DNA here is from genome assembly GCA_964549315.1 of uncultured Chitinophaga sp. Classification (GTDB taxonomy): domain Bacteria; phylum Bacteroidota; class Bacteroidia; order 2-12-FULL-35-15; family 2-12-FULL-35-15; genus 2-12-FULL-35-15. The sequence continues at coordinate 28,372 of CAZJUY010000002.1, read as the reverse complement.
ATACGATTTTAGAATTAGGAGGGAATAATGCAATTATTATTTCTGAACACGCTGATTTATCAATGGTTTTAGTTGGTTCTGTTTTTGGTGCTGTTGGAACAGCTGGTCAGCGTTGTACTTCAACACGTAGATTAATTATTCACGAAAGTATTTACAACAAAACTATTGATGTTTTAAAAAATGCATACGCACAATTAAAAATTGGAAATCCATTAGATTCAAACAATCACGTGGGACCATTAATTGACAAAGGCGCTGTACAAGATTATTTGAATGCAATTGAAAAAGCAAAACAAGAAGGAGGAAAAGTAATTGTTGAAGGTGGTGTTTTAACTGGTGATGGATACGAAAGCGGATGTTATGTGAAACCATGTATCATTGAAGCAAAAAATGAATACCATATTGTACAAGAAGAAACATTTGCGCCAATTTTATATGTAATGAAATACAAAACAATAGAAGAAGCAATTGAAATGCAAAATGGTGTTCCGCAAGGATTATCATCTTCTATTTTCACAAACAATATGCGTGAAATGGAACTATTCCTTTCTCAAGCAGGTTCAGATTGTGGAATTGCAAATGTTAACATTGGAACTTCTGGAGCAGAAATTGGTGGTGCATTTGGTGGTGAAAAAGAAACAGGTGGCGGACGAGAATCTGGTTCAGATGCATGGAAAGCTTATATGCGAAGACAAACAAATACAATTAACTACGGAACAAGTTTGCCATTGGCGCAAGGGATTAATTTTAATATTTAGGGTTCTCGCAGAGACGCAGAGGCCGCAGAGTAAAATGATATAATACAATGCAGATAAAAAAAAGCATAAAAAAAAGCGGAATAACACTAGTTGTTTCGCTTTTGTTTTTTGTGAATGTTACTGCGCAAAAAAATATTATAATGGGAGGTTTATGGAAGGGAAATTTACATCTTAATGATACAATTACTTTGCCTTTTTTCTTTGAAATAAAAAAAGAAAAGAATAAATTTTGGATAGAAATAATTAATTCTGATGAGCGCATTAAAGTAGAAGAAATTACTATTCAAAAAGATTCCGTTTTTATAAAAATGCCAGTTTTTGATTCTGAGTTTAGATGCAAATATGTTGAAGAGGATGTATCAATGACTGGGATATGGATTAATAATTCCAGAAAAAATAAAAATAAAATTCTGTTTAATGCATATTTTTGTGATTGTGATTGGGATTCTTTTTGTACAGAGCAACAATTTATTTTTCCCGATTCAGCAAAAAAGTATAATTATGAATCTACTTTTAGTCCAAGCACAAAAGACTCTTCTAAAGCAATTGGTGTTTTTCAAAATTACTCACGAAACTATCTAAAAGGAAGTTTTTTAACTGAAACGGGCGATTATAGATTTCTTTACGGGTTGGTTAATTGTAATCACAAAGATTTTTATCTTTCCTGTTTTGATGGTTCACATGCATTTTTATTTACTGGAGAAGTAAAAGGGGATAGTATTGTAAACGGACACTTTTATTCGGGCTCTCATTGGCACGAGCCTTGGGTTGCGGTGCGTAATGATAAATTCCAATTACGAAATCCAGATTCACTCACGTATTTAAAACCAGGTTTTACAAAAGTGGATTTTAGTTTTAAAAATACAGAAGGCAAAACGGTTTCATTAAGTGATGAAAAATATAAAAACAAAGTGGTGATTGTTCAGCTAACAGGAACATGGTGCCCAAACTGTATGGATGAAACAAAATTTCTTGCACCATTTTATGAAAAATATAAATCGCAAGGACTAGAAATAGTTGCACTTGCATTTGAACGAACAGATGATTTTGCAAAAGCAGTAAGCAATGTAAATCGTACGAAAGCAAAATTCAACGTTAACTATGATTTTTTAATTACCATGAAAACGGGAGCAGAACAAGCTTCTGAAGCCTTGCCAATGTTAAATAAAGTAATGGCTTTTCCTACCACAATTTATATTGATAAAAAAGGAGTAGTAAGAAAAATTTATACTGGTTTTAATGGTCCCGCTACAGGAGATGAATACACAAGGTTTGTTGAGCAAACCACTTTGTTTGTAGAAAAAATGTTAAAAGAGTGATGTTTTTTTATTTTATAACATGAACAAAGCCTTTATATTCGTGTAGTTGCTTATACATATCCCATATTTTTACAATATAAAAATAGACGCCATCATTAACCATATCGCCTTTTAATCTGCGTCCATCCCAATAACCATTTATGTCATTCCAAAAATATAATTTTACTCCCCAGCGATCGTATATTTCACATTCTATAGCAGTCATTCCCTCCATATAAAAAAACAAATAATCATTTATCCCATCACCATTTGGACTAATAACATTTGGAACATTAGCCAAGCAATGATAATCATCAACTAATACACTATCAGTAGTAGAGCAGCCAGGACCGACTGCAGCAACAACACTTACAATACCAGAATCAGAAGCAACAAATGTGTTGGATGTAGAATTGTCATTCCATAGATAAGAATAAATATTCGGAAGAGTAAACGTAATACTATTGCCTAAACAAAATGCAGTATCATTACCTAAATCTATTATTGGATAAGGAACAACTTGAATATTGGTTTGGGCAATATTACTATTGCAGCCATTTAAGGTAGTTACCAAGCTATATATGCCAGAGTTCGAAACACTTGAATTTATTATTGTACCATCAATACTATAGGAAACAAAACCATTTGGTCCGTTCCATAAATAAGAACCGCCAGCTACGGTGTCAGCGTATATATAAATTGTTTCTCCCTCACATAGCGCATTATTAGCATTTATTGATGCTGTTGGTTTTGGTTTTACTATTATATTAAATGTGGTGTCGTTATAGCAACCATTTACACTTAATCCAAAATAGTATTGACCACTGTCAAGTAATGATAAGGAATTATAATCAATAAAGCTTGAGTCAGAATAAATAGCACTTGTTGATGACCACCAATAATATTGAGCGTTCGTTTGTGGATTTACAACTTCAATAAACAAATTATCTTCTTCACAATAAATGGTATTTCCACTCAAAGCAGGAATAACAGGTGTTGGAAATACTGTTATTGTGGATATTCCCGCTGGGGTATTACATCCAGAAACAGAAACAACGAGTTGATAAGTTCCCGAATTAAGAGGAGATACATTTAAAATAGATGGAGAAGAAACAGAAGATGAAAAACCGTTTGGTCCACTCCAGCTGTAAGTTGCGCCTACATAAAAGTCTGTTGACAAATTAATATTGTCGCCAGTGCAAAGTGGCGTATTTGAATAAATATTTGGAGGAATAGTGTTTTGTAAAGCGTTTATTTGAACGGGGACAAAGGCGCTTGTACAGCCTGATGCGTTTATGCTTTGTACATAAAAAATTAAACTGCTGTCAACAATTGGTACGGTATAAGTTGTGCCTGTTGCAACAGGATTCATTAATGCATCAAACCATGTTAATGTAGAAACCCCACTTGCAGATAATGTAGCAGATGCTCCAACACAAACTGTTATTCCATTTGCTATTGGTGATGTTATTGGTGGAGAATAATTTACCACAACACTATTTGATGTTCCTGTACAGCCGTTTTGTGTTACAGTTGCATAATAAGTACCACTAGACGAAACACTTATTGATTGTGTATTTTGAGAAGTAGGGAACCATAAATAACTTGTATAAACGGAGTCTATCTGTAGAATAGAAGAAGATGTTCCAGCGCATATATAAACAGTAGAGTCGGGAGAAATGTGTGGTGTTGGAATTGGAGAAACAAAAACATTTATTGTATCAATAGGACTCGAACAATTTGCATCGCTGTATTGTAACGTAAAAATTCCTTGGTAGGATTGATTAATGTTACTTATAGAAACACTTTGAGTAGTATAAGTATTTCCTAAAGCATCTGTCCAATTATAATTCAGACCGCTAACCGATCCCACAGTGGATAAAAACAAAGAGTCTCCAACACAGAGTGTTGTATCTCCAATAACAATAGGTGTTATAGAAGAAGAATAAATACTAACAATTACATCATTTCTAGTACTACTACAAACAGAGTCGTATGTTTGCAAATAATAAGTTGTGCTTGAATTTATTATCGGTGTTGTAAAACTATTGCCTGAGAATATAGGATTGGTTGATGTTTGTGAGGTGTACCAATTAATAATACCAGTAGAATTTGTTGTTAAAGTAATGCTTTGACCAGCACATATGGTTGTATCATTTATTGTTGGAGGAGGAGGCTGAGGCGCAGCGTATATAGTAAAAGGCGCAGAATATCCATAACAGCCATTCGCATCGGTTGTTCTTAATGTATAAGTGCCAGGAGTGGTTACAAATAATATTTGATTTGAAACATTGCCTGGATACCACAAATAATCAATCATTCCAGAGTTGCCAGTTAAAACAATTGTATCTCCTGGGCAAATAATACTATCAGTTGCAACGATATAAGAGGGAGTGTTTGAAGATATAATAACAATCGAGTCAATAGTTGTGATTCCACATTGTGTTATATGACAAATATATGTTCCTGGTGTGTTTACTGTTTGCGAAATAGCATTTCCGCTTAAAGGAGCTTGCCATTGTATAAGAGCAGAAGCACTTGCTTGAACAGATATTATAGCATTGCCACTTGCACAAATGAAATTACTTGGTTCAACAACAAGATAAGGGGTGTTGTATTCTTTTGCTTCAACAAAGTTACTTGTCATAATGCAACCATCAATAGCTGTGTGTATACAATGGTAATAACCAGGGTCATTAACATAAATACTTTGTGTAGTTCCTATACTATCTCCGTTAGGGCTAATCCAATAATAATTTATTCCTGCTTGACACGTAAGTAAAACAGAATCTCCTGGGCAAACGATACCGTCCGATGGATTGATTGTAACGATTGGTGCTGGTCTTGGATTTAAAGTAATTGTTTTTATTTCATTTGTAAAACATCCCGTAACAGTATCCGTAAGTGTAATATTTATTCCATAAACAACAGGAGAAGGATTTGGTGGCATCACTTGTATAGAATCATGGTAGTTATTAACTATTGTCCCTCCAAACCAAAAATAATTTTGACTGTTGCTTGCCGCAAAAAGAGTGATTGTATCTGTTGGGCAAAAACTGTTTGGTCCCGTTACGCTTGCTACAATAATTGGATTTGGATTTATTATAACATAAAAAGATCGTGTTACATAATACTTTGTCGTATCCGTTCCACAAGCATTCGGTGGAGAAAAAACAGTATCATGAAGAGTATATAGTCCTGATGAGAAAGGTTTAATGCTAACATAAGGATGAATAAAGTCAGTTATAGTCGGTGAGATTAGCGCAGAAGGAGTAATTCTCCATTTTATGTTTTTGTTTGGAATAAGCCCATTATTTGTTGGATACAATGCGCTATCTATTACATAGGCGCTAAAAGACTGCCCATAGCACAAACGAATTGTGTCTGTGTTTTGTAAAATAGAATCTACAAAAATAATGTGTGGGTCTGTAACTACAGTTATAGGGTCAAGAGTATCCAGTTTAACTAAAACGTTATTATATGATGCACACCCAAAATCGGAAATACAATTAAAAAAATATTCTCCTGTTTGATAGACATTTACGGTTGAATCGTTTAACGTTTGATGAGAAGGTCCTGTCCAAAAAACGGTATCTGCAATTGTTGAATGTGTTCCCCAAAGAGTAATAGTATCAGGAGCACAAACTACAACCGGGTTTGTGCTTGGAGCTTGGTTTACATTTATTGCATAACTATCAGTAATCCATGGAGCAGCAGGATTCGGATGAATAATTATTTGAACAGTATCTATGTTTTGAAAACAGCCATCTTCACGAACAGACTTTAACCAACACATTCCACTTGAATTAACTGTTCCGTAAATAGGCGTGGGGTAAGGATATGGTGTTGTACCGCCTGTACTCCAAATAAAATTATATTGAGCACCAATATAATTTGTATCCAACTCAAATGTGTTTGCAGAAATAGTTGTGTGGTCGCAAACTTCTATTGTGTCTTGGCAATTATTAATACAGGGCTTAATAAAATCTTGATTACAAACAGAAGTTGTTCTTCTAAAGAAATCGAAAGGGGCTTGAGAGGCATCTATTGGACTAGTTAAAAAAATATCTTTTTGCCCGTTTGTTTCAATACCTATAAAATCCTGATAATTATTTTGAGAACAAAAAACTCCCATAGGGTAATATGTGGGATAAGCAAAGTTACTGCTGAACATAGTAAATGCAGAACTCTTGGGCACATTATAAATATTTTCAAAACTTCCTGCTATTACAGGCTTGTCAACAGTTTTTATAGTAATACCAGAACAATAATCATCTTTGTTGCTGCCAAATTGTTTAAACCATTGCCTTGTTCCAGAGGCAGAATATTTAGTAATAAAAACATCTCTATAGCCACTACTATAAAAAACACCAGTTCCATAAGGCTGTGAATACTCATCAAATCTGCATTTAAAAAGCCCTGCAATGTATATGTTTCCTGCATTATCAAGTGCCACCGACTTCGATGTTATTTCATTATCACTACCATCATTATCTACCCACAAAACATTACCAGAAGAATTAAATTTTGCGATGAATATTTTATTGGTGTATGCGCTCGTATTATAGATTATTGGGCTGGTGAAGATTGCAAGATTTCCTTTGTAATCTCCAGTTATAACAATATCATCATTTGTATCAACAGCAATGCCATACACAATTGTTTGTAAGGCACTCATTTTAACAAACCACTGTTCATTTCCGTTTGGATCGTATTTTATTAAATAACCTGCATTCATAACAGCATTGTTGTGAATAGCATCAAAAACAACCGTGTCTGAAAATTGACCCACAACAAAAATGTTGTTATTCAAATCTACTGCTACATCAAGACCTCTATCATCATATTTAGCTTTTCCCTGTTCCGCCCAAATAAAATTTCCAGAGGGGTCGTACTTGATAATAAAAATATCAAATGACCGAAGACCTGTAAGTGGGTTTAACATACTTGTAAAAGTTGTGGTGCCAAAAGTTGCTGTCCCTTTAAACTGACCTGTTATAATTACATTCCCATTATGATCAGATGTAATACCGTAACCTGTTTCAGCATCATTTCCGCCAACACTTCTTACCCACTGAAGTGCTCCTCCAACAGTATATTTCGCAATAAAAACATCTTGTGTACCAGCAACAGAATTAATTGTGCTTGCGCCAAAAGTAGCTGTTCCGAAATAGTAGCCAGTAACAAATAAGTTTCCGGCATCATCTGTTTTTATAGAGTATCCTCTGTCTGCCCCAGCTCCTCCTGCCTTTACTGCCCACTGAACAACACCCATGGCGTTGTATTTTGCAATAAAAATATCGCTATTGCCAGAGCTGTTTAAGGTTGTACTTCCAAAAGCTACTTGTGATGTAAAATATCCTGTTACATAATAATTTCCTAAAGCATCTGAAGTAATATCTAAAGCTTCATCATTTGTTGCTCCTCCATTACCAACTAGCCAGTTTTGTGAAAAAATGTTGTTAGGTGTAAATACAAAAAACGCAAGTGTAATAACGAAAAAAGAAAAAGATTTTCTGTTTAGCATTTTGGTAGTTTTTGTTTTGTATAGCTAATTTATTAAAGAAAAGGAGATTTGCAAATTAAAAATTTATATTTTCTTACGTATCCAAAAACGAACAGGTTTTGTGTTTTTTTATGATTTCATTCATAAAAAAGTTGGCATATTTTTGTTTCTTTGCACAAAAATTTTAAATCAAAAATAAAACAATGAAAAAATTAATTTTAGCATCAGCAGTTACATTACTATTATTATCTGCTTGTGGAAATCACGAAGAAGCAAAAGAAGTTGCTGCAGTTGACACTACACTTATGTATTTTGGAGATAGCATTACAATTGACGGAGCGGTTGCATGTACAGACTTAATGAACCAAATTAAAGGGAAAGACTCTATTCAAATAAAATTAATGGGAACAATTGAAGATGTTTGCCAGAAAAAAGGGTGTTGGATGAACTTATCTTTAGGAAACGAGCAATCGATGCGTGTTAAGTTTAAAGACTATGCTTTTTTTATGCCTAAAGATGCAGCAGGAAAAACGGTTTACATTGATGGTTGGGCATATAATGATACCATTCCGGTAGCGCAATTACAACATTATGCTGAAGATGCAGGAAAATCAAAAGAAGAAATTGCAAAAATTACAGAGCCAGAAGTAAGTATTTCATTTGAAGCAAATGGTGTTATCATTAAAAAATAAAACAATAGTATTATTTTCTCTTTTTGTGTTTGTATTGTTGTTAGTGAATTGCTCTAACAACAATACAAATCAAGAAACTGAAAAAACAGATTCTGCAAATTGTGTTAAGCCGCTAAATCCTAATGGTGATAGTGAATTAGCTTTGCTGATGCGCAATATGATGAGCTCTTCTAAAAATTTAAAAGAGATGATTCAACAAGGAAATTTACCAAAAGAATTTCCTGAAGAATTTTTAAAAATTCATGAAGCAAAACCTACCGATTCGGATACTAAAAAAGAATCATTTGATGGTTTTGCAGATAATTATATTGTAAACCTTCAAGCATTATACAATTCTCCCCAAGAGGATTTAAAGAAAAATTACAATGCAGTTGTAGCTGCATGTGTAAGTTGCCATTCTCAACATTGCCCTGGTCCTTTAAAGGCAATAAATAAATTAAAAATCGAGGATTAAAAATTTTTGAATCTTCCAAAAACACCAAGAGGAAGAATGTTTCCGTGTGTAGCTTTTAAATACAACTCTCCAATTGAAAGATTGTTTTTTGCTTTTTCACGCAATAAATTTTCAATGATAAGGGAAGAAAACCCCAATGAATAAGCGTTAAGAATTAGAAAATGTTTTTCGTTATCTAACAAGCTTAAAACACCTTGCATCATTTCGTTTATATTATCTTCGAGTTTCCATTTTTCACCATTTGGCCCATGTCCAAATGCAGGAGGATCAAGGATAATTCCGTTGTATTTGTTTCCGCGTTTTTCTTCACGTTTTACAAATTTTAAAGCATCTTCAACTACCCAACGAATATTATTTAAGTTAGACAGTTCCATGTTTTCTTTACTCCACGTAACAACTTGTTTAATAGAATCAACATGAGTGATATCTGCTCCAGCCGCTTTTGCAGCTAATGATGCTCCGCCAGTATATGCAAATAAGTTTAACACTTTTGGTTGAGCAATACCCATCTGTTTAATAGAATTGTAAATGTAATTCCAGTTGCTAGCTTGCTCAGGAAAAATACCAACGTGTTTAAAAGAAGTTAATGCCAAGCGAAATTTTATTTCTTCGTTTGCATTATTTATTTTGTATTGAACATGCCACCTGTCGGGCATGTTTGATTTTAATTTTTTCCAATCTCCCGAAGAACTCGAGCGGGGAACAAATTTTACATGAGCTAATTTTTCCCACTCAGTATTGCTTAACGTTTTATCCCACACAGCTTGTGGCTCGGGGCGAATAGTAATAAATTGTCCAAAGCGCTCCAGCTTTTCGAAATTACCAACATCAATTAATTCGTAATCGGTAAAATGTTGAGGTGTGTTTAATTCAATATTCATTTTTATAAATATGCAATAAAGGTAATTTTTTTAATCAAATTGGGTTGTAACAAGGGTGTAATTTTGCGTCATTCTGAATTTGTTTCAGAATCTAGTTTATTAGTAAAAAAATCCATGTGTAGATGCTGAAATAAATTCAGCATGACACTTCGGGCTTTTGAGGTGGTTCTTGTTTTGTTAAATTTTTATTTCATCATCATTTTTATTTAAAAAATGATATTCTAAAAAAGTATAAGATGATATTGGTCTTATTTTAAAAGAACATTTGTATTTGTAAGACCATTTACGTTTAATAGATAACAAGCCTTTAGTTAAGTAAGCTTCTAAATAAGGATGCACACAAAGGGTAAATGATTTTTCATTTAGTTCTTTCGCAATGTAACGTACATTGTTTTCAATTTGATCAACCAATAAAATACTTGCTTGTATTTCACCTGTACCAGCACATGTAGGGCATTTTTCTACCGTTACAATATTCATTTCTGGGCGTACACGCTGACGAGTAATTTGAACCAAACCAAACTTACTTGGAGGTAAAATATTGTGTTTCGCTCTGTCTTTCGACATCTCTTCTTTTATTTTATCATAAAGAAGTTTTCTGTTTTCGGCAGAGTGTAAGTCAATAAAATCAACAACAATAATTCCGCCCATATCGCGTAAGCGCAACTGACGAGCAATTTCTGCTGCTGCTTCTAAGTTTACTTCAAGAGCATTTGCTTCTTGTGTATTATCTGATTTAGCACGGTTTCCACTATTTACATCAATAACGTGTAATGCTTCTGTGTGCTCAACAATTAAATAACCGCCACTTTTTAAAGTAACTGTTTTTCCAAAAAGTGCTTTTATTTGTTTATCAACCCCAAAATTGTCGAAAATAGGAACGTTGCCTTTGTATAGTTTAACTATCTTTTCTTTATCAGGAGCAATGGTACGTAAATATGTTTTGGTTTCTTCAAAAAGCGCTTGGTCATTCACATGTATGCTGTTAAAACTCGCATTTAACATGTCACGTAAAATAGCCGAAGTTCTATCAATTTCTCCTAAAACTTTGTGTGGAGCTTGTGCTGTTTTGAGTGTTTCATAACAAGTTGCCCATTTGCTCATCAAGTCATTTAAATCGGCATCTAATTCTGCAACACTTTTCCCTTCTGCAACTGTACGAATAATTACACCAAAGTTTTTAGGCTTAATACTTTGTATTAATCGTTTTAGTCTGGTTTTTTCTTCGTTTGTTTTTATTTTTTGTGATACAGATATCTTATCAGAAAAAGGAATCAAAACAATGTATCGCCCTGCCAAAGAAATTTCTGTTGTTATTCTTGGCCCTTTTGTGGAAATAGGCTCTTTTGCAATTTGTATTAAAATGTTTTGATTAGAAGAAATAACATTTCCAATTTTTCCATCTTTTGGGATGTCATCTTCATACTTAAAATACATTAAGTTTGAGGTGGTTTGTTTTCCCGTTTGCACCAGTTTGGTGTATTTAATAAACGATGAAGCTTGCGGACCCAAGTCCAAATAATGCAAGAAAGCATCTTTTTCGTATCCAACATCTACAAAGGCAGCATTTAATCCAGGCATCACTTTTTTAACTCTGCCCAAATAAATATCGCCTACCGAGTAATTGTTATTGCTTTTTTCACGATTCAGCTCTGCTAATCGTTTTTCTTGCAATAGTGCAATTACTACTTCAGATGGATTTACATCTATAATTAGTTCGTTATTCACTTGTAATATTTTAAAATACGACATACCCAATCGTTCATTGATTGAACAATTGAGTAAAATCGCAGTATTTATAATATGCTAAAACTCGGCACCTTGCCGAATAGATACAGACCAACACACTAAACAATACAAGATCGATTCTTGTTTGTTTCTGAGAAATAAAGGTGTGTCAAAAAGAACACATTAAATGTGTCCTTTTATTTTTTCTTATGTCTGTTTTTTCTCAAACGTTTTTTACGTTTGTGAGTAGCCATTTTATGTCTTTTTCTTTTTTTACCGCTTGGCATGGTCTAATTTTTTTTTAATTGATTAATATAATTTTTTACTTCAGTTTTAATAGTTGTGTCGTCCACTAAACTATTGTATTTTTCTAAATATTCGATTGCTTTTTGTTTGTTGTTCATTTGAACACAAGCATCAGCAAGATGCAAATACACTTCAATATTGTCTGGTTGAATTTTTAAAACTTTTTCGAAACGAGCAATTGCTTTGTCCCACTGTCCAGAACGTTCAGAGAAAAAAGCAAAATTCATTTGCAAGTTTACATTGTTAGAATCTGTTTTTTCGATTTCTTTTAACAATGAAATTCCTTTCATTGGATCTTTTGTTCCTTCCACATAACAAGCAGCTAAGCTAATTTTGGAATCAACATTGGATGGATTTAATTCTACCGCTTTTTCAAAACAAGCAATTGCTTTATCAAATAACATTGCTTTGTTTTGTCCGTCATAAAACTGAGTAGCAGCATAATATCTAATGCCTGCTGTGTTCCAATTTTTTTCGTTTGAAAATGCTTCTGCAATTTTTTCGGTATAAAAAGCAGCAGCAATCGGTTGTTTTATTCCATCAAAAAAACGAATGATTGTATCAAATGCTTGTTGTTTATTTGCGCTTGAGCTCAAGTTTTCTTCTAATTGTTTTGCCTGCTCCTTTTGGGTTGCAGGTAAACTTGCTGTTAGTTGTGCAACAGCATTATCAAGAGAAAAAGTTTCTACAGCAACATTTTCAATCGCCTTTTTCGAAGGTTTTGTATTTGCCAATAATAAAAGAACAGTTAATAATAAGGAGCCAGAAATTACAGCTATTTGTGTTTTATTTAGAACTCCCATTATAAAATATCATTATTGAATTTACTTTTCAGCAAACCCAAACAGTATTATGCTTTTTCTTCCACTTTTACACTTTTCTTAACTCTTTCAGCAAATGTTTTTGCTGGTTTAAAGCTAGGAATATAGTGTGCTGGAATAATAATAGTTGTGTTTTTTGAAATATTACGTCCTGTTTTTTCAGCACGTTTTTTTACTATAAAGCTGCCAAAACCTCTTAAATACACATTTTCTCCTGCGGTCATTTTGCTTTTTACTGATTTCATAAATGCCTCTACTGTGGCTTGTACAGCTACTTTTTCAATACCTGTCTTCTCTGCAATTTCGTTTATAATATCTGCTTTGGTCATACTCTTTAATCTGTTAAAAATCAAACAATTAAATCTCTTTTTTTATCTTTAGGGCTGCAAAGATAGTATTTTAAAATTCATACAAAAATTTTAATTGTATTTTTGACCGTTTTTAAGCCAAAAAACCCTTAATGAAAGCCTTTTCCGATAAAATTATTGCTTGGTATCATCTAAATAAAAGGGATTTACCCTGGAGAAACACCAGTGACCCCTATAAAATTTGGCTTTCGGAGATAATTTTACAGCAAACGAGGGTAGAACAAGGAATGGCGTATTATCTTGCTTTTTCTAAGACCTTTCCTACAATAAAGCATTTAGCCAAAGCCGAAAATGATAAAATCATGAAAATGTGGCAAGGGTTGGGCTATTATTCCCGTGCTAGAAATCTTCACGAAACAGCAAAAGTGATTTCTGAAAAATACAAAGGAAAGTTCCCCGATACTTTTGAGGAAACAATAAAATTAAAAGGAATTGGAGAATATACCGCAGCAGCAATTGTTTCTTTTGCATTTAACAAAGCACACGCTGTAGTTGATGGAAATGTTTACCGTGTTTTAGCACGTGTATTTGGAATAAAAACCCCAATCGATAGCACAACAGGTAAAAAAGAGTTCATAGCAGTAGCAAACAAATTATTAGACAAAAAACAACCTGGATTGTTCAATCAAGCAACGATGGAGTTTGGTTCCATGCAATGCAAGCCCGTTAATCCCAATTGTAGTGTTTGTGTATTGCAAAACATGTGTTATGCTTTTGAAAAAAAGCAGATTGAAATACTTCCGATAAAAGAAAAAAAGACAAAAATCAGAAATAGGTATTTTAATTATATCGTTTTAAAACATAAAAATACGCTTGCAATTAAAAAACGAACAGCAAAAGATATTTGGATAAACCTATTTGATTTTCCATTAATAGAATCAGAAAAACAATTTACGCCCGAAGATTTTTTGAAATCGAAAGAATGGAAAATGTTTATAGGCAAAGAAAAATTTATTGTGAAAAACATTTCTGGTGATTACAAACACATTTTGAGTCACCAGAAAATTACGGCTTGCTTTTATGAAATAGAAATGAGCAACCCTTTAAATAAATTAGCTTCAAAAGACTTTTTAATAATCAACCAAAAGGATTTTAAAAAGTATGCAATTCCTCGCTTGGTGGATAAGTATTTAAAAGATAGCAAACAATTATAGCGCATTGTTTAACTGATACAAAACCGGCTTACTGGGTGATGCGTCATTTTCAAAACTTGCTATTTGAATGTTCAATAAATAAGTCCCATCAAAAACAGAGTTAGGAACATAAATCATTTCTGTAATTGTTCTTTCTAGTTTTGTGTTTTGTGGGTATTGCCAAAAAGCGTGGTGGGCTTGCAGTTTACCATCATCCACTTCTTTATCTACAGAAGGCAAATCAATTAAGAGATGATCTATTCCAATAGAATCAATATACTCAGCAGCTTCTTTTGTTAGGTAAGGAGGATTTGTATTGGAGTAATGTTTATTAATTTTTGAAATATGATTATCCAAAGTTCGAATTACAATTGCTTCGGGGCGTTTATCTCCCAAGCAATTTTCGATATGTGCTTTAGTAATTATTTTATCTCCATTTTTTAACTCATCGGGCAAAATGGTAATTAATTCTGCTATAAAAAAAAATGTTTTCAAGCATTGGTTAATTGTATAATCTTCTTTGCTGATATGTCCTACACATTCAGTATGTGTTCCATTTCCGTGCGGATTAAAAAACACATTTCTAAAATTTACAGAACCACCTTGTTTTACATCACCAATCCAATCACCCATACGAACAGGTTCTATTTTAACAGGACTAGCATACCATGCATTTACATTTTCTTCGCCCGTTCGTAATGGAATAGAAATATCTATCGGTTTGGATAAATCGGCATGATAGCTTTTTCCTTTGTGTGTAATTTTTGTAACCATTAGTTTTTTACTTTAAACAAATCACTTGCTATTTTATCTGCAAACAATTTTCCTTCATCTGTTAAAAACAACCTCTCCTCATTACTATTCATAACTGAAGAGGTGTTTTTTGTTATGTATCCTTTGCTAATATACGAATCTATTTCTTTTAAAATATGTGCTAAAAACTCATCGCCAAAATTATTTTTTATAAAATCCAATGAGCACCCCCACATGGTTCTTAAGGATGTTAAAACATATTCGTTATAGCGTTGTTCAGTTGTTAATTCTTCTAATTCAAAATCTAATTTCCCTTTTTCAACAGCATTAATATATAAGGCATTGTTTGAAATATTCCACTGGCGTGTGTTTCCATTATAAGAATGTGCAGAAGGGCCTAATCCTAAATATTTTTCTTTTAACCAATAATTACTATTGTGTTTAGAGTAATAACCGTCTTTACAAAAGTTGGAGATTTCGTACTGAATAAAATTTTGCTTTTTCATGGCTTCCAACATTATTTCAAACTGTTCAGCACTTGCTTGTTCGTCCACATTTTTTATTTGTCCTGTTTTAACTTGATGAGCTAAAACAGTTTTAGGTTCAACGGTTAAACAATATGCTGAGATATGTTTTACATTCAGCAGAAACACATTTTGTAAATTGTTTCTCCATTTATGATTATCAAGTGTTGAAATTCCGTAAATTAAATCAACGGTTATATTTTCAAAGCCAGAATCCTGTGCGCATTTTACAGCATAAACTGCTTCTTGCGATGTATGTGCGCGATTCATCAATTTTAAATCATCATCATAAAAACTTTGTATGCCAATGCTAAAACGGTTGATAGGCGTGTTTTTTAATTCTTTGATTTTAGCTTTTGTTAAATCATCAGGATTTGCTTCTAAGGTTATTTCTGCATTACTATCAATCTCGAAATGCTTATTTAAAGAATCAAAAATTTGCATCAATTCCATTTCATTGAGTAATGAAGGTGTTCCTCCTCCGAAATAAATAGTAGATATTTTTTTCGTTCCTAAATAATCTTTCTGCATTTCAATTTCTTTTTTTAATGCAGAAAGTAAAGCCTCTTTACTTTTTAAGGAAGTAGAAAAATGAAAATCACAATAGTTACAAGCTTGTTTGCAAAAAGGGATATGAATGTAAATGCCTGCCATTAACTTTTAAAATAAAAAATACCTTGAGCGCATTTCGATAAGCTCAAGGTGGCTGAGTTTGAAGTCAGGCTGAGTCTGTCGAATGCTGTGGGGCGAAATAATGGAAGATTTAAACTCATTATATTTTATTCAACACTATTCTGAATGTAGTTCCTTTGTCAATTTCAGAGCCTTTTACAAATATTTTTCCAGAATGGTAATTTTCAATAATTCGTTTTGTTAAAGAAAGACCAAGCCCCCAACCTCTTTGTTTGGTTGTATATCCGGGTTCAAAAACTGTTTTGTATTTCGATTTTGGAATTCCTTTTCCTGTGTCTGTTATATCAATATAAACATATTGAACTTGGTCGCTAATCGAAATGGAGATGCTTCCGTTTCCTGTCATTGCATCTACAGCATTACGAATTAAATTTTCTATCACCCATTCAAAAAGAGGAACATTTAACTGAGCAAATATTTCTTTTTCGTTGTTTGAGTCTATATTAAATGATACATTTTTAGAAGTACGTAGCTTCATATAATTTACTGCATCATTCATTACCAAAACCAAATCGGCTGTATCTAATTTAGGTGCAGAGCCAATTTTTGAAAAACGTTCGGTAATTGTTTCTAATCGCTTTACATCTTTTTCAATTTCGGTTGATGTTTCCACATCCAAACCTTTTGATTTTAAATATTCCAACCAGGCCATTAAAGAGGAAAGAGGTGTTCCTAATTGATGCGCAGTTTCTTTTGCCATTCCCACCCACACCTGATTTTGTTCCACTCTGCGTGCGGTGCTAAACAATAAATATGCAACTAATAAAAACAAACCAATAATTCCAAACATTACAAATGGATAATATTTTAATTGTGTAAGCAAAGTAGATTCTTGATAAAAAATATAACTTTTGTTTCCATCGCCAAATTGTACTTCAATAGGAGCATTTTGCGATTCCATTGTAGATAAAGTTGTTTTTAAAAACACCTCATCTTTAATTTTTAGTGAATCAATATTTCCAGAAGCAATTACATTTAGTTTTGTTGAGTCGGTATAAATTACAGGCACAGATGCTGAATTTACGGCCACCTCAGAAATAAAAGATTTTATTAAATCATCTAAAACATGTTTTAATTCCGAAAACAATTTGGAATCTTTATAATACAACAGATTTTTTTTGCCTTTGTAAATATTGATTTCAATTGGTTCCTGCACACTCCGCATGGCTTGCATTTGAAGCTTTAAATAAGCTTTGTCGTTTTCTTTTTGGGGATCTAAATTACGTGATGTAATTGGCGTTCCGTGCTCGTCTGTTAAAATTACAGGCACAGTAGTATTGTCGGCTACAACTTTTAAAACAAAACCATAATCACTTAAATCCTGTGATAGCTGGCGCGTTGCTTCTGCCCACAATTCTACTTTTTTACGCTCTTCTATTTTTATTTTGTCAAAAAGCTCGTTGGTATATTTTACAAGATTTACTTTTTTTTGAATAGCATCTGCCCACAGTTTTACTTTTTTTCTTTCGTCAGCAGCTATTTTATTTACGAGCGTATTGGTGTACCACAACGAAATACCAACAATAGCTATTGCAGCAGCAAAAAGCCAAAGCTTCCATTTTTGTTTTTTTGAATAAATGCTCAATCCGTTGGGTTTAGGAATACGAATTTAGTTAATTTATCAATACATCAATCAAGAGGATTAATCCCTATTTTTGTGGCAGATGATGCTTGTTCCAAAAATATTTAATGCAGCTAAAATTATAACAGCACAAAGCACAAGAGAAGGCGGAGTAAGTCCTGAACCTTTTTGTTCTCTTAATTTAGGATTGTCAGTAAATGATGATGAAAAAAATGTAATTAAAAACAGAGAACTTTTTTTTGGAAGCCTTGGAATTGATATCCAACAAATTTCTCGTTCGCATCAAGTACATGGCAATAAAGTATTGCTAGTAAACGAACCTATAACCACAGAAGGTTATGATGCTTTGATTACAAATAAGCCCAACAATTTTTTAGTAGTTTCTATAGCCGATTGCACACCTATTTTAATACATGATGAAAAACAAAATGTAGTAGCGGCTATACATGCAGGTTGGAGAGGAACAGCAAGCAATATAGTTTCAAACACATTATTAGAAATGCAAAAAAACTACGGTATAAAAGGAGAAGATTGCAAAGCATTTATTGGCGCTTGTATTTCATACTCAAATTTTGAAGTAGGAGAGGAAGTTGCAACACATTTTAGCGATGAGTTAAAACGATTTGATACCCAAAAACAAAAATGGTTTGTTGATTTAAAAGCTGCAAACAAAAAGCAGTTAACTGAATTTGGAATATTACCAAACAATATTGAAATAAGTAATTATTGCACTATTACGAATAACAATTTATTTTTTTCTCACCGATTAGAAAAAGGGAAAACAGGAAGAATGATGGCAGTGATTGGGATGAGGGGGTAAATATTAAATTGGTAGTATTGTTTATTCTTTCTGTTGTCGTACCAAAATAATTTCTGCTTTGCCTGGAGGACGAGACATGACATCATCTTCATAGTTCATGGCCCGATATAAATTTAGGGTGTCTCCTTTTATAATGTAAGCGAAACAGATATTTGAATATTTCGAAACGTTTAAACATAATTCATTAAACGTTTTTGATTTTCCAGAATTGATTTCAGTTGTAATATGATATGTTTTGAAATCGTAAAAACCAGTAATAGTGCCATCTATTTTGAACTCAACTTTAGTCTGTAAATTGAGGTTGTCTAGCAATAAATATTTTCCAACAATAGATTTTTCATTTTTGATTTTATTTGGACTCTGTTTGAGTTCGTTAGAAATAGTGTTGCTCGTTTCATTCGAACAATTTGTCAAAAAAATTATTATAAACGCTAAAATTGTTAATTGTCCCATTATGTCTTAAAATATTATTATTAGCAACTTAAACCTCTTCACGCAAAACGGTTTGCAACTTGCAGAAACCTGGCATATTCGCAAAGGTAATGTTACCAGCTGCTTTATTTGTTGTAATACTTCAAATAGTCGGCAATTAAATTTATGTCTGCTTTAAAATATTCACCTTTAAATGGTCCGAAAATTTGGCCGTTGGTCTGTATAGTGTCTGTCTGACCATTTTTATTGGTTAGAATGATTTTCATGGTTTTCCCATATTTCAAAGGGCCGACACGTTCAGCGCGCCAAAATTCATTAGTAAAGTCATTTAGATTTGCTACGTCTATGGTGTCGGAAAGAGTCAAAATTTGTGCTTTTTGAATTTCAAAACGATCGTAATAATGATTTAATAGATCTGGTTCACTCTGTCGGATTAGAAAAGATGTTCTTTGTGAAAGTAAGAATGGTGTATAAATAATAAGGGAAAGCATGAAAAGAATAAAAGTCATTCTGAATGGATTTTTATTATAAACAACTTTTCTAAGTATCCAATAATTCAGGGCAGCTACAAAAGTCACGATGTAGGAAAGTCTGATTAGGATTTCATTCGTGACCTCTTTGGTAAAAGTTTCGGCATGTATTCTTCCTGCGGATCCCGTGATAATTCCGTAACTCGCAATCGTCAGTCCGCCCATGACAAATAATAAAGCAAGATTCAAGATAATAATTAGAGAAATTCCAATTTTTCTTTTCATGGGCTATAATTGTCGATTCGTAAAAGTGTCGGGTTGTGATTGTCGTTTAAAATTGCTGGTAACTTGTTTATACCCGTCACAGCTTGACGCTTTATTTACCAAATATATAAAAAACAAAACAGCCTCTAAAATCTAGAGGCTGTTTTGTTTTAAGGGTTAATAGTACTCTATTATTTTTAATAAAAAAATGTAACAGTATTACTTCTTCACCAACTCTCCATTTTTATACATTTCTGTTTTTACAACCTTTCCATCTTCATTGTAAAGTTTCCAAGCGCCTTCTTTTTTTCCTTTTATATATTTACCCCACACTTGAATTTTTCCATTCTCAAAAAATTCTTTGTATTCGCCTTCTTCAAGGCTATTTATCATTTTTACTTCAGAGTTAATATTCCCGTTTTTATAAAATGTTTTTTGTATGCCATCTAAATTTCCATCTTTATAATTGTATTCAACACTTAATTGCCCTTCTTGGTAATACCACTTAGTAATGCCATTTCGTAAATTATTTTTATATGTTCCTTCTTCTTGTAAAAGTCCTTCGTTGTAAAATATTTTTTTTGTTCCTTCCAGCATTCCGTTTTTATAATGCATTTGATGTTTTAATCTTCCTCCTGTAGCATACGCGCTGCTGGTTCCGTTTAACGTATCATTTTTATATTCATCTGTTTGAAAAACATATCCTGTTTTGTCAATCATTAAAACAATTCCATTTCTTTTTCCATTTTTATATTCTTCTACATAACCTGGAATTCCATTGGCATAATAAGCAACCCATGTTCCTTCTCGTTTATTGTTTTCATATCTTCCTTGCCAATCCATGTTATCCATTTTTTCTTTCCAAAATCCAGTTTTATTTCCAGCGGCATCCACTTTGTTGGTGTCGTTTTGTGCAAAGCCCAAACTTGTGCATAGTGCAATGATGAATGTTAATAGTAAATTTTTCATGGTTTTATTATTTTGAAATTACAATGTTTTTTTCTTGAATCAAAGGTTCTGTCATTAGTTTTAGTAAGAGTTGTGCCACAGTTAAAACATCTTTTTGGCAATAAGTAACGATGCGTTCAATGTTTTTTTCTTTCCAATAAACCCTTCCTACATCACTTCCATCCATACCATCTTTTGGAGTTGGAATATCAAATACGTTTGCAAGTAAATTTAATGAGGTAAAATTTTTATAATCGCCAAAACGCCAAAGTTCCATTGTATCAATATGTGGAACTTCCCAAGGTTTTTTGCCCGATAAATTGAGTGCCTTTGGATGTTTAATGCCATTCACCAACATGCGTCTGCATAAAAAAGGAAAATCAAATTCCTTTCCATTGTGGGCACACAAACGATTGTCCTTTTTATTAAAGTGTTTGTTTAGCAAGGCAGCAAAATCCAAAAGAATCTTTTTTTCATCATCACCATAAAACGATTTGATACGAAATTCGGTACCATTAAAAAAGCCAACAGAAATACAAATTACTTTTGCAAATTCAGCATATATACCTGCTTTTTTATAATGTTCTTTAGGGGTTTCATTGGTTTGAAACCTAAACTTAGCATCCCATAATTTTCGAGTGCTATCATTTAACTTTTCATAATCGTAAACCAAAGGAGCGGTTTCTACATCTAAAAAAAGAACATTCTCTTTTTTAATAACATCAAGCATAAAATAGGGAATTAATTAGACAAACAAATATACTGCATATTTTAAAAAACGAACAAAATTATGTACGTTTGATAGATTAAAAAACCCAACACATTGAAATTATACATTGTACCTACACCTATTGGAAATTTAGAAGACATAACACTTCGCGCAATTCGTGTTTTAAAAGAGGTTGATTTTATTTTGGCAGAAGATACACGAACAAGCGGAAATCTGTTGCGCCACCTACAAATTGAAAAACGATTGGTAGCTCACCATCAACACAACGAACACAAAACAGTGGAAATGATTGCCGAGCGAATTGCTGGCGGTGAAAAAATTGCATTGATTACAGATGCAGGAACACCAGGAATTTCTGACCCTGGTTTTTTATTGGTAAGAGCTTGTGTTGAAAAAGGAATAGAAGTAGAGTGTTTGCCAGGCGCAACAGCCTTTGTGCCAGCACTTGTTAATTCTGGTTTGCCTTGCGATACATTTTGTTTCGAGGGTTTTTTGCCTCAAAAAAAAGGGCGACAAACAAAAATAAAATCATTGGTAGATGAACAAAGGACAATGGTTTTTTATGAATCACCTCATCGACTTATAAAAGCCTTAGAACAGTTTATTGAATATTTTGGAGCTGAAAGAAAAGCTTCTGTATCTAGAGAGCTGACAAAAATGTATGAAGAAAATAAAAGAGGAACACTTCAAGAATTGTTAACACATTTTAGTGCTAAAACCATTAAAGGGGAAATTGTGATTGTAGTGGAAGGGAATAAAACGAAAAGCAAAAAGGAAGATTAAACGCAAAGTGCGCTAAGTTTTTCGCAAAGGGAACAAAGAAAAATAGCACACGGATTATTATGATTCTTATGATTTGTTAAGTGTTCTATGCGTCTTCTCGCCTCTGCGTAAAAAAATAATATAAAAGCATGAACAACAGACAAGATAAAACAGGCGCACCTCCCGGAACCGTTGTTTATTATGGCGAACAGCAAACCGAAAAGGTAAAAATTACTTTGATAGAATACAACGAAACGGAATTTATAGAAAAAGATTTTTATGAATTATCCGAGTGTGTTACACATATAAACCCAAACATGGTTCGTTGGATAAATGTAGATGGCGTTCATGATGCTCAACTTATTGAATCTATCGGCAAGCAATTTAATATACATCCGCTTACACTTGAAGATATTGTAAATACACATCAACGAGCGAAGTTTGAAGACTACGAAAACTATGTGGTTTGTATGATGAAAATGATAACGCAAGAAGAGTCTGATATGCATTCGGAACAATTATGCGTGGTGTTGATGGAAGGAACCGTTATTTCTTTTCAAGAAGTAGAGGGTGGGGATGCTTTTGATTATATACGCAACAGATTAAGACAAGGAAAAGGGCGAATCAGAAAAATGGGAGCCGATTATTTAGCGTATGCATTGCTTGATGCTGTTGTAGATTGCTATTTTGGAATTCTTGAAAAAATCGGAGATAAAATAGAAGATTTAGAAGAGACATTAATGAGAGAACCTACAAGAGAAACACTTCATGAATTGCATAACATGAAAATGGATATGATTTATATCCGTAAAGCTGTTTGGCCAATGCGCGAGTTGATTAATAATATGCAACGTTCTGAAACCGAATTAATAAAACCAACTACAGATATTTATTTACGAGATGTACACGATCATGCTATCCGAGTAATTGATACAGTGGAAACCTATCGTGATTTACTTTCAAGTATGATGGATATTTATTTATCAAGTGTGAGTAATAAAATGAATGAGGTGATGAAAGTGTTAACTATTATCACTACCATTTTTGTTCCTGTAACTTTTATTGCAGGAATCTATGGAATGAATTTTGAATTTATGCCCGAACTACACTCTAAATGGGGCTATCCAGTCGCCTTAGGTTTAATGGCAGTAATAATTGTATTGTTGCTATTTTATTTTAAAAGAAAAAAATGGTTGTAATAAACTTTTGTACTTTTGTATTGTTAATCAACCTCCAATGAAAATTAAAAACATTTTTCTTTTTTTGTTTGCAGTAATTTTAATTACAAGCTGCGGAACAGATAAATCGCCATTAGCAAAATACGGTTCTGTTTTTGAAAATGTGATGCGTACTGAAATATCTGTTTTTAGAGGCTTTTCGCTGGGAGACAAGATGGATTCGGTTCGTGTAAAAGAAGAAAAACCAATCGAAGAAGACGGGGGTTATTTGTATTACGAATATTCTATTGACACAACAGCAACATACAGTGTAGCATATACTTTTGAGAATAAAACATTAAATGAAATTCGTGCTTATATTTTTGTAAATGACAATACTAAAACAGAAGAAACATTAAATGTGTTTAAAAATTATTTTAACCAACATTATGGTGCAAGCCAAGACCACATGGGCTTTACCGTTTGGACTGTAAAATCAGATTTATATGGATTAGTGAGGATAAATTTGAGCGATGAGAGCGAAGATTTTTCTGTACAAAATGCTCCAGGAAAAATTTCAATTTGGATTTATCCTGATAAAACGGAATAAAAAACGTACTTAATAAATAATAATAAACATAAACCCACAAAATATGAAAATCAAAAATATAGTTATCGCAGCAGCAGTTTTATTTTTTGTTAATTTATCAGTTGCACAGGAATTAAGAAAGAGCGGATCTGCATTTGGAAAAATAGAATCAAATGGCGATGTGCGTTTAAATGGTAGTGTTAAAGGAAAGTTTGAATCAAATGGAGATATCAGAGTAAATGGAAGTGTAAAGGGAAAGATTGAATCAAATGGAGACATTCGTAAAAACGGTTCTGTGATAGGAAAGGTTGACTCAAATGGAGATGTTAGAATTAACGGAAGTGTAGTTGGTAAAATAGAAAGCAATGGAGATGTTCGAAAAAATGGAAGCGTAATTGGTTCTGCTAAAGGAGTAAAAAAAGAACAAGCAGCAGTTATGTTTTTCTTTGACTTTTTCTAAAGAATAAAAACCGTTAAATAGCTTTTGCAATTGCAAATAAATCTGTTTCAGCAAAAGACTTTCCTGTAATCTGAACTCCAAAAGGCATTCCATTGCTGTGCTTACCTGCAGGAATAGAAATGGCTGGATGCCCTGTAATGTTTGCTAATACAGTAAAAATATCTTCTAAATACATTGCAATTGGGTCAGCTCCTTTTTGTCCAAATTTAAATGCTGTTCCAGGAGTTGTTGGAGATAATATAAAATCGTAACCTGTAAAAATTTCGTTTACTTTATTTTGTAATAATCTACGAACGCGTTGTGCTTTTGAATAATAAGCATCATAATATCCAGCACTTAAAACAAATGTTCCAAGCATGATTCTACGTTTTACTTCTGTTCCAAAACCTTCGGTGCGTGATTTTTTATAAGTGGATTCCAAATCAAATGCATTTGGACTGCGATACCCAAAATTTATTCCATCAAAACGAGCAAGGTTAGACGAAGCCTCTGCTGTGGTTAATACATAATATGTTGGCACCAAATAATCTAAAAAAGGAAAATCAACGGCTTCAACAGTGTGTCCATCTGTTTTTAATTTTTCTACAATTTCTAAAACACGTTTTTTAATTTCTGGATCTAATCCATCTGCTTCTACGCAGTCTTTTAAATAAGCTATTCGGTGTTTTTTTGTGGAAGAATTTTTTAATTCTTTTGAATATTCAGGAACGGGTTTAGAAGAAACGGTACTGTCAAACTCATCTTTGCCAGCAATTACTTCCATTATCAAAGCTGCATCTTCAATAGTATTTGTTAAAGGACCAATTTGGTCAAAAGAAGAAGCATAAGCAATTGCACCATAGCGCGAAACTCTTCCGTATGTGGGTTTTAAACCTACCACACCACAAAAAGAAGCTGGCTGGCGAATAGAACCGCCTGTGTCTGTTCCCAAAGTTGCTAAACATAAATTAGCCGCAACCGCAGCAGCAGAGCCTCCCGAAGAACCTCCGGGAACATATTCTGTATTGTGTGGGTTTAAAACATTTCCTTTTGATGAATTTTCATTTGAACTACCCATTGCAAATTCATCACAATTGAGTCGCCCAATAATTATTGCATCTTCTGCTAAAAGCCTTTCTACAACGGTTGCATCGTATAGTGATTCAAAATTGTCAAGAATTTTTGATGAAGCAGAAACTTTATGTGATTTATAACAGATATTATCTTTTAACCCAATAACAAGACCAGCAAGCTTTCCTGCTGTTTTGTTTTTTATTTTTTCATCTACTTGTTTTGCTTTTTCTAAAGCCGATTGTTCAAATACTTCTAAAAAAGCATTTAGCTTTTTATTTTCATCAATGCGTGCAATGTATGATTTAGTAAGTTCAACACAGGTTAGGTTGTTGTTAAACAAATCAGATTGAACTTCAGAAATAGAAGAATATGTTTTCACAGAAAATAGGAAAGAATAAATAGTTAAAACACAAAAAACCTAAAACAAGGATTTTGAAAAAGAATTATAATTAATCTTTCTTTTCGGTAGTGTTATTGTTTTCCTCATTGCCTTTTGATGCGTCTTTAAATTCTTTAACGCCTTTTCCAAGACCTTTCATTAATTCAGGAATTTTTTTACCACCAAATAATAATAAAACAATTATTAAAATGATGATCATTTCTGGACCACCCAAACCAAAAATTCCAAGTAATGTACTATTTAACATGATATATGTTTTTTAAAATGCAACACAAAGATAGTAAAATATTAATTCGCAGAAGGGCAAGAAACGAGTATAAAAAACGGATAGAAAAATTACAAAAAGTATTTTTCTTGTAAAAATTCTTTGTAATCGTCAAGGTTCGACATTACCTGTAATTCTTGATAGCGCTTATGAAAAGATTCATCATCTGTTTGTGCGTTTAAAACCGCTAAACGAAAACGATCAAAATTTGCCAGCGCCTGTTTTTCTTCTTTGCTTAAAAAAGCACCACTAAACTCTTTTTCACGTAAATCATTTATACTAATGGTTCCACCAATAGCAGATTTAGAAAAGTATTGTTTTAATAGAGCTTCGCGCTTATTCATAAATAAAAAAAGTAACACACAAAATTAAAGCTATTATTGTGTAATAACTTATTTTGTGTGTTATTATTATAAACAAAATATTGTTAATTCTTTGTTATACCAGTGCAATATCAAATTGTACTAAATCAACAAATTCTTGAACACGAGCATCAACTTGTTCTTGGGTAAGATTTACTAAATTTTCGGTTCCAAATTTTTCAACACAAAAAGATGCTGTAGCAGAACCAAAAATGATAGCACGTTTCATATTATCAAAAGAAATATCTTTTGTTTCAGCCAAATAACCAATAAAACCTCCTGCAAAACTATCTCCTGCACCTGTTGGATCAAACACATCTTCTAATGGCAATGCTGGTGCAAAAAACACTTGTTCTTTGTTAAACAATAGTGCACCGTGTTCACCTTTTTTTATTATCAAATATTTTGGTCCCATTGACAATATTTTTTGAGCCGCTTTAACCAAAGAATATTCCCCAGAAAGTTGTCTTGCTTCTGCATCATTAATTGTTAAAACATCTACCATACTTATTGTTTCCAACAAATCATTCAGCGCAATATCCATCCAAAAATTCATTGTGTCAAGTACAATTAGCTTTGGTCTGTTTTTCATTTGTGTAATCACTTGCTGTTGAACTTTTGGCACTAAATTACCAAGCATTAAAAATTCACAATCTTGATACGATTCAGGAACTATTGGGTTGAATGTTTCTAACACATTTAATTCCGTAGTAATTGTATCTCTGCTATTCATATCATTGTGATATTTTCCAGCCCAAAAAAATGTTTTTTGATCTTTTTTAATCTGTAAACCATCAGTATTTACCGTGTGTTTGTTCAACATGTTTATGTTTTCTTGAGGAAAATCTCCTCCAACAACAGAAACTAAATTTATATTTTTTGTATAATAAGATGCGGCCAAAGAGATGTATGTTGCTGCTCCTCCTAATATTTTATCTGTTTTTCCAAATGGTGTTTCGATAGCGTCAAACGCCACAGTTCCTACAACTAATAAGCTCATAAATAATATTTTTTAAAAATTTCGCACAAATATATTGCATATTTGATACGAACACACTAATATTGCACTCCTTTTTTCAGGGCGTAAGCCTAAATAAAGGAAAATAACCAGATAAATTCCTCCTTAGCTCAGCTGGTTAGAGCACATGACTGTTAATCATGGGGTCCCTGGTTCGAGCCCAGGAGGGGGAGCAAAAAAAGTAAAAGCCATCTGTTAAGGTGGCTTTTCTTATTTAAACAATTTACGCTTAACGTCAACTATCTTTGCAAATCATGAAACAACCAAAAGTTAAATTATATATCAGCATGAGCCTTGATGGGTTTATAGCAACTAAAGATGATGATTTGTCGTGGCTTTCAATGGTTGAAAAAGCTGGGGAAGATTATGGATACGAAGAGTTTATGGACACAGTAGATACTTACATTGTAGGCAGAAAAACGTATGATGTGGTTCTTAAATTAACAGGAGGCGTTTTTCCACAAGCAGAAAAGCTAAAGTGTTATATTGTTACAAGACAAGTAAAGGAGCCAGAAAATGGAGTGATTTTTTATAATGGTGATTTGGAAGAACTAATTTTGAGTTTAAAAAACAAAGAAGGGAAAGACATCTACTGCGATGGTGGTGCCCAAATTGTAAAATTACTTTTAGAGAAAAAATTAATAGATGAATTTATCATTTCAATTGTTCCCATCATTCTTGGTGACGGCAAGCGATTATTTATAGGAAATACGCCTCAGTTTAAATTAAAAGCTCTGCCTCCAAAGCATTTTGATACAGGGCTAATACAGCTTAAATATATAAAACAAACGAATTAAATTTTTTTAATATCCACCCACAAAAAAGCTAAAAATTTTACCTATAAATGATTTATTGAAAAAATCTAGGTAAAAAATTGATTTTCTGAGAAATAGAAATTACCTTAGTACTTCTCTAAACTAAATTTAACTATTGATACAATGAGAAAAATTACATTCTTAAATTGTGTTGTTTGCTTTGTGTTGCTTATAAACACAGCGTTTGCGCAAAAACAAAAACAAAATTGGGTAGAAATGATGCAAGATCCAAGCGTTAATTTCTACGATGTTCAAAAAGCCTTTAACAAGGAAAACCTCAAGAAAGAGAAAGAAATGCTTCGAGAAAAATTCGAAGCTAGAGAAAAGGCA
>CAZJUY010000001.1:0-301064 GCA_964549315.1 uncultured Chitinophaga sp. | reverse complement strand
CATACAATTCAAATGAGTAAATTTCATTTGTTTTTGTTGAATTAATTACAAATGTTGTAACATCAGTAAATGGATTTGGAGAAACAGAAATATTCCCATTTACATAAAATTCATCTGAAATACCTGCTGGTGCAACATATGTATTAATCGCAGTATTTGTTATAACAGCTTCATTAAAGTCAAAATAAATGTATCCAGTGTTTTCAATTACTTGCCCAACAACTGGTGCATTTGCAGTGTTTATTTTAAATTGAATATGTCCGTGACTTGCAGGTTCATTGCTGGTACTGTCTGGCAACATGATATTATCAAATTTAAAACGCACTAAATTATTTGGTAATAATTCTACCATATAATTATGACTTGCATTTAAAATTTCAATGCTTTGTACATCTAATAAATTAGAAATAGTATCACTTATTACAACATTCACAGCAGGCGCTGTTCCTGTATTTTGGAAGCGAATTAAATAACTAAATTCATTTTCACTTGTTTGAATATCGCCAGTTGTGCCAATACCGGAAGGAGAAACGGTTTTGTCGTTAGGGTCGAAAGAACCAGTAATTAAACGCGTATAAACAAAAGTATTACAACCTGGATTAATATCTGTTCCGCTTGTAACCGTTGCATTAACCGTTGCAATGGTTGGTGTTCCTAAAACAGCCGAAGATGGCGTGTTGAAGTTAACAGTAAATACTGTCATTCCTGCAGTAATGTTTGTGTAGTTCCAGCAAACAGTACTTCCAGAAACAGAAGCAGCAGCAGGCATAGCACCTAAATAAGTTAAAATACTTGGAAGAGTTATACAAACAGATCCACTTACAGGAAGTGTACTATAATTACTTAAATAAACGTAGTATGTTCCATTAAAGCCAGGTACAATTCCAGGACTCCATGCACTAACACATACATCATATACAGCTGGTACATTGTAAGAAAAATTATTATTCCCAATTGTGCTTCCGTTTGTTACTGTTATTGAATAAGAAGCAGGACAACCAGCTGTTAAGTTTGTAACATTTTGGGGAATAACAGAGTAATTTCCTGAAGGCACCCAAATGCTGTAAGCTCCTGCACTATTAGTTAAACCCCAATAAGTATTTGTCCCGTTTGTTACAGACACCCAATAGTTCACTAATGGTGATTCTCCAGAATCGAATACACAATTTTGATTAGTATCATTATACAATACGCCAGTTACATATCCATAATTTGGTGTTGTTGCTACTGTGTATGTATAGGTAATACAATTTCCGCCAGCATCGGTAATGGTTACAGAATATACTCCACCAGAAAGAGAATAAATGTCTTCTGTAGTTGCTCCATTACTCCACAAAAAAGTATAAGGTCCTGAACTGCCAGTTAGTGTTAAGTCTATTGAACCATCAGCTAAACCTGCTCCAGATTCTTGTGTGATATTTTGAGTAATTGTTAAGCCAGAAATTCCTGCATTTGGAACAAACATCGTTGCTACTCCAACGCAGCCATTCGCATCAGTAACCATTCCTACATAAGCTCCAGAGCATACATTATTGAATACGTTTGACGTTTGTTGTGTTGAGCCATTGTTTAAATCATATAAATAAGGAGCCGTGCCACCAAACTGGATTAATGTGACAGTTCCTGTACATGGGCTACAAGCAGATGGTGTTGTGTTATATGTTACTGCAGGTCCACCAGCACTTGAAACAACAGTACTTGTTGTTTGTGTACAGCCATTCATATCTGTAACTGTTACTATATATGTACCAGCACACAAGTTTATTGGATTTGGAATTGTCATTGCGCCAGGACTCCAAGAATAAGCATAAGGAGCGGTTCCTCCAGTAGTAGAGCTGTTTATGGCTCCATCACACAATCCACATGTTGCCAGCATTGGCGACAAGTTTGTAATAATTTGTGTCGGCTGGATAACAGTTCCAACAGCAGTAAAAGTACAACCTGCATTATCAGAAACAGTTACTGTATATGTTCCTGCACAGAGATTAGTTGCAGTGGGTGTAGTTATTCCTGCTGGCATCCATGAATAAGTATAAGGTGGTGTTCCTCCGCTTGCTGTTGCCGTTAGTGTACCATCACACACACCATTACAAGTAGCATTTGTTCCTGAAATAGATGCTGTAAGTGAAGATCCTCCACCCACAGTACTAGTTCCCGTAGCTACACATCCAGCAGAACTAGTTGCATTTAGTGTAAATGTTCCTGCACATAAATTCGTAAGATTTGTATTTGTTGAGGAATACCCAGAAGGTCCAGTCCAAGAATAAGTGATTGCTCCTGTAGTAGAATTAGCGATACTTCCTGTGCAAGAAGTGCATGATGTAGGATTTGGTGTTAACGAAATAGTTGGTAAGGGATTTACCATTACAGAAACTATATTACTTGCTACACAGCCATTGCCATCTGTAATCGTAACCGTATAAGTGATATTAGTTGTAGGGCAAGCAATTGGCGTTGGAACCGTTGGTGATGATAAACCCACTGCTGGAGTCCAATTATAAGTGTAACCTGGTGTCCCTCCTGTTACAGAAACATTTAATGTAACACAACTTCCCGAACAAGTTTGAATAGTTCCAGGTGAGTTGACAACGAGTGGTGCAGGCTGAGTAATAATTAATGTATAAAAAGCGGTACTCATGTCGCTGCTGTCAATTGCAGTTACTACATATGTTCCCGCACACAATCCTGTTATGTTTTGTCCTGTTGCTGTGTAGCTTGAAGGACCAGTCCATGTGTAACCATATGGACCAACACCACCACTTGCATAGGCTGTAGCAGAACCATTACAAAGCCCGTTACAAGTAACATTTGTTCCAACTGCTGTTGCAACATGGCCACTAGAAAAAGCGCTTATGCTTATTAAAGTAACAAAAATAGTAGTAAGAAATTTTTTCATTTTAGAGTAGTTATTTAATTGAACAATAGTTTATTAATAAGTTTTGGGTTGATTTGATTTTTTAAAAGTGTTTCATGCTTTCTTTGTAAGAGATGCAATAGTTTATTTTTTGGTTGCATTAAAAAAAACAAGAATGAATTATTTAGATATAATACTTTGTATTCCTTTGGTTTGGGGCTTGTACAAAGGCTTTTCAAAAGGCTTAATTGTTGAAGCGGCAACTTTTATTGCTTTTGGTTTAGGCGTTTGGGGAGGAATGAAGTTCTCTGATTATGTAGCTAATAAAATTACAGAGTGGTTTGATTGGAAATCGCCTTACTTACCAATATTATCTTTTGCTATTACTTTTATTTTAATAATAGCAACGGTGTTTCTTGTTGCAAAGTTGGTTCAACGTGCAGTAGAAGGAATGGCACTTACTGCTGTAAATAAAATAGGAGGAGCAATTGTTGGCGCATTAAAATATGCAATGATTATGAGTGTAATTATTTTTGTGATTGATGCAGTGGAGCAGAGCTACCCTTTTATCTCATTTAAATCTAAAGAAGAATCATTGTTGTATAAGCCTGTTGGAAAAATTGCCCCAACATTAATTCCAGCATTAAACAAAAGCAAAATGGCTGAATTGATTGAAAAGCCAGACGTTGGAGTAGAGGTAAAAGTAAATTTAAAGGATAAAGAAAACTAAACTCTACGTAATGGGATATATGTTTTTTCGTTTTCTATTACTATATGCCCTTGCTCCGAAAGTGAATTTATTATTTCATAAAAAAGTTCTGTAACTAAAGCTGGTTCTTGTTTCCAAAAATTATTTACACATGCTTTAATTGATTCTTCTATTCTTTCTATTTTATAAAAAGCCATTCTTCCTAAATAAAAAACAACCAAGTCAGATTTTAAATTTAGTCTGTTTTCATTTTCGCTTGTATTTTTTGAAGTAGGCTCAATGTCAACCTTTTTAGGTTGTTCTGTAATCTTAGTGCTTTCGATTACTTGCTGATTTTTGTTTTCAATTCGTTTAATTGCCCACCCAGAGCCAGTTGTAACAGCTCCGCATGTAAATTTCATGTTATGTTTTTTTTCAATATAGCGCACAAGTGTTGATGGGCCTGCTTTCCGAGTCCAATCTTTTTTTTCCAATAAGATAGCTTCGCCAACTTTTAAATTTATGATAGAATTAAAAATGTGCGAACTTCTTCCTTTTCCTCGCAATTCAAGGCTTTCGAACTCATTCGAACTTAATTTTTTCATTTTTAAATTTTTATACGAAAATAAAGCAAAATAGCATTTAAAAATACACTAATAATTCTTTAAATATCATTTTAATTGCATTAATTATTAATATAAAGCTTTAATAGTATTGTTTAAGTGTTGTTTAGGTGTAATATAAAACAAAACCCCCGAACGAAAGGTTCGGGGTTGAATAATTTAATGTGGATGAATTATGCAAAAGCGCAGATAACGCCTCCCATTAATGCCAATGCTACTGTCCAGTAACCTGCATTTATTACTATGTATTTAAATCCTTTGCGTTCAAACAAAGCATTTACTCCAAGAATGGGTAGTGCGAAAAACAAACCAGCAAAAACACCATGAAAAACACCATGTTTAAAGGTGCGGAAGTTGTTGCCATATTTTTCCATAAAATCTTTAAGCATTAAGCTTGTAGCTGATTCTGGATCTTTTAGATCCATATCATTCATTAAAATAGAATAAATATGCCATTGGTGAATTACCATAAACTGTTCTGCCATAGCAATTAAAAAAGAAAATATAAAAGACAAACCCAAAATTAAAGCCATGTTAGCGCCTTTCATTTTGTCTTCTGTTATTTCTGCTGATTTCATCCAAGCAGTACCGAATACTTTTGGATTATACCAAATAAAACCCAGTGCCATAGGGATTAATGAGGCTAAAAAAATAATTAGAAAATTTACAGTCATAGTTTTGTGGTTTTGGTGTAAACCAAATATAGTAAATATTTATTACTTATTATTTGCACTATAACGCATGTTTTGGTCGGTATTGAAAGCGCGAATACTTGCTTTTATTCCCTTTTCACGACCAGAAATTTTAAATGTATCCAACTTATTTAAATATTCTTGAGACTTAATAAAATCATTTAACCAAATATAGGCTTCTGCTAAATTCAGCAAAATAGATTCGGTTACATTTTCGTTTATTCTTGCTTTTTTGCTTGTTAAATTACTTTCTTTTAATGCTGTTTCCCATGTTGCTATTGCTTTGCGTAAATATTCCTCTCCTTGTTGAGCTGTAGCAGGATTGGTAATTATTCCATATCCACTTTTTGCATTTGTGGCTGCATCTTTTAAATCATCATAATTAACTTTTTTTGCTGATGGATAAATTACTTGTACCGTACGAGACTTAGGAATGAAGCCATAGTTGTCATTTAAATAATCATTAATGGCTTTTAAATTGTCTTTTGCCACTTTTTCTTGTGCAGCACTAATTTCATTGTTTTTTTGTGCATACCAATATCCTTCTAATTCTGCTTGATTATAAAATTCTTTTGAATTAAAAGTGGAATAATTTATTGTGGAAGGAAACAATTCATCCATTGCAAATTTACCATTTGGTAAAAGAATTTTTACTTTAAATGTATGGCGGTAATTAAATTGATAAACGTATGTAAGTGTATCTCTCATTCTGCCATCCGCACCTTTTACTTGCTTTTTTTGTGTTGTAGGTTTTGCTTCTGTGCTTTCAAATCCAATCATATTTATTTGAATAATAACAGCATTTTCAGGTAAACGATTATAGCCTTCTAATTTTATATGCTGTGTGGCAAGCAAATCATTATTAAACTCTTTATCGTAAAGGGGTTCTGTAACAATAGCTTTTACAGGCATTGGTTGAGGCTGAAAAACGGGGCGAGGAGTAACCGCTTGTAGTTGAGGTGTTAAACGGAACCATACATTTAACTGTGTTTCTACAGTTAATGAATCTTGTAATCTGGTTTGCCAGTATTTTTTTGCTTCTGTTTGGTAATCATTTTCTGCTTTTGCAGCATCTGTTTGATATTTTGCTTTTGCTTGCGCATTTTTTTGCAAGTAATCAGATAATATTAAAACTTGGTAGTTTTTATAAGCTTTATCTAATGGCGTAACGGGTAATTGGGTATAATTAATTGTAGCAGACATGTATGAAATTTTTTGAGCGTTTGCCCAAAAGCCAGCCAATAATAAGAAAAGAGTAATTGTTTTTTTCATCGTATAAATTTTAGTGCTTTACAATTATACAACTTTACTGCCAAAAATGAAAGTGAATAAATTGGAGACTGGGTTATTTTTTTGTAAATGCTGGAGAATTTGAAAGAAGCATATAACTACTGTGAATTGTAAGAATATCAATTCTAGACTTATTTATGATTAAATAAATTATACGGTAATTGCCCATAATTAATTCTCTAATGTTTTTATTATTTATTTCAGGAACAATTCTTCCAGATAAAGGCTTTTCTTCAAGTACTTCAACTCGCTTAAAAAAACGTTGAACCTGTATTTTTGCGTATTTCTCCGAATTTTTAGAAATAAAAATAGCAATATTCTCAATATCAGCTAAAGCCTGATCAGTAAAATTTATTTCAGCCATTTTTTAAGCTTCTTCTTTGATTCTGCTGTAGAGTTTACTTTATTAGAAGAGGATTGCTCTATTCCTAGTTCTATTTTTTGAAGCAAAATAACTCTGTCAATTATCTCATCCACTGAAAAAGTTTCAGGAAGATTTTTTAATGATTTAAGTACTTGGGCTTTATTAAGCATATTTATTGTTGTTTTCTCAAATTTACAATTTTTTAAATAATAAAATGAGAAAAATTCATTCTCCTTTTATTTTAAATCCAATTTGTTTTCTTGGCTTTGGTGTTTCTTTTTTTTCAATCAATTCATCCAAATATTGAAAAACAATTTCCATGTTTTTATCTTGGTTATCTAGTTTCTTTTTTATTTTTTCTACTTCTAGTCTTAGTTCGGTATTATCGCTGAGCATTTGGCGAATGCGAGTAAAAATGCGCATTATTTGAATGTTTACTGCTATTGCTCTGTCACTACTCAGTACGCCTGAAAGCATTGCAACTCCTTGTTCTGTGAATACGTATGGTAAATATTTTGAGTGCTGTCCTTTCTTTAAGATTCCAATTTGGAATTTTAAAGAATCGTATTCATTATGTGTAAGTTGAAACATAAAGTCTTCTGGAAATCGTTTAATATTTCTTTTTACAGCTTTATTTAAGTTTCCTGTGGTTACTCCATAAAGTTCAGCTAAATCACTATCTAACATTACTTTTTGGTTGCGGATGAAATAAATTTTATTCATCACCAGTTCGTCTGGCACTATCCCTGATTTGTTTTTTGTCATATACCCCTGATCTTTTTATTGCTTTTACAAAAATAAAAAGATTTTAAAATCTTATGTTTTGTTTTTCCTTGATGAAAAAGAAACAAAAAATCAAGAAGGCAAAATCGCTTCCCACTGGCGAAACGGCTTCGTTTGCCTTCAGGGCTTACGCGCTGCTTCGGAAGAATAATAACTATTTTTGGAAGAACAAAAAACCAACATTATTTTGTTAATAGATTTACAAAAATGTAAACCGTAATATATAATTTTAGTATATATTTGTGTAGTTAAAAATGACAAAACCGAGTATCAAAAGTAAATGAACTTTCAATACCCGGCTTGCAATCGAGATGGCCCTAAAACTAAGTTGGCTAATGAGACCAACTTCGCTTCTCATCTCTCAAGGTTTTTAAAAGCACGCTAATTATTTAGCGTGCTTTTTGTTTGTTAATACAAAGATCTTACATTATTGGGAACAAAAATAATCTTTAAAAACTTCTTTTAACCTACTTTTTAACACACGAAACCCTACAATTAAAAGGCTTGTAGGGTTTTGTGTTAAAATATAACTTAACTTCCGCAAGCTTCGCAGCTATCTGGATTATCTAATGAACAAGATAATTGTGATGCTACTTCGGCTGCTTTTTCAGCTGTTTGTTTTTCAAGTAATGCTTGACGTTCTGCACTCATTTGTTGTTGGCGCTCAATAATTAAAACATCTTCGTTGCCCAGCACTTCTGGTGTTTCTGTTTTTGCCTCTGCTTCTACAGTAAATTTAATTGCATCAGCAGCAGCTTTTGTACGTAAGTAATACATTCCAGTTTTTAAACCTGCTTTCCAACCATAGAAATGCATACTTGATAATTTTGCAAAATTTGCATCTTGTACAAATAAGTTTAATGATTGCGATTGGCAAATATATGCTCCACGGTCAGCAGCCATGTTAATGATTACTTTTTGTGAAATCTCCCAAACTGTTTTATACAATGCTTTAATATTATCAGGTATTTCAGCTATTCCTTGTACCGAACCATTTGCTGCAATAATTTTGCTTTTTAATTTATCATTCCAAATGCCTAATTTCACTAGGTCTTTTAATAAATGTTTGTTTACAATAATAAACTCTCCAGACAATACACGTCTTGAATAAATGTTTGATGTATAAGGTTCAAAACATTCGTTATTACCTAAAATTTGTGATGTACTAGCTGTTGGCATTGGTGCTAACAACAATGAATTACGCACACCATATTGTTTCACCTCTTCTTTTAATACATCCCACTCCCAACGGTTGCTTGGTTTTACTCCCCACATATCAAATTGGAAAATGCCTTTTGATACAGGAGAACCTGCGAATGTTTCGTAAGGACCATCTATTTTTGCTAAGTCTTTAGAAGCAGTCATAGCAGCGTAGTAAATTGTTTCGTGAATATCTTTGTTCAACTGAACTGCCTCTGGAGAATCAAAAGGGAAACGCATTAAAATAAATGCATCAGCTAAACCTTGAACGCCAATTCCAATTGGGCGGTGACGTAAGTTTGAATT
This sequence comes from uncultured Chitinophaga sp., assembly GCA_964549315.1. Taxonomy (GTDB): domain Bacteria; phylum Bacteroidota; class Bacteroidia; order 2-12-FULL-35-15; family 2-12-FULL-35-15; genus 2-12-FULL-35-15. The sequence continues at coordinate 292,264 of CAZJUY010000001.1, read as the reverse complement.
ACGCGCTTCTGCCACTGGATAATAATTACGATCAATTATTTTATTTAAATTTTTTGTAATTACGTATGTAATTTCAAACAGTCGTTGGTGATTAAATTGTCCATCTTCAACAAAACGATTCAATGCAATAGATGCTAAATTACAAACAGCAATTTCGTCTTTTGATGTGTATTCCATAATCTCGCAACATAAGTTAGAAGATTTTATGGTTCCTAAATTTTGTTGGTTTGATTTGCTGTTAGCTGCATCTTTGTACAACATATATGGATTGCCTGTTTCAATTTGTGATTGAATGATAGCAGACCATAAATCACGTGCTGGTATTGATTTGCGTGCGCGACCTTCTTTTTCGTATTTTGTGTAAAGCGCTTCAAACTCTTCACCCCAACATTCAGCTAATCCTGGCGCTTCATTTGGGCAAAATAAACTCCATTCAGCATTTGCCTCTACGCGTTTCATGAATAAATCTGGCGTCCACATGGCAGTGAATAAATCACGTGCACGCATTTCTTCTTTACCATTGTTTTTGCGTAAATCAAGGAATTCAAAAATATCAGAATGCCAAGGCTCTAAATAAATTGCGAAAGAACCTTTACGTTTTCCACCACCTTGGTCAACATAACGAGCAGTATCATTAAATACACGTAACATTGGAACAATACCGTTTGATGTTCCATTTGTTCCACGGATGTAAGAACCCGTAGCGCGAATGTTGTGAATGCTTAATCCAATTCCTCCAGCACTTTGTGAAATTTTAGCACAAGATTTTAATGTATCATAAATTCCTTCAATGCTATCATCTTTTGTAGTTAATAAAAAGCAAGACGACATTTGAGGTTTTGGTGTTCCTGCATTAAACAATGTTGGAGTAGCATGTGTAAACCAACGCTCACTCATTAAATTATATGTTTCAATTACAGATGCAATATCGTCTTTGTGAATACCAACAGCTACACGCATTACCATGTGTTGTGGGCGTTCCGCAACTTGTCCGTTTAGTTTTAATAAATAAGATCGTTCTAAAGTTTTGAATCCAAAATAATCATATCCAAAATCTCTGTCATAGATGATTGTAGAATCTAATTCTTGAGCATTTTTTTGAATTATTTCGTGCACATCATCAGCAATTAATGGAGCTTTTTTCCCAGTTTTAGGGTCAATATAGTGGTACAGCGCTTCCATTGTTTTTGAAAACGACTTATTGGTGTTTTTGTGTAAGTTAGAAACTGCTATGCGGCTTGCTAAAAGCGCATAGTCGGGGTGCTTAGTAGTAAGCGAAGCAGCAGTTTCGGCAGCAAGATTATCAAGCTCGCTGGTAGTAACACCTTCGTAAATACCTTCAATTACCTTCATTGCCACATTAATTGGGCTAACGTGCACAGGGTCTAAGCCATAGCAAAGTTTTTGAATACGAGCTGTTACTTTGTCGAATTTTACCGATTCGCGGTTACCGTCTCTTTTGATTACGTACATAAATAAAGTATTAAGTAGTTTGTATTAAGTATTATGATAATTTGTTTAGTTATTCTTTATTGTTTGTTGAAGTTTAAAAGTCATATTTTGTACTTCATTAATTCTTTTAATCGTTGTTTCTAGTGTTTCATTCTTTATGTACCCTAATTTATTAGCTACAATAAGTTGGGTTTCTAACTCCGAAGAGGATCCATTAGAAATTCCTAAAAAATGAACGAACTCTCCGTTTGTATTCCTTCCTGCTCCTTCTGCAATATTTGATGCAATCGAAACAGAACATCTTTTTATTTGCGATATCAAACCATACTGTTCCTCTTTTGGAAACTCTTTTACGATTTGATAAACATCAACCGCCAACTCAACTGCTTTGTTCCATACTGTCAGCTCTTTGTATTTATGCATATTCTTAATTCCTTGTACTTTTTACCTGATACTTAGTACTTAAAAACTAAAAATCAGCATCCATGCTAAATACATTGTCTTCTTTATTTCCTGCTACTCCTGCTTTTTGATATTCTGCAACACGTTTTTCAAAGAAATTTGTTTTTCCTTGTAATGAAATCAATTCCATGAAATCAAATGGATTGGTTGCATTGTATGCTTTAGGACAGCCTAAGGCTACCAATAGTCTGTCAGCAACAAATTCAATGTACTGGCACATCATATCAGCATTCATTCCAATTAATCTAACAGGTAATGCATCTGAAACAAAATCTTTTTCAATTTCAACAGCATTTGTGATAATGGCTGTTACTTTTTCTTGTGGCAATTTGTTTTTTAATTCGCTATAAAGTAAGCAAGCAAAATCGCAATGCAACCCTTCGTCACGAGAAATTAATTCATTTGAAAATGTTAAACCTGGCATTAAACCACGTTTTTTTAACCAAAATAGGGAACAGAAGCTTCCAGAAAAGAAAATTCCTTCAACGGCAGCAAAAGCAATAAGTCTTTCTGCAAAGGTTCCGTTTCCTATCCATTTTAAAGCCCAATCAGCTTTTTTTCCAACGCATGGCAAAGTGTCTATGGAATGAAAAAGCATATCTTTTTCCTTTGGATCTTTAATATATGTGTCAATTAGTAATGAATATGTTTCAGAATGGATATTTTCCATCATTATCTGGAAGCCATAAAAACAGCGAGCTTCTGGATACTGAACTTCATTCATAAAATTAATAGCAAGGTTTTCATTTACTATCCCATCGCTAGCAGCAAAAAATGCCAAAACGTGTTTAATGAAATGTTTTTCATCATCGTTTAGTTTGTTTTCCCAATCACCTAAATCTGGGCTAAGGTCAATTTCTTCTGCTGTCCAAAAACTAGCTTCTGCTTTTTTATACATTTCCCAAATGTTATCGTGTTTTATTGGGAAAAGAACAAATCTGTCTTTATTTTCCTTTAGTATTGGCTCTTCTGTCATGTTGTAGTTTGTTTAAAATTCTGTAATTCTTTGTTTATCAACCCTCTGCAAGTTTAATTTTTTTAAAATAAGAGGGAAAAAATCCCCTGAGGCTCTAAACCCCTCTATTTTGTTGATTTTAATAAAATCTTGCTAATTAAATTTGCGGTTCACAAATGTTTGGAAAAAAATGGACTGTGTCAAGTAGATAGAATTAACATTTGTCCAAAGTTATAAACACGCGAAATTAACAGACGAATGTTAAGAATTAACCAATGTATTAAAAAACAAGGCTTTAATAAAAAGCTAAAAATTTCTGAAAATTAAACGAAAAAAAATTTGCTGTAATCAGAAAAATTTGTTTTTAGTGTTATGCACCATTGATACCTATATGCTTTGAAATGCCAATAAAAACAACTATTTTGAAGAGTTTATTTTTTAGGATTTTGCATCTTATCAGCAAGTTCTAATTGCTTGTACCAATCTTTACCATATTTGCGAATTAATGGTTCTTTCAAAAATTTATAAACGGGCACATCTAACTTGACGCCACACTCACAAGCGGGTTTACAAATTTCCCATTTGTGGTAATTTACAGCATCGTAATCTTTGTATTTGCTGATGCGAACAGGATATAAATGGCAAGAGATGGGTTTTTTCCATTTTATTTTTCCATCGTAATAAGCTTGTTCAATTCCACACTTTGCAATGTCATTATCAAAAATAGTGTAAGCACAATGCTTGCCTTTTACCAATGGAGTGGTATAATCTCCATCACTATCAACAACAGACACTCCTTGTTTTTCAATTGCTTTTACACCATCTTTTGGTAAGTATGGTTTTACTTCATCCCAAATGTCTTCTAGTATAGAAATCTCTTCTTCGTCCAAAGGCGCACCTGAATCTCCTGCTACACAGCATTCCCCTTTACATGCATTTAAATCACAAACAAATTTTTTTTCTAATAAATGTTCCGATACTATTGTGTTGTCGATTGCTATCATGTCCTAATTTTTATAAAATAATTTGAAGTAAATCTTCTACAAGTTTTTGAATCTGGAAAATCCCTGAATAATTAATTTTACCCTCATCATCACTAACTTTATGATAATCATCATGGATTCCAGTAGTAAACGAGAGACACTTTGTGTTGTTATTTACAAATGCTCTGCAATCTGTGTCTATTATCTTTGACCCATTATCTGTATAAATTTTTGTTTGTAATGAAGAAATAGAATCTAAATAATTTTTTGTTTTAGCAGTTGCGTTTCCTAAACCGTAAACATTAATAATAGGAGCAGTTTTGTCAAGCCTACCTACCATATCGAAATTTAAGACTTGGCATATTGGCGGAAATTTTGCTTTGCTAAATTTATAAAAAGAAGTGGAGCCATATAATCCTATTTCATGGGCGGAATATGCGACAAAAATGTAGTTATATTTTTTATTTTGCCATTTTTTAAATGTGCTGGCTAAACCTAAAATTAAAGCAACTCCTGATGCATTATCATCGGCACCATTATGTATTTCGTTTTTTTTATTTAAGCTATAAGATAGCTTTCCGCCCAAACCAATATGTTCATAGTGCGCTCCTATTAACACAGTGCTGTCGGCATCATTATTTATAAAGCAATAAATATTTTTTGATTTTTTTTCTATCAAAGAATCAGGATGTAAATAATTAAAATCCTCAATTTTAGGCTTAAACCCTTTGACTTTTTTGAATTCATTAATAATAAATTTAGCAGCAACATCTTCATAAACAGAAGAGACCTCCCTTCCCTTTAAACTATCAGATGCTAAAAATTTAATACTATTTTGATAGCTATTAATTAACCGAACAGAATCTTTTTTGTTTTGACCTTGTGTTAAAAGAGAAATAACAATAAAAAAAAAGAAAAATTTTATTTTCATAAATCTATTGTACAAAGATAGAAGTATAATTACAAATGGAATTTATAGAAACAAAAAAGACTTCCTAAATTTAGGAAGCCTTTTTTGTAAAAAATAAAAATTATGCTTATCTTTTTTCCTCACGTGAAGGATTAATAGAAGCAGGGTAGTTTTTATTAAATTGTAATTCACTGCCATCCCACCAAATTCCTTCAGCAGATTGAGATTTGTTACCATCGTTAAACATTACTTTGTTTAAGTTAGTATCAAAAGACGTTGTTTTAATGAATGCAGGAACTTCAGTTGTTTTAGCATCAACTCTATCGCCAGCAGCAATCCAGTTGATTTCTACATTTGAACTTCCTCCGTTTAACTCTTTCACAACAAAACCAGTTTTAGTAACAGATGCAATATAAACACCGTTACATTCTCCAACTGGAGTAATTGTAACAATTGGGTTTTCTCCTAATAATTTTGAATAGTTTTCATCAAAAGTAATAGTAGCTGTACCGTTAACCAATTGTGTTTTGCCTTTTTTGTAAACAACAGCTTCAGTAGAAGTAACAGAATAAGCAGCAACTACTGTGTTATTAGTAGCAACCATTTCAATGTTTTTTCCAGAAGTGTAAACATCCCCGATGTTATATGCTGCAAATAATTCACCAGCATTTAATTGACCGATAACAGAACCTTTAGAGATTGTTCCAACCATGCCAAAGAAACCACCACCAATACCACCACCAGCAGTTGTTGGAGCTAAACCAGCACCAGATGCATATGCAGCAGAACCATAAACACCATAGTTTGTTGCTCCACTATTTCTGTACCCTAAAGATCCCCAATATGCACCATTTACTTCAGCACCTAATACGCCACCAGTTCTAGTGTAGTCATTATAACTATGTCCAGCTACACCAAAAGTGTAAACGTCTCCCCAAAAATTGTATCCTGCAGTAGCACTGTTTACAGCAGCCCGACCATACCCAATACCATCATTTTGTGTATCACGTGTTCTATAACCAAAAAGCGTAGATTGCCCATCGCCATTAACAGTCAATTGTTGGCGGTATGCATAAACCAAATATTGTATTGATGGTGTAACTAAACCGATTGAAACACTTGTTCCATTATCTTGAATTTGAGAATTTCCTAGAGTTGTAGCTGCAGTAAATTTAGAAACATAGTTAACAGTTCCAGAAACAGTACCAGGGCCTGTAGGTCCAGTTAAACCCGTAGCACCCGTAGCACCATTGGTTCCGTTAGTTCCTGCAGTACCAGTAGCTCCAGTAGCTCCAGTAGCACCGTCAACACCGTTAGTACCAGCAGCACCCGTAGCGCCCGTAGCACCATTGGTTCCGTTAGTTCCAGCAGTACCAGTAGCTCCAGTAGCACCGTCAACACCGTTAGTACCAGCAGCACCCGTAGCGCCCGTAGCACCATTGGTTCCGTTAGTTCCTGCAGTACCAGTAGCTCCAGTAGCACCGTCAACACCGTTAGTGCCAGCAGCACCCGTAGCACCCGTAGCACCATTGGTTCCGTTAGTTCCTGCAGTACCAGTAGCTCCAGTAGCTCCAGTAGCTCCGTCAACACCGTTGGTTCCATTAGTACCAGCAATACCAGTAGCACCCGTAGCGCCCGTTGCTCCATCTACACCGTTAGTTCCTGCTGCACCTGTTGCTCCATCCACACCATTAGCACCAGCAGCACCTGTCGCCCCAGTAGCGCCATCCATACCGTTAATTCCATCTATACCATCAACTCCGTTAGCCCCTGTAGCTCCAGTAGCACCAATAGGTCCTGGTGTTCCATTAGCAGAGAACAATGCGTAAGGAACACTTACTAATTCACTTGTTCCAGAAATAGTATAAGAAGTACCGCCCATAGGGTCAGTTTCTGTTTTAATAAAATAAGGGCCAGCAGACCAATCGATCCCAGCAAAAGTCCCAGTAACAGCCGTACCCATCCCAATTTCTAAACTAGCTAATCCATTAGCGTTAGTAGTAGGATTATGAGTTTCTACAAATACAGCAGTACCAGTAGGCGACCCTTGTAATACAGATATTTGAATACCAACCGCAGTAGATGATACAAGTGTATTAGCACCATCTCTGATAACTGTTTGATAGCTCATTTTTTGAGGAGCTTGGGCAAACGCACCCATTGTAAGCATAAAAGCTGCTACAAGCGTAAATATTTTTTTCATAGTTTTTAGTTTTTAATGATTTTAAATGTTTTTACTTCTGAATTTTTGTCAACCACGTTTAAAAAATAAACACCAGTCGCAAAATCAGCCATCCTAATAGATGTTTGTGATGAAGTAACTTTTTGGTTCACTAATACTTTTCCTTGTACATCATACAATTGAAAGGTAATGTTTGTTAAATCCTTGCTTCCCACCACAAGATTAATGTAATCAATGGAAGGATTAGGATAGACTGACAGCATTAAGTTGATGTCAGCATTGTTGTTTACGCTGGTAATGATAATCTCATAAGGTTGCTGAACACCTTGATTCACATTCCCAGAAGCACTTGTGTTACTGGTATAGACAGGTTGTCCTACCGAATAACTTGCACTTCCTCCTGAACCAGATGCATCGCCTCCAGCAGCTGTTGTGGCATCTTGGGCTTGCAACCCTGATAAGCCAATCCCAGCCAAAAACAACACCGTTAGTTTTGCTTTTTTTTGTTTCATTTAGATTTGTTTAGTTAATAATTAAATTTAGTTGCTCACAAAATATAAAAAAAACATACATAAAAATCCTTAAGTTTTAATCATAAACTTAAAGAGCTAAAAAAGAGGACTTTAATTTGTAAAAAATCAAATCAAACTTATGTTTGATTTTTATACTTTTGCACCTTATCACAAAAATGTTATGGCAAACCAAGAAGATATTTTTAAAAACATTATTTCACATTCAAAAGAGTACGGATTTATTTTTCAAAGCTCCGAAATTTATGATGGATTAAGTGCTGTTTATGATTACGGACAAATGGGTGCTGAATTGAAAAAGAATTTGCGCGACTATTGGTGGAAAGCAATGGTGCAAATGCACGAAAATATTGTGGGTATTGATGCTGCCATTTTTATGCATCCAACCACTTGGAAAGCTTCTGGACACGTGGATGCTTTTAATGATCCATTGATTGATAATAAAGACAGTAAAAAACGTTACCGCGCAGATGTGTTGATTGAAGAGCATGTAGCAAAAATTGAAGGAAAAATCCAAAAAGAAGTTGATAAAGCAAAAGAACGTTTTGGAGATGCATTTGATGAAGCTCAGTTTAGAGCCACCAATGCACGAGTATTGGAAAATCAAGCGAAAGCAGATGCAATACTTGCAAAATTTAAAGATGCATTAGAGAAAAATGATTTAGAAGGTGTTCGTCAAATTATTATTGATTGTGAAATTGTTTGCCCAATTTCTGGTTCAAAAAACTGGACAGAAGTTCGTCAGTTCAACCTGATGTTTAGCACATCAATGGGTGCTGTAACAGAGGATTCAAACATTATTTATTTACGCCCTGAAACTGCACAAGGAATTTTTGTAAACTTTTTAAATGTTCAAAAATCAGGACGGATGAAAATTCCTTTTGGGATTGCTCAAACGGGTAAAGCATTCCGTAATGAGATTGTTGCACGTCAGTTTATATTCCGTATGCGTGAGTTCGAACAAATGGAAATGCAATTTTTTGTGAGGCCAGGTTCTGAAATGGAATGGTATAACTACTGGAAAGAAACTCGCATGAAATGGCATAATTCATTAGGATTTGGAGAAACAAATTACCGTTTTCATGACCATATTAAATTAGCACATTATGCAAATGCCGCTTGTGATATTGAATTCAATTTCCCTTTTGGATTTAAAGAATTGGAAGGAATTCATTCTCGTACCGACTTTGATTTAAAAGCACATGAACAACATTCAGGAAAAAAATTACAATACTTCGATCCTGAGTTAAACCTGCCTGCCAGTGCCGATGGCACTGTGCAACGGCAGGCAGGTCAAAATTATGTTCCTTATGTTGTTGAAACATCTGTAGGCTTGGATAGATTGTTCTTGGCGGTAATGTCAAAAGCATTTGTGGAAGAAAAACTAGAAGATGGAACAACACGTACAGCATTGAATCTTCCTACATTTTTAGCGCCAATAAAAGTGGCGGTTCTTCCCTTACTAAAGAGAGATGGCTTACCAGAAAAAGCGCGTGAAATTTTAGATTTATTAAAATTTGATCATGCTACAACGTATGATGAAAAAGATACAATCGGAAAACGTTACCGCAGACAAGATGCTATTGGTACTCCATTTTGTGTGACTGTAGATCACCAATCTTTAGAAGACAATACGGTTACTATACGTTTTAGAGATACAATGACACAAGAGCGTGTAAGTATTGATGCGCTTGCAAAAATTGTGGATGATAAAGTAAGCTTTAAAAAGGCTTTACAAAGCTTGAAATAAAAAAGCAAAATTATTTTTTCAAGAAAGCATCCCAACCTTGTGCTGTTAAAGGAGTAGATGAGCCACCTTTTGTAATTAAATTTACACCGTCTTTTTTATTTGTCATGTGACCAATTACCGTAATATCTGGATTGGCTTTTATTTTAGGAAAATCACTTTGGTCAATTGTAAAGAGCAATTCATAATCTTCTCCGCCACTTAATGCACAAACAGTTGGGTCTAAATTAAACTCACGTGCAGCATTGTATGTAGATGGGTCAATAGGAATTTTTTCTTCAAATAAATTACATCCTGTTTCTGATTGTGTGCAGAGGTGTAACGTTTCAGATGCTAAACCATCTGAAATATCAATCATGGATGTTGGTTTTACTTCTAATTTTTGTAGCAAAACAGGAATATCTTTTCTTCCTTCTGGTTTTAATTGGCGTTCTAAAATGTAATCGTTCCCCTCTAAATCAGGTTGTACGCCTGGGCTCTCCATAAATATTTGTTTTTCTCTTTCCAATAATTGTAAGCCCACGTATGCTGCTCCTAAATCTCCAGTAACACAAAGCAAATCACCTTCTTTCGCCCCATTTCTATAAACTAATTCATCTGCGTTTACTTCTCCAATAGCGGTAATGCTTATTATTAAACCGCTTTTGCTTGTTGTAGTATCGCCACCAACAATATCTACTTTGTGTTTATGACAAGCCAGCATCATTCCAGAATATAATTCTTCAATTGCTTCAACCGAAAAACGATTTGAAATTGCAATAGAAACAGTAATTTGTTTAGGTGTTGCATTCATGGCATAAATGTCTGAAACGTTTACATTTATAGCCTTGTAACCAAGATGCTTTAGTGGAGCGTATGCTAAATCAAAATGAACACCTTCTACCAACATATCTGTTGTAACAACAGTTAATTTGTTTTTATTGTCAATCACAGCAGCATCATCACCAACACCTTTTACAGAACTTTCATTTTTTAATTCTATAAACTGTGTTAAATGTTTAATCAATCCAAATTCCCCTAAGCTGCTTAATTCTGTACGTTCTGTGTTTTCTAACATTGATAAAAAATTTATTTTGCAAAAATACATCATAAATAATTACTTTTATACCAAAAGTTGTCAGCTTTTTTAAAAAGCTGCTTACTTTTGGTTAATGCCTTTTCGAAGGTTTTTTTGTTTAAATAAAATAAAACAACTGGCATAACAACTATTTTCAATCTAATAAAATGGCAAAACAAATAAATAAACAAGCAAGTTCAGCGAAAGCAAACACAAGTGTAAAATCAGTTTTGGACAAAATGGAATTGTGGTTTGAAAAAAACGACAAAAAAATATTTTACTCTTTACTTTTTCTTTCTACTTTATTTTCATTGCTTTTATTTGATTCAAAGGTTTCGGAAGGTGGCGATGACTCCAGTTATATACAACGGGCTTGGGATTTTTTGTATGATGGTAAATACCCTTATTTTCAAGGGCCAGCGTATCCTGTGTTTTTATCTTTATTTGTAAAATTATTTGGATTAAATGTTATTGCATTAAAGTTTTTTTCATTGATTTGCCAAATAGGGTTTGTTTGGTTTACATACAAGGCATTTCATAAACGTATTCCGTATTTTGTTTTATTCGCATTGCTTGCATTTATTTCGTTCAATCATTTTATACAATACTATTCCTCTCAAACATTTACCGAAACATTTTTCTTATTTGTTCAATCTCTTTGTTTGTTTGTAGTGTTTAAAATTATTGATAGTATAAAAGAAAACGAAACATGGGTAGAAGTAATAAAAAGCAACTATTTAAAATGGTTAGCATTTGGTGTGTTGTTTGTTTTGTTGTCAATCTCAAAAAGTATTGCTTTTGTTGTTATTGTAGCTGTTGTGATTTACTTTGTTTTAAATAAAAATTACAAACAAGCTGTTTATGCTTTACTTGCATTTTTTGTTGTAAAATTTATTTATCAATTGATTGCATCAGCCATGTTTGGTCCTAATGAAACAGACCAATTGGAAATGATGCTTCGTAAAGATTTGTACAAGCCAGAAGGCGGCCATGAAGATTTTTCTGGAATGATTGACCGTTTTTTCTTAAACTTTAATACATATATTTCACTACACACTTATCGAATATTAAATCTTAGAAATGTAGATACGGATGCGTCTAAAATTATTCCTGCATTATCTTACATTACAACTATTGCATTAGCCGTTTTTACTTTTTTAAGTTACAAAAAGAATAAATTTATTTTCTTCATGAGCATCTATTCAATAGTATTATGTGGAGGTATATTTTTTGGGGTGCAAGCAAACAATATGCAGGATAGGTTAATCATTATTGTAATTCCCTTTATTTTCTTAATTTTCTTTTACGGATTTTATGAGATTTCTAAAAGAGCTTCGGTGGCCCAAAATGCTTTTTTTGTAATTGCACTACTTATGCTACTAATTACGGTTTTTAAAACAGGAAGTATTGCTCAAAAAAACACCACTGCATTAAAGAAAAATTTGGGTGGGGATATTTATTATGGTTATACTCCCGATTGGCAAAACTTTTTAAAAATGAGTCGTTATTGTGCGGATAGTTTGCCTGATAGCGCACAAGTGATTTCTCGCAAGCCTAGTATGAGTTTTATTTATGGGAAAGGGAAAAAATTTATTGGACAATATTGGGTTACTACTACTAATCCAGATAGTGTTTTAATGCAATGGCAACAACAAAAAGTGGAATACATAATATTGCCAAGCCTAAGAATGAATCCTAAAAAAAACAATGGAAGGGTAATTAATACTTTACACAGAATGCTGGCTCCAGTTGCAGAAAAGTATCCTCAGAAAATGAGATTGGTAAAATCAATAGGGGATTTAGAAAAGTGTGATTTATATCAATTGAAATACTAATCTTTTTTAAATCCAACCAAAACCGAAACACAACCACTAGGAACAATAGAGGTTTTTGTTTCTGAAGGAGGTGCTGTTACTTCTACAATAAATTGTTGTGTGTTTTTCACTTTAAAATCCCAAAAGTCTGCAAAATTATTGTCTTTACTCTCAAATATAACTTTACGAGAAGCGTCCATCACTTTAAATGTAACATCACCTAATTGTTCTTGAAAACAAACTAAAATTCGATAATCCTGACCAGCATAAAAAGTAAGATTCATTTCTGCGCTTTGTCCAGCAGTGAGCGTAGAAGTATTCATTTGTCCATTTTGTGTAAAGGGAAGCACATTGGGCATACATTTTTTCTTTACAAAAGAATTACATTGTGCATATGAACTATTTGTTAAAATAAAAACCATTGCCACTATTGTAGCAATGGTTTTAAATATGTTTTTATGTTTCATCAAGCGTGTTTTACGCTTTATTGAATGATTTTGTTTCTAATTTTTGCTGTTTTTTCTGAAATTTGTTTTAATTGGTCAGCAGTAAGTGCAAAAGTACTACCATTTCCAATCGTTGTAACTCCTTTTTCTTTATCAGTAGTAACAGTTGTTTCACCCGCTGCACTGCTTACTGTATCATAAATTTGTTTTAGTTCATTTAAGTAACCTAAAACCTCAGCAATCCCTTCATTTTCTGATTTATGGCTATCTAATAAGGCAACCAAATTGTCCAACGAAAGTTTCTGTTCTCCAATACGGGTAGTAATTGCTTCATTTTTTGTTGTGTTTGCAATCTGAGTTGCAATATACAGTCCCTCAATCCATCCTCCAGCAATTATAAGTGCTGAAATGCCTGGTTGTCCGTTATCTTTTAAATAAGCATCTGCAGTCCAGTATGAATCCGAAATTATCCCAAGCAAAGAATCTCTATTTTCCATATTTGATTCGATTCGTTCTGTTGTTTTTTCATCAAAAGCACCACTTATTCCAAGTTTTGAAGCTAACGTATTTGTACAACGCAGATAAAGCATTGATTCTTGTGTTTGATCGAAAATACTCGTAAAGCTTAAATCAGAACCATAAACACCAAGATTTAATGCTTTTGATTTTACTGATTCGTATTTTGATAGATTTTCAATTGGATTTAAAAAATTCTTATTGTATTTAGCTCCAGCAGATTTCAATAATGATGTGGTTTCTATTGGTGAAGGAATAGAATAAAACACATTTTGAGCTTTCGTGTCCTTTGTTTTGGAAGCATCCACTGTATCTGTATTTGATAAATCGTCATGATCAGATGACCCAGACCCACAAGCAAACAGTACTGTTGATGTTAATGCTACAGTAATGTATTTAAGATTTTTTGAATTAAACATAGTAGTAAGTATATTAAAGATGTTCAAATATACAAAAAAACCGATACAGGAAAAGGCTTTGTTAAGAAAGGAGGAAAAATTAAATAGCTAAACTTTTGTTTTTTGCACCAACCATTTCAATTGCAGTAGAAGCAATACTTTCTACATCATAAAAACATTCGGCATACAACTCTTTTTGTTCGCCATGTTCAATCCATTTATCGGGCATTCCAAGGCGTTTTAATTGTGCGTGATAATTATTATCAGCCATAAATTCTAATACAGCGCTTCCCATACCTCCAATGATACAACCATCTTCCACTGTAATAATTTTTGTATGTTTTGCAAATACTTCATGTAATAATGTTTCGTCAATTGGTTTTGCAAAACGCATATCATAATGTGCAGCTTTTATTCCTTTTTCTTCTAGCTGTTTGCAAGCATCCACTGCAAAATTTCCAACATGACCAATAGTTAAAATAGCAATATCATCACCATTTTGTATTCTTCTTCCTGTACCAATCGTTATTTTTTGAAAAGGTTTTTTCCAATCAATCATCACACCATTGCCTCTTGGGTAACGTATAGAAAAGGGCATTGTATTTTCTGTTAATTGAGCCGTGTACATTAAATTTCTTAGTTCTTCTTCGTTCATTGGTGCACACACCACCATATTTGGAATACAACGGAAATATGCCAAATCAAAACCACCATGGTGCGTTGGGCCATCAGCACCTGCAATTCCGCCTCTATCTAAACAAAAAACAACATGTAAATTTTGCAATGCAACATCATGTACCACTTGGTCATATGCACGTTGCATAAAAGAAGAATAAATATTACAAAAAGGAATTAAACCTTGCGTAGCCAATCCAGCCGAAAAAGTAACAGCATGTTGTTCTGCAATTCCTACATCAAAAGCTCTGTCGGGCATAGCTTTCATCATTATGTTTAATGAACAACCTGTTGGCATTGCTGGTGTAATACCCATTATTTTTGGGTTTTTCTCTGCTAATTCTACAATCGTATATCCAAAAACATCTTGGTATTTCGGTGGTTGTGGTTCTTTCGGAACAATTTTAATTATTTCTCCGGTATCTTTATTAAACAAGCCCGGAGCATGCCATACAGTTTGGTTTCCTTCTTCCGAAAATTTATATCCTTTTCCTTTTTGAGTTAAACAATGTAAAATCTTGGGACCAGGAATGTCTTTTAAATCTTGTAATACCTTGGCTAATCTATCTACATCGTGCCCATCAACCGGGCCAAAATATCTGAATTTTAACGACTCAAATAAATTACTTTGTTTTAGCAAAGATGTTTTTATTCCATTTTCAATTTTTGAAGCTATTTCTTGTGCATTAGGACCAAACTTGCTTATTTTTCCTAATAAATTCCAAACCTCATCCTTTATTTTATTGTAAGTATGAGAAGTAGTAATGTCGGTTAAATATTCTTTTAATGCACCCACATTTGGGTCAATGCTCATGCAATTGTCATTTAGCACTACAAGTAAATTAGAGTTTGTTATGCCTGCATGATTTAAAGCCTCAAAAGCCATTCCTGCTGTCATTGCTCCATCGCCAATTACAGCAATGTGTTGGCGTTCTTTTTCGCCTTTATAAGCAGAAGCAACCGCCATTCCTAATGCTGCACCAATGGATGTAGATGAATGTCCAACACCAAAAGTATCGTATTCACTCTCGCTACGTTTTGGAAAGCCACTTAAACCTTTGTAAATTCTATTGGTATGAAAATTTTTTCTGCGACCCGTTAAAATTTTATGTCCGTACGCTTGATGCCCAACATCCCAAACCAATTGGTCGTAAGGGGTATTAAACACATAATGTAAAGCAACTGTAAGTTCTACTACACCTAAACTGGCGCCAAAGTGCCCCCCTTTTTGCGAAACCACATCAATAATGTATTGACGCAATTCCTGACTAATTTGTGGTAAGTCTTCAATTGGGTGTTTTCTTAAATCGCCAGGAAACTCAATTGTTTCCAGTAATTTTCCAGCTTTAAATTCCATTAATTGTTTAACGTGCGTAAATGATAAAACAAAGATAATATATTTTATATAATTATATCTTTAACAGTTATCACAACCGATTTGTTCATTTTTTATTTTGAGCAATAATCGTTTTTTGCTTTTTTTAACTTTATTTTGCTTTGTGATGAATAAAATTTTGCTTTTTAGAAAAACGATTTTATTGTTTTTTGTTGTGTTTCTTTCATGCAACACATTTGCTGGATCCGACCCAGATACAATGTATGTGCAACGATTCAAAAACAATTTTTCAGTAAAAACATTTTTATTGAACAACGGTTTTGTTTACACCTTAACACCACGTAACAATGATAATTTTACCGAGCAACAATTAAAAGATGCAAAGTTATTTTACTTGCCACACATCCCACCAACTACAGGTGTATCAGTAAATATAAAAGGAATAGGGTTTTCATATATTTTTAAATTCACAAATGATTATCTAGACACAACAGGTAGAATAAAGTCAGGTTACAAACAATTCGCAATGAATATGTACGGCAACAAATTTGGCTTTGAGGCATATTACCAAGATTACAGCAGATTTTATTTTCATTATAAAGATCAGCCCATACACTTAAAAGATTACAATACAGATGTAAGAGCTTACCAATGGGGAGCCCGAGGAATTTTTATTTTTAACGGAAAAAAATTTTCATACAATGCGGCATTTAATCAAAATCAACTACAGAAAAAAAGTGCCGGCTCCGCAATGCTAATTATTGCCGGGAGGTTTAGTGAGTTAAAAAGCACCAACAGAACATTAATTCCCGATTCATTATCGCCTTATTACGGCTTTACGTCCAAATTGCAACGGAACAGAAATTATGCATTTTTAGTTCAAGGAGGTTATGGGTTTAATTTAACAAAAAATTATTTTTATTTTTCGATGGCAGCATTGGTGGGCGTTGGAATCGAAACACAAACATTTTCCTATCCTCCGCAAAAGTATTATCGTTTAGGTTTCCCCTTAGTTGGAAGAGGAAAAGCAAGTGTTGGTTACAACGGTAAAATATTATTTACGGGTATTTTTGCAAATACAGATGTAGGACAAGCCAGAAATAAAAGCTTTAAAACACAAGAATTAAATTATACCTATGGGGTTTATGTTGGAGTAAGGGCTATCAAGTTTACCAAAACAAAAGGACAAATTAAGCAAGAAGAAAAGCGAAAAAAACTTGCCGAAAAAGAAGCGGCTAAAAAAGCGAAGGAAGCGAAAAAAAAAGCTACTAAGAGAAAGTAATTACTTCTTCTCCCCCAAAGCCCAAGCTAAATTATTTTTTGCTAATTGGTTGTTGGGTTCAAATTCCAAACATTTTTTAAATACAGTAATCGCTTCATCTATTTGATTTTTCATCATGTAGGCTGTTCCAATATTATTAAGTGCAATACAGTTTTTAGGTTCTTTTTCTGTAATTTTTTCCCAAATAGAAATGCTTTTGTCGTACTCCCCAATTTTAAAATAATTTAAACCGTAATTGGTATAAAAATCATTAGTTCTTTTTTCTGTAGGCGTTTTTTCTTGTTCTGCAATGGCAGCAATTGTTTTATTTTTTTCATCGCTCGCCCAAGCTAAATTATTTTTTGCTAATTGAAAATCAGAATCAATTTGCAGAGCTTTTGTACAAGCGTCAATTCCGTTTTGATATTGCTGAAGCATAGTATAAGCCACTCCTAGGTTGTTATATGCAATGGCGCTTTGTGGATTAAGTTCAATTGCTTTCTTTAAGTAAGAAATGCTTTTTCCTGGCATATTGTTATTTATATAAGCCATTGAAAGATTGATTAGATTATCAAACGTTGGGGCTGTTGTTGCTAAGCTTTCAAGTGCTGTAATGTCTTGATTTTGTTGAGGGGCAGCTAACGCTGTTTCTTTCTGTATTTCAGGCAAGCCATTCGTTTTAATAACTAAATAAACAACTGGGAATAAAAAAAACAATCCTAGCGCAATAAATAAAATTAACTTTCTTTTAGACTTGTCCATACCTATGTAATAAAGCCCAAATATAATCCGAATATAAAATGCGAGCGTTATTTTTTTAGTATTTTTACTCCAACAAAAAAATAAATATGTTTAAGGAGTTATTTAAAGATTTACCGCTGAAGAAAACAATACTTTATTTTTTGTTGTTAATCATCGTAACAACAATTACCTATTCCAATCATTTTAATAATGCTTTTCATTTTGATGATTCGCATACTATTGAAAACAATATTTATATCCAAAACATAAAAAACATTCCTTCTTTTTTTAAAGATGGAACCACATTTAGTTCTTTACCTTCAAATCAATCTTATCGGCCAATTGTTAGCACTTCATTAGCCATTGATTACTGGCTTGGAGGAGGGTATAATTTATTCTATTTTCATTTATCTACTTTTTTAATGTTTTTAATACAGGCAGTATTGTTGTTTTTTTTACTGTTTAAAGTATTAGATATATCATACAAAAACACTTGGAATTTTTATATAGCAGCTATTGCAACAACTTGGTACACGCTGCATCCTGCAAATGCAGAAACAATAAATTATGTTATTGCTCGGTCAGATGTACAATCAACTTTTTTTGTAATACTTGCATTTGTGATGTACCTGTATTCATCGTTTAGTAAAAAATATTATTTGTATTTATTACCAATTGCATTGGGAGCTTTAGCAAAACCACCCGCAGTGATGTTTGCGCCAATGATGTTTTTTTATATTTTATTGTTTGAAGAAAAAATCAGTTTAACAAATTTGTTTCAAAAAGAAAATTTTAAACTGATTTTTTCCGCGATTAAAAAAGCAATTCCCGCATTTGTTTTTTGCGCAATCATGTATTTGCTGGTTGATCATTTCACCCCAAAAACTTGGGTTTCTGGAGGAGTATCAACCTATAGTTATTTGATTACACAACCTTTTGTAATTCTGCATTATTTCAACACCTTTTTCCTCCCTTTTGGATTAAGTGCGGATACTGATTGGCAGCCTTTACAATCCATTTTTGATATTCGTTTTTTTATTGGACTTGGTTTTATTTTGTTTTTAATTTTTATTGCTGTTTGGTTTTCAAAAAACGAAAAATTACGCCCAATTACTTTTGGAATTATTTGGTTTTTTCTTGCGTTAATTCCTTCTTCAAGTGTTATTCCATTTGCTGAAGTAATGAATGACCATCGTGTGTTTTTCCCTTATGTTGGTCTTGCGTTAAGTGTTTGTTATACAATAGGACTATTATTAATGAAGTATAAAAACAAATATTTGCACCTAAAAAATAAGTACGAGATAATTGTATTTACAAGTGTTTTTATTTTACTTTTTGGATATTCTTTCGGAACTCACGAGCGAAACAAAGTTTGGAAAACAGAAGAAAGTTTATGGTTAGATGTAACCATTAAAAGTCCGAAAAATGGGAGAGGGCTGATGAATTACGGATTATCAAAAATGAGAATTGGGGATTATGCAACTGCCGAAAAATATTTTTTTCAAGCGCTTCCGCTTTTGCCATACTATTCATTTTTACATGTAAATATTGGTGTTTTAAAAAATGCTACTGGAGATAGAGTAGCTGCTGAAAGCTATTTTAAAAATGCAATTCAGTTTGGTAATACCTTTCCAGACACATGGTTTTTTTATGGAAAATTTTTATTTGATCAGTCTCGTTTTGCAGAAGCAATTCCCAATTTAGAAAAAGCAATTGAATTGGCTCCTGCACATGTGAGTGCTCGTTCGGCATTGATGAATGCTTACAATCAAACACAACAATGGGAGAAGTTAAAGGCGCTAGCAGAAAACACCTTGCAAGTTTTGCCAAATAATGCAGAAGCGATTGCCTATTTGCAAACAAGTGGCAATCAAAGTGCTTCTGTTACTGTTTCAGAAGAAGAAGAAGTGAACAAAAATCCAACGCCTGAAAAATATTTGCAATTAAGTTTGAATTATTACAAATCAGGAAATTTTGAAAAATGTATTTCAGCAGCAGAACAAGCAATAAAAATTAAACCAAATTATCCCGAAGCATACAATAATATTGGAACATCTTACAATATGCTTAAGCAGTATGACAAAGCAATTGTTGCCTTACAAAAAGCATTAGAACTAAGTCCTAATTATGAATTAGCAAAAAACAATTTGTTGGTTGCATTAAATGCCCAAAACCAAGTAGCGAAAGAAGAAGAACAAATAAAAGAAAATCCAACAGCAGATAATTATTTGAATTTAAGTTTAACATATTATAATCAAGGGTTGTATGAAAAATGTGTTGAAGCTTGTAAAAATGCAATAAAGCTAAAGCCTGATTATGCTGATGCATATAGTAATATGTGCGCTGCGTACAACCAATTAAGACAATACGATAAAGCGATAGAAGCTTGTAGCCATGCGTTAAAAATAAATCCACAGCATAAATTAGCAGCAGGAAATTTGAATTGGGCAAAACAAGAAAAAGAAAAAAACAAGTTAAAATGATAATTATAACAGGTATTACAGGAGGTATTGGACATTATTTGTATGACACATACAAAAAAGCAGGAGAAAATATTTTAGGAACATACCATCAAAATATTCCAACAGAAAAAGGATATGAAAATTGCCATGCTTTGGATATTACAAATTATAAAAATGTAGAAGAGTTTATAAACCACCATAGCAAATCACTTGTGAATATTACATTGATTAATTGTGCAGGGGTTACTCATAATGCATTTGCACACAAATCAAAAATAGAAGACTGGAATCATGTGATTAATGTAAACTTGAATGGAACATATAATATGATACGTGCAATATTGCCTGTTATGCGTGAACAGAATTTTGGTAGAATAATTAATTTATCGTCTATAGTTGCAAATACAGGAGTGATGGGAACCAGTGCTTATGCTGCTTCAAAAGCAGGAATTAATGGGATGATAAAAAGTATCGCATTAGAAAATGCACAAAAGGGCGTAACCATTAACAATATTAATTTAGGTTATTTTAATGTTGGAATGATAGAAACGGTTCCTGCCGAAATGCAAGAAAAAATAAAATCAAAAATTGCCTATAACGAATTTGGTGACCCTCAAAACATTCTGAATACCATTCAATACATTCGTGAAACACCATATTTAACAGGTTCTTGCATCGACTTAAACGGAGGCTTAGTTTAATTCATTTTGAAAAACAAATACAATTATATTATTGTTGGACAAGGAATAGCGGGTACTGTGCTTGCACATACTTTACTATCGAGAGGTAAAACAGTTTTAGTAATTGATGATGGAAAAGAAAACACAGCATCTAAAGTTGCTGCTGGTTTATACAATCCTGTTGTTTTTAAAAGACTAGTAAAAAGCTGGAAAGCTGATGAGTTAATTCCTTTCATGGATAAATTTTATTCCGAATTAGAAGAATTATTAGCTCAAAAATTTTATCATAAAAAACAAATCGTAAAAATATTTACCGAAGAAAATGAAAAAGAATTTTGGATAAAAAAAAGCAATGAAGAAGTCGGAATATATCTAAGTAAAAATATTGGTCAAGATTTTTTTGCGGAAAGTGTTATCTCTCCTTTAGGGTCGTCAGAAGTTACCAATGCTGGAAATTTAGATACCAATGTTTTTTTAAATGCATCGTATTCTTATTTTAAAAAAAAGGGAATACTCCTGAATGAAAAATTTGATTTTGAAAAATTAGTTGTTGAAGAAAATAAAATTTTATACAAAGAAATTGTCGCAGAAAAAATTATTTTTTGTGAAGGATATAAAGCAATTGAAAACAAATTGTTTACATGGTTGCCTTTCAAACTTACAAAAGGAGAAATTTTAACTATTTCTATTCCGAAATTAGGAGAAACAAAAAACAGTTTTGAAAAAGTGATTAACAAAGGATGTTTCGTTCTGCCAATTGGAAATAATTTATTTAAAGTAGGTGCAACTTATGAGTGGAGCGATTTAACAGAAAACAAAACAGAAAAAGGCAAAAATGAATTGATTGACAAATTAAAAAAAGTTATCACAGCTCCTTTTGAAATAGTAGAACATAAAGCGGGAATAAGACCAACAGTAAACGACAGAAGACCTTTAATTGGTTTACACCCAAAACACAATACCGTTGGTATTTTTAATGGATTAGGAACCAAAGGGGTGATGCTTGCTCCTTACTTTGCAAATCATTTTGCAGAAGTTTTGGAAAATAAAATTAGTTTAGATAAAGAGGTTGATATCCTTCGTTTTTTGTAATTTTTTTCTTACCTTTGGGAGTATAGAAATAATTATTAATAATCTTAAAATATACACATTATGGCATTTGAATTACCGAAATTAGGATACGATTATAACGCATTAGAGCCGAATATTGATGCTCGCACAATGGAAATACATCATACGAAACATCATCAAGCGTACGTAACAAATTTAAACAATGCAATTGCAGGAACTGATGCAGAAAAAATGAGCATTGAAGATATTTGTAAAAATATTTCAAAATTTACACCGGCTGTAAGAAACAATGGTGGTGGTCATTTCAATCATAGTATGTTTTGGCAAGTAATGGCTCCAAATGCAGGTGGCGAACCTACAGGAGATTTAGCTACTGGTATTAATACGGCATTTGGTTCTTTTGCAGAATTTAAAACACAATTTGCAACAGCAGCAGCTACACGTTTTGGTTCGGGTTGGGCTTGGTTAATTGTTAAAGATGGAAAATTAGCAGTTAGCTCTACACCAAACCAAGATAACCCATTAATGGATGTTGCTGAAGTTAAAGGAACTCCGATTTTAGGTATTGATGTTTGGGAACACGCATATTACTTAAACTACCAAAACCGAAGACCAGATTATGTTGCAGCATTTTGGAATGTGATTAACTGGAATGAAGTTGCAAATAGATTAAAAGCAGCAAAATAAAAAAAACAAATAATTCTTATGAACAAGCCCATAGTGTCCCTTTTAATTGCGATGCTTATGGGCTTTGTTTTTTCTGCTAAATCAGAAAATATAAAAGGGATTGCAACAGACACAATTCTTGTTTCAGATTCTGCATTTGTTGTTTTGAATACAGAAATTTCTGGCTTGAGTTTGGAGAAACAAGCTTTAGTAAAAGATACTTTGCTTCGAAAAAAAGCGGTTTCAGCATTGTTTGCTTTTCCTTTTCCATTTGGATTTATGGGAGCACACAGAGTAATGCTTGGCACCAAGCCTTGGGTACCAGTAGTATATGTTGCTACATTTGGAGGTTGTTTTGGTTTGTTGCCTATGATTGATTTTTTTGTAATCGTATTTTCAAAGGATATTGAGCAATATGAAAACAATCCTAATATTTTTATGTGGGTGAAATAAAAAAATATAAAATTCAAAAGGATTAATTCAAAAAAGGTATCATTAATTGATTTTTTAAGTAATAAATATTCGTTTTACATTTTTTAAAAAAGTATACTATTGAAAGTAGGTTTATTTTTTGGATCATTTAATCCTATTCATGTTGGACACATGGTGTTGGCAAACTATTTTTTAGAATATAGTGATTTAAAAAAAATATGGTTTGTTGTTTCTCCTCAAAATCCATTGAAAGAAAAAAAAACATTATTGCCTGAACATCATCGTTTGCAATTGGTAAAGCTTGCAATTGGAGATAATGTTTCAATGAAAGCGAGCGATATAGAATTTAAACTTACACAGCCATCTTATACCATTAACACACTTACTTATTTAAAAGAAAAATATCCCAAGAATGAGTTTGTATTAATTATGGGAGCAGACAACTTAGAAAATTTTCATAAATGGAAAAACTACGAACAAATATTAAAACAATATGAAGTATATGTTTATCCACGAAAAGAAACAATTGAAAATGACTTGTTTAGACATCCAAAAGTAAAATTGTACGATGCTCCATTAATGGAAATATCATCCACGTTTATTCGTAAGTCAATTAAAGAAAAAAAAGATGTGCGTTATTATTTACCAGCAAATGTTTGGGAGTACATCAAAGAGATGCATTTTTACGAAAAATAAAATTTTGACGAGTATCATTTTAAGTTTGCATGGCTTTGTGTGCAAGTCAGTCTGAGCTAGTCGAAGACTTGGAGCAGCTTTATTTGAATTTTTAAAGAAATTATATTTTCTTCCCACACACTTCGACAGGCTCAGTGTGACCTCGCTCCAACTGGCAAGAGAAAAAATTAAAACAATTATATTTTTTTCATTGCTACGTAATCTTCCTGCACAACAAGCTCATTTGTGCAATAATCAATTTTGTTTTTTATTGAATCAGGAAAAAGGGTGGTTTGTTCAAAACCCAATGGAATAAAATACTCCGGAATAATACATACTAAAAACAAATTGTCAGGAGATAACTCTGTTAACTTATTTACGATTGCTTTCCCAATTCCTTTTCTCCTGTAATTAGTAACAACCCCCAGCGAGCAGAGCTCTGCACAATCGGAATGAAGCCTAATTCTTCCAAAACCAACAAGAACGGCATCTCTAAAAGCTGCAACAAATTGTTCTGATTTTAATTCACGATTATCCAGTTCAAACTCTTGTATATAATTACAAATTTGTTGAAACTCTTTTTCGTTTGGTTTTTTTAAAATCAAATCCATTTTATGCAAATATTGTAAAATAAAAAACAGCTAACGGTTTTTGTTAGCTGTTTTTTTACGATTAAGAATAATCAAAAATATTAATGATGATGTCCTCCTGGTCCATGTGCATGCCCATGTGCCAACTCCTCTTCTGTAGCATCACGTACGTCTATTACTTCGCCTTTAAAATGCAAATCTTGTCCAGCTAAAGGATGATTAAAGTCCATTTTAACATACTCAGCAGTAATTTCTATTACTTTTCCATACAAACGATTTCCTTCATTATCTACCATTGGTAATGTAACGCCCACTTTCACATTTTCTTCATCTAGTTTTCCATCTTCACCTAAAAAAGCATCAATAGGAATCATAGCAACGTGTTGTTCATCACGTACACCATAACCATTAGCTGCAGTAATAAAAAAATCAAAACTGTCGCCAACTTTTTTGCCATTTAAATTGCTTTCAAAATCAGGTAACAAGCCTCCTGCACCATGTAAGAATACGAAAGGATTTTCTTTGCTTGTTTGTTCAACATGCTCTTCGGTTCCTTTTATTGTTAAGTGATAGTTAACAGAAACCACTTTGTTTAATTCGATTGTCATTTTATATAATTTATATTTCTAAAAAAATAATTTCGCGCAAAAGTAAGAGAATCAAATAATTTAACCGAATAATTATCACTTTATTTTTGATAAATATGCAGGGAAAATATTTTACATTTGAGTAAATAACACAAAAGTGTTCATCTTAAAAAGTTGATATGAGATTTCCAAACAACATAAACAGTAAGCTTCCGAATGTTGGCACAACTATTTTTACTGTTATGAGCAAATTAGCAGCTGATAATAACGCCATTAATCTTTCGCAAGGTTTTCCGGATTTTAATTGTAATGATGATTTGGTTGCTTTGGTAAATAAATACATGAAGGCAGGTAATAATCAATACGCTCCTATGCCAGGATTGATTCAATTGCGAGAAATATTAGCACAAAAAACAGAAGAATTATATGGCGCAAAATACAATCCCGATTCTGAGATAACAATCACAGCAGGCGCTACGCAAGCAATATATACTGCAATAACAGCAATTATAAAAGAAGATGATGAAGTAATTGTTTTTGAACCCGCTTATGATTGTTATCAGCCCGCTATTGAGTTAAATGGAGGGAAAACAATTTATTTGCAATTGAAAGCCCCAAATTATTCTATTGATTGGGAAGAAGTAAAAAAGGGGATTAATCACCGCACAAAAATGATTATCATAAATACACCTCATAATCCTACGGGAAGTATTATGAGTGCTGCCGATATGATAATGCTTGAAAAAATTACTAAAGACACGGATATTACAATCATTAGTGATGAGGTATATGAGCATATTATTTTTGATGGTCAAGCACATCAAAGTGTCGCACGCTATCCGCATTTAGCAGAACGTAGTTTTATTATTTCCTCTTTTGGAAAAACGTACCATACCACTGGATGGAAAATTGGGTATTGCGTTGCTCCAGAAAATTTAATGAATGAATTTAGAAAGGTTCACCAATTTTTGGTTTTTTCTACGAATACACCAATTCAATTAGCGTTGGCAGAATTTCTAAAACAAAAAAATCAATATTTAGAACTAGGAAGTTTTTATCAAAAAAAACGAGACTACTTTATTTCATTAATTAAAAAATCACGATTTGAATTCATTCCAGCTGCTGGAACTTATTTTCAATTGCTGAATTATAAAAAAATAAGCACAGAAAAGGATACAGATTATGCAATACAATTAACAAAAACGTTTAAAATAGCATCCATACCAATTTCTGTTTTTTATCATGAAGGAGTGGACAATAAAGTGTTGCGATTTTGTTTTGCAAAAAAAGAAGAAACACTTGAAAAGGCTGCTGAAATAATTAATACAATTTAACAATTCTCTCCCTCATGGGGAGAGTTAGAGAGGGGCAGGCCATGAACAACTTAAAGATAACAATCATACAATCCAATTTACATTGGGAAAACATTGATAAAAATTTAGAAATGTTTGCTCAAAAAATTTCCTCTGTTACAGAAGAAACAGATTTAATTGTATTGCCAGAAATGTTTACCACAGGCTTTAGTATGCAACCACAAAAGTTGGCAGAGCAAATGAATGGCAAAACTTTAATTTGGTTGAAGCAACAAGCAGAAAAAAAACAATGCGTTGTTACTGGGAGTTTTATTTGTGAAGAGAATGGGAAATACTACAATCGTATAGTTTGGATGAAGCCCGATGGCACTTATTCTGTTTACGATAAGCGTCATTTGTTTTCGATGGCTGAGGAAGACAAACATTATACTGCAGGCGATAAAAAAATAATAGAAGAAATTAAAGGCTGGAAAATTTGTCCTTTGGTATGTTATGATTTGCGCTTTCCCGTATGGAGCAGAAATACAAATAAAAACAGATATGATGTATTAATATACATCGCTAATTGGCCAGAAAGAAGAGCTTATCCATGGAAAACGTTGTTACTTGCAAGAGCAATTGAAAACCAAAGTTATGTTGTTGGATTAAACAGAGTTGGTAATGATGGAAATGAAATTTATCATTCTGGAGATTCCGCAATAGTTAATGCAAAAGGAGAAATAATCTCTACAATAAAACCACACGAAGAAAAAACAGAAACAATAACATTAGAATATAAAGATTTGGAAGATTTCAAAAAACAGTTTCCCGTGATGGATGATGCAGATGAATTTAATTTGCTTACTTAACCGCAAAGGTGTTAGGTTTTTAAATTCAAATAGTTATTTCTATGCGTCTTCGCGACTTAACGGTAAAAAAAGAAAGTTAAAATCCAAAAGAAATAAAATCAAAAGGGAATAGCACTCGGATTATCATGATTCTTATGATTTGTTAAGATTTCTTTGCGTCTTCGTGTCTTTGCGGTAAAAAAGGAAGTTAAAATCCAAAAGAAATAAAATCAAAAGGGAATAGCACTCGGATTATCATGATTCTTAAGATTTCTATGCGTCTTCGCGACTTAGCGGTAAAAAATTATTGTGTTTTCCAGTCCAGCTCCAAATCCCAATTAGAACGCACATTAATTAATTCCGAATTGTAAATTACTTTTTCTGCTTGTATGTGTTTTAAATAATCTCCGCCATCCCATTTTCCATTGTTATTTCCATCAACAATAATTTTTAGTTTGTATTTTTTAGGATGCAAATATTCGTAATTAATAATTTCTGATTGTTTAACTACATCTTCACGAATTACATTTTCTCTTTCATCTAATAATTGAAGAATGAATTGGTTCTTTGTTTCGGGTAGTGTTAAATTTAATTTTAAGCTACCATAATATTTTGCTTCACGAGTTTTGAAATCAATTTTTATCGTATCGTTTGTTAATCCGAAAATGTCAGTGAATGTATTTGGTGCGATAAATAGATGGTACTTTGTGTTTTCTTTATCAGCTTTTAGACAACAACTGACAATTTCAGTGTCATATTTATTATTTTTTTCTTGAATTCCCAATTTTTCCATTTCAGAAATCCCCAATAACCTTAAGTCAAATTTTTCAAAATTTATTTTTTTGATAATAGAATCATTTTCTTTTAAATAAATTCCTTTGTCCGAATTTATTTTTGATAGAATTGGATTAGAAAAACTTAACGTTAATTCTGTATTCAAATCAAAACTCTGATTCCCATTTGGACTATTCACAACAGAAAGTTTAAGTGGATTTCGTTTTGCTTTTAATGCTTCTTCTTTATTAATAAATTTAAACTCAACAGTATCTATAATTTTATTTCCATTACTTATTTGCAACTTAATTGAGTCTTTTTGGTAATTGGCAATCCAATAAGTAAGTGAATCTTTGTTTTTAGAAAATTCTAAATATTCTTGAACACCTTTTAAGTCGTTGCTTAAATTTAAAATACGGATACTATCTGAACCTTGGTTAAAAACAAACTCAAATTTTCCATAAGAGTTATGCATTGATTTTTTCAAAAAAACTTTTTTAGCTGGCTCTTTAAATAATTGTAGTGTGATTGATTTGTTTTCGGAAGGAATAACCAAACTATCAGTAAAAGCAATTGCTTCAGCATCACCATCGTATTTATAATTTGCATTGGCATCTTTTATAGCTACGATTTTATACTTGCCATTTTTTACATTGTTAATTTCAAAAGATCCATCGCTGTTCGTTTTTGCAAAGTAATCGGGTTGTGATTTGTAAACCACACTATCGTTTAAATCACTATAAAGCAGAACTAAAATTCCTTTTTCTGTTTTAGTATCAAATGCAGTTTTAACACTTCCTTTTACTTTTAATGAGTCAATAAAGCTGCCAGTAGAGAAAATGTATTTAAAATTTTCAATTGCATTTCCCTCGTTCATATCTTGAACAGAATTTCCAAAACTAAAACAATAGGTTGTGTTTGCTTTTAATGTTTCGTTTTTATCAAGTGTAACGGTTAATGTTTTATTTTTTACAGTTATATCAGGCGTTTTATTAAGAGGAGGAGAAATAATTAATTGATTGTTCAAGTCTTTTAATTGTACATACTCATCAAAATTAATTTCAATAATTTTTGAATTAAAATTTAGTTGAGCGCTGTCTGGATTAAATTTCACAACCCTTGGAGGAGTGATATCTTTTTTCCCTCCGCCAGGAGAAACAATTTGCGCGCAGGATGCAAGTAAAATGATATTTACCACAGAGACGCAGATGCGCATGAATGTTTTTTGGTTAGAGGTTTTCAATTAACTTAATTACTTGTTCTAAATACACTTTGTCTGTTTCATCAAAAGTTGCCAAATATTCACTATCCACATCCAAAACCAAAATTACATTTCCTTTTTTATCAAAGGCTGGCAAAACAATTTCAGATCTTGATAAGCTGCTGCAAGCAATATGCCCAGGAAATTTTTCTACATCTTCTACTATAATTGTTTTCTTTTCTTTCCAAGCAGCACCGCAAACTCCTTTACCAAAAGCAATTCGTGTACAAGCAATCGGACCTTGAAACGGACCTAAAACTAATTCTTCCTTTGTTTCTCCCTCTCCTTTGGAGAGGGTTGGGGTGAGGTGCTTCACAAAATATACTCCAACCCAAAACCATTCCATCCCAAATTTTAATGCCGACATAATGTTTGAAATATTGGCAATGTAATCTGTTTCGCCTTCAACCAAAGCTTTTATTTGTGGCAAAAGCGATTCGTATTTTTCTTTTTTGGAAGTTCCTGTTATTATTAATGATTCTGACATGTTAATTTATTGAATTACAAAGATAGAAAAATAGACTAGTTGAAATTAATGATTAGCATAGGCAATAGTTGCCACACTTATTTTTACATCAGGAATTTGTGATAAAGTTTGTGCACACGCTTCAATAGTGGCTCCTGTAGTTATCACATCATCAACCAATAAAATATGTTTGCCACTTAATGTATTTTGATTTTTCAGTTGAAAAATTGATTCCACATTTTTCCAACGATTGAACCTTGATTTTTTTGTTTGTGTTTCCGATTCGTGTGCTCTAAAAAGGGTTTTAAAATCCGTTTGAACTTTCATGCTTTTCGAAAGTCCTTCAGCAAAAAATTCACTTTGATTGTATCCTCTTTTCTTTTGTTTTCTTGGGTGTAATGGAACAGGAATAATTGTATCAATAGACTCAAATTTATCGCTTTTTTTCAGTTCAAAACCATACATACTTCCTATTGTAATTCCCACATCTTTATGACCTTTGTATTTTAACTCATGAATCAAACGTTGTACTTTTCCTCCTTTACCAAAACTATAATAAGAAGCTGCCGAAAAAATTTCTACTCTTCCCCAAAATATTTTTTCAATTGGGTTGTTAGTTAACAAATGAAAGTTGGTTTTAGGTAAATTATATGCGCAATTTGTACAGATAGCATATTCTTTTTTAAATAAGCTTTTACCACATGAAGCACAAACTTTTGGGTAAATGAGCGCAAAAAAATCGTTTAGCATGGTTTTTGTTTAATGAAGCTAATAATTATATAACTTTGCGTCACGAAAATAATCATTCAAAAATAACTATGGAAAACAATCAAGAAAAAAAATCAGACAACAAAAAATTTATAATCATTATTATCTTTTTATTGTTGGGCAATGTGGCGTTTGTTGCATTGTGGATGATGGAAAAAAATAAAAAAGAAACTGTTATTGTTGAAAAAGAACAAGTAATAGTAGAAAGAGATAACGTAAAAGCAGATTTATTGGAGTTACAACAAGAATATGCTACGTTGCAAACAAATGATGTTGCCTTACAAAAAGAATTGGAGCAAAAAAGAGCTGAAATTGCAGAATTACTTGAACAAGCAGAAAAACATAAGAATGATGCCTACATTATTTCAAAATTGCGTAAAGAAACCGAAACATTGCGTAAGGTGATGAAGCATTATATTGTTGAGATAGATTCATTGAATACATTAAACAAAACAATTACGGCAGAAAAAGAAAAAGTGACGAGCGATTTAAATGCAGAAAAAGATAAAACTTCTCAATTATCTAAAGACAAAGAAAAACTACAAAGTACAGTTAATTTGGGTTCAATTTTAAAGGCTGAAAACCCCACGGTAAAAGGAATTAAATTTAAATCCGGAGGAACTAAAGAGGTTGAAACAACCAAAGCATCACGTGTAGAAAGAATAAAAGTTTCTTGTGTGATAGGAGAAAATAAAATTGCAAAATCTGGAACAAAAACAGTTTACGTTCGCATTGTTTCTCCAGAAGGGAAAGAGATTTGTAAATCACAAGATGATATGAATATGGTGAAATTTAACGGCTCAAAAGGTTATTTCGCTGGGAAACAAGACATCAACTATAAAAACGAAGAAGTTGCTATTGATGTATTTTGTGCTAATCCGAGTGCATTTGTTCCAGGGAAGTATTTAATTGAAATTATTGCAGATGAAGCAGTAATTGGGCAATCAGCAATTACACTAAAATAATATTAAATCATAAAATAGTTTGAAAAGCATTCCATAATCGGGATGCTTTTCTTATTTTTGTTTAATACATTTGATATTACATGAATCCCAATATAAATCCTGATAGTGAAAATCTAAGTTCGGCTGAAAAAGAGTTTGAAAAAGTTTTGCGTCCTTCTGATTTTTCTGATTTTACTGGTCAGCATGAAGTTGTTGAGAATTTAAAAATATTTGTAAAAGCTGCAAAACAGAGAGGAGAAGCATTAGACCATATTCTTTTGCATGGTCCTCCAGGTTTAGGAAAAACTACTTTAGCAAATATTGTTGCATCCGAATTAGGAGTAAACATTAAAATTACTTCTGGTCCTGTGCTTGATAAACCAGGCGATTTAGCTGGATTGCTTACTAATTTAGAAGAACACGATGTTTTATTCATTGATGAAATTCATCGTTTGAGCCCTATCGTTGAAGAATATTTGTATTCTGCAATGGAAGATTACAAAATTGATATTATGATTGATAGTGGACCAAACGCAAGAAGTGTTCAAATCAAATTAAATCCATTTACATTAGTTGGGGCAACCACTCGCAGTGGCCTGTTAACAGCACCTTTGCGCGCTCGTTTCGGAATCAATTCTCGATTGAATTATTATGATGCAAAACTTTTGCAAAAAATTATTACACGCGCTTCAAGCATATTAAATGTTCCAATAACCGAAGAAGCAGCGCACGAAATAGCACGAAGAAGCAGAGGAACACCACGTATTGCAAATGCTTTGTTAAGACGAATTCGTGATTTTGCACAAATAAAAGGCGATGGAAATATTGATATTGAAATTGCTCATTTTGGTTTAGCGGCATTGAATGTAGATAAAAATGGACTTGATGAAATGGATATTCGAATTCTTTCTACACTAATCGATAAATTTAAAGGAGGTCCTGTTGGAATTACTACAATTTCTACTGCAGTGGGTGAAGAAGCAGGAACCATAGAAGAAGTATACGAACCTTTTTTAATTCAAGAAGGCTATTTGGTGCGAACACCAAGAGGGAGAGAAGCTACCGAACAAGCTTATAAACACCTTGGAAAAATTCCTCGCGCTTTTAGAGGAAGTTTGTTCGATAATGAATAATTCTATAAATACTTTATTGATTAAATCAGAATCAAAACGATTAGGTTTCGATTACGTTGGCATTTCCAAAGCAGACTTTTTAGAAGAAGAAGCCCCGCGTTTAGAAAACTGGTTGAACAGCAATATGCATGGACAAATGAGTTACATGCAAAACTATTTTGACAAAAGACTAGACCCCCGATTGCTTGTCCCAGGCGCAAAGTCAGTTATTTCTTTATTGTTAAATTATTTTCCTTCTGAAAAACAAGAAGATGAAAATGCTCCTAAAATTAGTAAGTACGCTTATGGCAACGATTATCATTCGGTGATAAAAGAAAAGTTAAATCAACTATTAGAATTTATTAGAATAAATATTGGTGAAGTAGAAGGACGAGTTTTTGTTGATTCCGCACCCGTGATGGATAAAGCGTGGGCAAAAAAAAGCGGATTGGGTTGGATTGGAAAAAACAGCAACTTGATAAACAAACAAAGTGGCTCTTTCTTTTTTATTGCAGAATTGATAATTGATTTGGAATTGGAATACGATAAGGCTATAAAAGATTATTGCGGAACCTGCACAAAATGTATTGATGCATGTCCTACAGATGCTATTGCTGAACCTTATGTGGTTGACGGAAGTAAATGCATTTCATATTTTACCATTGAATTGAAAGATGCTATTCCGAATGAAATGAAAGGCAAGTTTGAAAATTGGATGTTTGGCTGTGACATTTGCCAAGATGTATGTCCTTGGAATAGTTTTTCAAAACCGCATAATGAACCATTGTTCAACCCAAATGCAGAATTGCTTGGGATGACAAAACAAGACTGGACGGAGTTAACAGAAGAAACATTCAAACGTGTTTTTAAAAATTCGGCAGTAAAACGCACAAAATACACAGGATTAAAACGCAATATTGAATTTATAAAATAAGTTAAAATCCTTAACATTCATTGTGTTTACCACAATTTAGTCTCCTCAATTAAATTGTTTCATTAAATTTGCAATCATTTTAAAAATTATGGAAAGAAGAGTTCGTTTAAGATTTGCGCCAAGCCCTACAGGAGGCTTACACATGGGAGGAGTGCGTACTGCATTGTTTTGTTATTTATTTGCAAAAAAACACGGAGGAGATTTTCTGCTTCGTATTGAAGACACTGACCAAACCAGATACGTAAAAGGTGCTGAAGAATATATTATCAATTCATTAAAATGGTGTGGAATAGAGCCGAATGAAGGCGTTGGTTTTGGTGATGGACCACATGCTCCATACCGACAAAGCGAAAGAAAAGAATTAGGTATTTATAAAAAATATGCCGAACAGTTGATTGCTAGCGGCAATGCTTACTATGCTTTTGATACTTCAGAAGAGCTGGATGCAATGCGCAAACGATTAGAAGCAGCTAAAGTGGTTGCGCCTCAGTATAATTCCGTTACACGCCAAACCATGCGTAATTCCTTAACTTTATCAGAAGATGAAGTAAAAAAATTATTGGATGCTGAAACTCCCTATGTAGTTAGATTAAAGGTTCCACGCAATGAAGAAATTCGTTTTCATGATATTATTCGCGGATGGGTAGTTGTAAATTCTACACAAGTAGATGATAAAGTTTTATTAAAAAGCGATGGAATGCCAACTTATCATTTAGCTCATATTGTTGATGATATTGAAATGGGAATATCACATGCGGTTCGTGGAGAAGAGTGGTTACCATCTGCACCTGCACATATACTAACCTATCGCTATTTAGGATTGGAAGAAAAAATGCCTTTATTGGCCCACTTGCCATTGATTTTAAAACCAGATGGAAATGGAAAACTAAGTAAACGTGACAAATCGGGATTGCCGATGTTTCCTTTAAACTGGCATGATGAACGTACGGGAGAGAGCTATGTTGGATATCGTGAAAGCGGATTTTTCCCAGAAGCATTTATTAATATGCTTGCTTTGTTAGGCTGGAATCCAGGAGGCAACCAAGAAATAATGAGTAAAGAAGAACTGATTAATTTATTTTCATTTGAACGAGTAAATAAATCAGGTGCAAAATTCGATCCCGAAAAAACTAAATGGTTCAACCAACAATATTTGCGTCAGAAAACTGACCAAGAACTAGCATCATTGTTCATCCCAATTTTAAAAGAAAAAGGAATAACATCTGATTCAAAATTTGTGGAAGGGGTTTGTAAATTGGTAAAAGAAAAAGCACATTTTATAAATGAATTCTGGGATAACGCTGTTTAT
Organism: uncultured Chitinophaga sp.; assembly: GCA_964549315.1. Lineage (GTDB taxonomy): Bacteria > Bacteroidota > Bacteroidia > 2-12-FULL-35-15 > 2-12-FULL-35-15 > 2-12-FULL-35-15. The sequence goes on along the minus strand of CAZJUY010000001.1, from coordinate 257,928 downwards.
TTTTTTAATGCACCTAACACTTATGATGCAGATGTTTTAAAGAAAAGACTAAATGAACAAACCTTGAATTTTATCAAAGAAGTTACAACAGCCTTTTCATCTTTAAGTAATTTTACTGCTGCCGAAACAGAAGCTGTATTTAAAGCTACAGCCGAAAAATTAGGATTGGGTGCAGGTCAAGTAATGCAATTGTTTCGTGTAAGTATAAGTGGTGTAGGCGGAGGTCCAGCATTATTTGAAATAGTTGAATTGTTAGGGAAAGAAGAAATTTTAAATCGCCTTCAAACCTTTTCAAAAAACAATAGTCTATAAAATCTATCACAATAGATTTTCAAACAAATTAGAATGCGACAGTTTAAAATATTTTTTGTCTTAATAGTATTTCCGTTGATATCATTTGCACAAATGCCAGGAGGAGGGAAAGTAAAAATGCCTTCTGTTGGACGTGTTTATGGAAAAATAATTGATTCGAAAACAAATCAGCCTGTTGAGTTTGCTTCGGTGGCATTATTCTCAATGCCTAAAGACACAGCTATTTCAGGGACTTTTACTAAGCAAAATGGAGATTTTTCTTTGGAAAATTTACCGGTAGGAATGTTTGTTCTTCGTATTCATTTTATTGGATATAAAAAGCATGAACAAAAAATTTTAGTGAATCTCCAAAACATAGAAAAAGATTTAGGCAATATAAAAATCGAACCAGATATTGCTGTTTTAAAAGAAGTAGAAGTTTCATCAGAAAAAAGCACAATGTCTATGAGTATTGACCGTAAGGTTTATAACGTGGATAAAGATTTAAGTGTAACAGGAGGCACAGGTTTGGATGCTTTAAAAAATATCCCAAGTGTTTCTGTGGATGCAGATGGTGGAATTACTTTGCGAAATAGCACAGTACAAATATTTATTGATGGTCGTCCAACTACTCTTACAATGGAACAAATTCCTGCCGACCAAATAGACAGAATAGAAGTAATTACAAATCCTTCTGTAAAATTTGATGCAAATACTACTGGAGGGATTTTAAATGTGGTAATGAAAAAAAACACAAAGCCTGGTTACAATGGAATGATTCAGGCAGGTGTGGGCACAAACGATAGATACAATGCGATGGGGAATTTAAATATCAAAGAAAGTCCGTTTAATTTGTCGCTTACTTATAGTTATAATTCTGGACGAAATATAAATAGAGGCTTTACGAAACGCGAAAACATTTCGTTTCCAGATCCAGTAAGATATTTTGACCAAAAAAACTTATCGTACAACACACGAGGAATGAACATGGCTCGTGTATCTTTAGATTATAATATTAATAACAGAAGTACCATTACTATTGGTGGTACGGCTACAAAAGGGCTACATAAATCAGCAGAATTTCAGAATTTTAATTCATTAAATTCTAATTACGATTCTGTTTCGTATGGTAGCAGGATAAATGAAAATATTGGAAAATTTGATAATTATACAGCCCAATTAACTTATCGTAAAACATTCCCAAAACCACAGAAAGAATTGACTATAGATGGTAGCTATAATTATGGGAAAAATAATGGAGGCTACCTTTTTACAACAAACAATCACGTAATAGGCTTTTCGGATGTTGGACCAGAACTTCAAAAAAGTGTTACTTCTGGTCATAATAATTTAGGAACATTTCAAATAGATTTTTCTAATCCATTAAACGACAGTACAAAAATTGAACTAGGAATTAAAAGCATTTATAAAAGAAGTAGAACTACAAATGAAACTTCTAACTACTCTTATTTGGCCTCCAACTACATTTATGACTCATTATTAACCAATGACTACTTAATTGACGATTTAGTTAATGCAGCATACGTGAACTATATAACACGAATAAAAAAAATAAATGTTCAAGCAGGGCTAAGATTTGAGCAATCATATTACAAAGGAAATTTGCTAAACAAACCAGACCAAAGTTTTTATTATTCTTATCCATCAACAGCGTCAAATATTTTAAAATCTATTTTCCCAGGAGTTTATATCAGCAGAAAAATGGGAGAAGCTAGCGAAGTACAATTAAATTTTAGCAGAAAAATTGAACGACCAAATTTTTTCCAATTAATGCCTTTTATATTTTTTGCAGACAGATACAACTACAGAATTGGGAACCCATCTCTTTCTCCAGAGTTTGTGAATATGGCAGAATTTAATTACAACTATGTGAAAAAGAAAACAAATTATCTTACTTCTGTTTATTTTAAATATACCGAGAATGCGATAACAAGCTTTGCATTTCCTAGCCCGAATGACCAATCAATTTTAGTAAATAGTTTTGTGAATGGCGACAATAGTTATTCTTATGGTTGGGAAAACACCATAAAATTTACTGTCTTAAAAAATTTAAATATTACTGCTAACATCACGTCATACTACTTAAATATAAAATATACTTCAGCCCAAGGGAACTCACTTCAAAATGGAGGATACAGCTGGGAAAGCAAATTAACACTTTCTTATAAACTACCCTGGGATATTACTTTCCAAACAAACGGAAATTACGAAGCGCCAAAACCTTTGGCACAAGGAAATACAACTGAAATGTACTTTTTTGATTTATCAATTAACAAAAGCTTTAAACAACGATTAACTTTTAATTTGAGTTTAAACGATGTAATGAATACAAAACAAAAGGGGACTCATTACGATACACCTGATTATGTTCAAGATTTAATGCGGAGAAGAGAGTCGCGCTTTTTGAAATTTGCTGTAACTTATATTTTTGGCAAGCCAGATGCGTCTTTTTTTAAACGTAAAAGTGGGAACAATAAACAAAACAGAGGAGGCGATGGAACTGATGGAATGGATTTTTAATAATAACAAATGCAATGAATAAAATAATTATAGAAGGAATAAATGTATTTGCTTATCACGGTTGTTTGGAAGAAGAAGCAAAAGTGGGGACAAATTACACCATTGATGTAATTATGGAAACCGATTTTAGTGAGGCTGCAGAGAAAGATGATTTGAGTAAAACAATTGATTACGTTACTGTTTTTAATATTGTAAAAAAACAAATGGCGATTCGTTCAAAATTAATTGAGCAAGTGGGGCAACGCATAGTGAATGAATTAAAAGCAGAGTTTGATAGATTAATAAAAGTAGAATTAAAAGTTACCAAACATAATCCTCCTATGAATGGGGACGTAGATAAAGTAAGTATTGTAATTATTGCTTGATATGTCATCAAAAAAATGTTCGAAATGCAATTCTGTTTTTGAATGTGGGCATGAAAAACCTGGTTGTTGGTGTGAAAATTTGTTTTTAGATTTAAATACACTTAAGGAGCTAAAGGATAATTACGATAATTGTTTGTGTCCTGCTTGTTTAAAATCGTTTTCTGAAAGAGCTGTAAAAAAATAATTTTTATTTCCCGAATTTTCTTATTTTTGTGGGCTTTTGAAATAAAGAGCAAATAATAAGGTCCTGTGGCCGAGTGGCTAGGCAGAGCTCTGCAAAAGCTCCTACAGCGGTTCGAATCCGCTCGGGACCTCCAATGAACCCCCTTATAATTCAATATAAGGGGGTTTTTGCGTTCTATGGCCTTCCTGACGACTTTTTCTGACTTCCTGCGCCTTACTACGCCTATAAATGTCTACGAAATGTCTACGAAAAGGAATTTTGTTGAAGTTTATATCACTTTAGATTACATTTAATAAAAAAACCACAAGAATGGATTTTAGAATTTTTTACTCTTGGCAGACTAACACCGATGCGAAATATAACAGAAGTTTTATTCTTAGTTGTATTGAAGGTGCGGTAAAAAAAGTAAAGCAAAGCCTCCAACTTAAGGATTCAGAGCTACAATTGGTTATTGATCGTGATACTAAGAACATACCTGGTTCTCCCGAAATCATGAATACGATTCGTGACAAAATCAATAATTCGGATATTTTCATTGGAGATGTTTCAGTTGTGAATAAACCCCTTGCCGAAAAAAAGAGCCTTCTTCAAAAAGGGATAATCTGGCTAAATTCCAAAGTCAATCCGACGTCCGAAATTAGACCGCTTCAAAATACAAACGTATTCAACGAGCATGGAATAGCAAGAGAAATCCTTGGATTGGAACGCATCATCAGTGTTCTTAATAGTGCCTATGGGGATCCAACCGAAGACGCTGATGTAATCCCCTTTGATACACGACATTTGCGATGGCCAATTAGCTATGAATACAGTCAAAATAATGGGGATCAGAAAGAGAAAATCAAGCAAGCTTTAATCAATGACTTGGCAAATGCGATCAAATCGATTATCAAAACAGAAAACATTAGACAACGGGACGAATTTACTCCGTTTGAGGTTTACACTCTATGGGAAAAAGTTTTGAATCCCGACATCCCTTTCGTTGGGCAAAACATTCTGAAAGACGAGATAGAACAAATCAGAAAAACTGCTGCAACACAAAAACAATCTCTTCGTGTTTTGGGTTTATCAGCAATCGGTAAAACCAGACTGGTATTTGAGGCATTAAGTGATCGGCTTTCTTCTTTAGATAATAAGCAATTGAGTTCTAAAGTTCTCTATGTAGATTGTTACATTCATAGTAAAGAACGGATCATCGAAAAAGTAAAGGAATTAGTTATAAAAAACAAACAAGAAATGTTGATCGTGGCTGATAATTGCGACTTTGAGACCTTCAAGCAACTGAACTCTCTATTGCAAATGAAGGATAGCAAATTATCACTTATTTCTATTTTTTCCGATCCGGATGAACGTGATCGTTTCCAAGAAGTGCAATACATGGCGTTGGATGACAGCAAATACTCCGACATAATAAACGAAGTTCTAACGCAAAGTTTTCCAGAATTGTCCAAGGAAGATCGCGAGAAAATTAAGGAGTTATGCCATGGCTTAACACAATTCGCAATTCTAATTGCGAAAGAAATTAAGGGAGGTAATTTGGAAATCAGAAACGTTACTGATCAAGAAATTCTAAAACGGATAGTGGGCGCACTTGGCAATACGCCACAAAGAAAAGGACTTTTGATGGCACTTTCAATTTTCATCAAAGTGGGCTACTACGAGGAGTTGAATGAACACTTCTCCTTAATAATTTCAGATCCGGATATTGTTGGTCACACCGATGTAGAGGCTTTAAAAGTGGAGTTTGATAGTATGTGCGAACAATTGCGTAAAAGAGGGCTTCTGGAAAAAGAAGGAAGGTATATTTCCATACGACCCAAGCCAGTGGCAATTGCACTTGCGACAGAATGGTGGCAAAGCTGTAGTCCTGAAAAGGCTCTAAGGATTATTCAAAAATTGCAAGATCATCAGTTGGGCCAATTGCTCTGTGATCAGATGAAGTATCTGAGTTTTTTGCAGGAAGCTAGGGAAAATGTAAAAAATCTTTGTGGGGAAAATGCCCCTTTCGGTTCGGCGGAAGTTCTTAAGACAGATAAGGGTTCACGACTCTTCCGCTCGTTAGTTGAAGTGAATCCTGAAGCCACTCTTTCAGGCTTAGAAATTGCCTTTAGAGGGTGGTCAGTAGAAAAGCTTAAGTCTGTTGAAAATGGACGTCGTAATTTAATTTGGGCTTTGGAAAAATTATGCTTTAGAGAAGAACTATTTGAAAGGGCAAGTAAGACAATGGCCTCTTTTGCTCTTGCTGAAAATGAACCTCATATTTCCAACAATGCAACAGGTCAGTTTTTGCACCTATTTCAAATCCAATTAGCAGGCACCCAAGCAAATTTGCAGTCTCGCCTTAATGTAATAAAATGGCTTCTTACAAACTCACAAGAACATCAATTGCTGGCAGTAAAGACCATGGGCAGAGCTTTGATGACTAGTGGCTTCACGCGCATGATGGGCGCCGAACAACAAGGATCAAGCGTTCCGTTACGGGATTATCAACCTTCGGGCAAAGAAATTTATCAATACTGGCAAGAAATAATTTCAATTTTGTCCAAGATGAGTGCAGGAGATTCTCCTATCAACACTGCTGCGCAAAAGGTGTTGTTCAATAGCTTTGGTGGTTTGGCGATTTCAGGTGGCTTCGAATTAGTTTATCCATATTTAAATCAGATTAACGGGCTTGGCTCAGAGGAATGGAAAGAAGTTCGCTCAGTTCTTTTGAGAGTAAAAAAGTTTCATTTTAGGTTTTTAAAGCCCGATGAACAAAATAAACTGAATGAATTGATCAAAAAATATTCACCAAACACATTGTCTGAACGATATTTGATTGCAGTTAGTCAGCCCAGTTTGGAAGATTTGGAAGACTATAAAAATTATAATGACACTGCGAAAAGTAATGCCATCCAGTTGGCTGAAGATGTTGTGGCTAACGAAGAAGTTAACGATAGTTTATTTCCAATAATATATAAAGGGCAGCAACAATTTGGTTACTATTTCGGAAGAAAGCTTTCTGAACTATTAAGAGTAACAGATTCTTTAGATGATTTTCTTTTTAAGTCTATAAAATACATTGAGGATAACAAAAGTGAGGTTAGAATTCCCGTCCTTGGAGGATTGTTGTCACATCTCTCGGCACAAAGCAAAACCGACCATCTCAAAAAATTAGTTACTGTTCTTTCAGAGTCTGATTTGTTTTGGTTATTCTCAATTTTAGATCTCCCAATTAGTTCACTTAATATACTTATCGATTACTTCGATAAGTATAATTGGAATATTCGCTCTTTTTTAATATTTAAATTCGGCACAGGGATTAGACATCTTGATCAGAGCGATGTCATAATCTTTTTGGATTCTATCTCAAAATTGGCTGAAGGCGGTCCTGCTATATCTTTTCAACTGGCCTATTACTTTCAATATAATGAGCCGAGTGTAAAAGATTTTTCATTCAAATATATTGAAGGTCTAATGCTTAAACACAACCTGCTCCTAATGGGAGCGAACAATTTGGATGGACATGCTTGGCAAGAATCGGTAGCAGTGCTTGTAAAAACATCAAAAGAAGAGAGTGACTCGGCAAAATTGTTCCTACAACACATTGTGGAGTACTGTTCAAAAAGGAAATCAATTATCGGAGAATTTGACATTTATTTGAAGAATACTTTAATCTTTTTTAAAGAAAATTATTTTACTGAGTTTTGGTTGGTTATTTCCGCTGCATTGGAGGTGCCTCTTGAAAAATCCCTAGCTAGGTGGAACTTAAAACAACTTTTACAAAGCCACATGGGATTTGAAGGAGTCGAACGATCTGTTCTTTTTAATATTACGGATGTACAGTTTGAAAATATACTAGCATGGTGTAGAAAGAATCCTAAGGAGAACGCGCCAGTAATAGCTGAAATGGTTTACTTGTATGAAAAAGTTGGGGAAATATTTACTTGGCACCGTTTTGCCAAAAAGATTATCGATGAATTTGGAATGAACAAGGAGGTGCTTTCTTCCCTCTCTGCTAATATTGGAACTTATGGTTGGAGCGGAAGCATTGTACCGCTTCTTGCCCGGCAAAAAAAAATGTTTGAAGAACTTCTATCCCATAAAATCCCCGAAGTTGTTGAATGGGCGGATAAACAAATCTCATATCTGTCTAAGAACATTAAAGAAGAATCATACAGAGATGAAGAATGGGGTATCTAAAGTTTGGTTATTATGAAAGAATTAAATGAGTTTCTAAAAAAGGTCGATGAGAAAATTGATTTGGAGCAACAACTTTCTTACGCCTTCCTCATAGTTTTTTCTCGCTTTGAATACGCTTTAAAAAACAGAAAATATCTTCTAGGAAATAATCAACAGCAGAATCGAAAAGCGGAGTCTGATTGGGATTCCTTCGCCAGAGCAAATGAAGCGAAGTTTGATCCAGAAAAGACTATTGAGTTAAAAAAGGCTGTCGATTATATTTCCAACAACCCACCAAAAAAGCAAGTGGTTGATGCCATTGGTATACTTAATTGGATTGACTCTGCACCAATCACAGATTACAACGGCCGAAAGTTGGAATGGTTGCTTTTAATGATACGAAGAATACGAAATAATTTATTTCACGGTGGAAAGTATCCCAATTTTATGGTGGCAGAACCATCAAGAAACCGCGAACTTATTTTGTCTTCGATAATCATCTTGAACGATGCGGTACAGCTTGAACAGTCTGTCTCTGACGAATTCTTTGAGCCTATTTAATTCTTCTAAATTTAGTTTCTTAGTTTATCGTTTATTTTGTACCTTTAATAAAATTTTTATTATATCGAGAAAATAAAATAACCACATGACATTGATAAGTCGATTAGTCTTCTTCAAAGAGAAGAAGACGTTAAACAAATCGTCTGACCGTATCAAAACGACCAATATCTCGGTCGTTATTCCGGTAAAAGACAATCAGCAAGGAATTGAAAATTACCTTGAACAGTTTTTCCAGTCACACACTCGTGACACCTATCCAAAGGAAATAGTAATTGTAGATAACAACTCTACACCGCCTCTCAAAATTCCGAGCAGGTTTAACCACAACGGAATTCCAATTAAGTTGCTTCACTGCTCTTCACCAGGTCCAGGTGCAGCGAGGAATTATGGTGTGCGCCACGCTGAAGGTGATTGGATTCTATTCAATGATAGTGATTGTATTCCAACTTCATCGCTAATCACGGGGTATTTAAAAGCCGACAATTTATCAGTAGCGTATGCTGGTAATATTAAATCCTTAAGTGGAAATCGTCTCTCTCGGTATTATGAGAGCCAAGAAATTCTCATTCCTTTGAAGGTAACTGATGAACAAGGGCAGTTTGTGCCACAGTACCTTATCACAGCAAACGCCTTAATTTATAAACCCGCATTTGAAGAAGTGAAAGGATTCAACGAGAAAATAAAATTAGCCGGTGGTGAAGATGTGGATCTCGGTCTAAAATTATCACAAGTTGGGAAACTATCCTATGCGTTTGATAGCATAGCTTTACACGACTTCAATGATGGGTGGAGAGGATTCTATAAACGATTTGTGCGCTATGGAAAAGGCAATAAGATTGTAGCTGAACTTTGGAGTGCCGATTTAAGGCCAAGACTATTCAGACCAAACGAACGAACCCTATTTAATGAGTTCGCCGCGAAACTTCAATTTGTTTTTCTTTTAATAGGGTATCTGAAACGAACCGATATTAAGTAGTCACAGCTTTGCTGTGTATTGCAGAATACGGTTTATTCTGCGTCCGTTAGAAAACGCGGAATGCGGATGCCCAAAAGCAAATGAGTAGGCTAATACATAAATTCTAATTCCATGAGCAAAAGCAAAGGGAAAGGCGGTCTTCCGTCTAAGAATTACGGGATGAAATCTGGTAAAGGCAGAGATAACAATCCACCTAAGACTGGTAGCGGAAAAACCGCTAAACCAAAAACCAAGTAACCCGAAGACACGGCCGCTTAAAAAGCGGCCGTGTTATTAAATGGAACTCTCAGTTCAGTATATTAAATCAACGGAAATGGTTTGAGCGTTTGTTGGAAAAACGCGATGCTATTAACTTCATAACTTCTATTCTTGTCATGATCATAGTCTGCGCAGATGTAGATCACTAAACAAAAACAAAAAACAAGAAGCAATGGAAAAAAAAGGAAAGTACAGAGGAAGTAGTCACTCTTTAGCCGGAATGGCAATTATGGCTCACATGTTGGGATTTCGCAGTAATATCAAGTTCATTAGTTGGGAGGGCTCGGATAATTTGCCTCTCTATGAAATCGAAGTTATGGGCATCCCGGCTTTCGATTGGTCAGCAAATCCCCACGACCCGAAATCTGAATTGAAAAATAGAAAGGCTGTTCTTGTTCGTGTTGCGTTGCACGTGGCCGAATGTTACTGGCCCGAACATTTAAGTAATGAAGAATTGATGGAACCATCATATGCTTTGTTGTGGCAACAAAACAACAAAGCGACTTTTGAATTTGTAAAACATTATTTCAATTGGAGCAATAATAAGGAGCGTGATGCCACTGAGTTATTTAACTATATTTTCCGAGCAATGAAAGCAGAAGTCTACGGCAAAATTGATGGTGCACTCCGTGAATTCTCCGATTACATTGAGTTAACAGGTGGAGAAGTAGATGCTGGCGATGTTTTGGAAACACTTAAAGAAGAATTTCAATTTGCATGCCTTGAGTACAACATGCCTAAAATGTCCCCAATGTGGTTGCTCTGCTTTCCTGTAGCAGTTTAAAGCTGAAGGTATACATTGGCTATTTGCTCTTGCGTAATGCCAATGTACCGTCTCGTAATCGCGATCGAGCTATGGGAGAATATCTCACTGAGATAAACCAGAGCTCGTTCGCTTTTATTATCGGACTCGTATACACGCTTTCCAAAGGTCTTTCTCAAAGTGTGTGAGCTTGGATTTTTGACGTTCACATTGTACTTCTTAAAGACGACCTTCAATCGTTTGTTGACGTAACTAATAGTAACTGGATCTCCCCATCGATTAGAGAAAAGAAAAAGATGAGAGTCGAAAGTTCCGCTTGACATTAGTTCAGTTGAACAGAAGTTCAAAGCATCTGCTACACGCGGGTTCACAGTGATTTTGCGTACTTTTCCGGTCTTTTCTTCTTTTATCAATACTTCGTCTCTTTCAAGCACGTCTTCCCATCGTAAGCGAAGGAGATCGCCAATGCGAAGGCCAAAATAACAGCCGACCGTAATGAGAAGATAGTCACGGTAATATTTGTCTTTCCTCAACCTTTGTGTAAGGCCGAGCATAGTGTTCCAATCAATTCCAGATGTAGCAGTTTGTCGTGGTGTCATAAGTTTTTACGCGAGTATAGAAGAAGAAAATGACAGGAAGGCCCAAAAACACACTGAATTTTCAGTAACTGGGACATTCTCAGCAGGCAATAATATCACATGGCTGATTACCAGTGCTATTCCCACTTTTAATAAAAGTGGGACAATTTCTCGCGAAATTTTCCTGGTCGCAACGGATGAAATTCTGGGAATACTGTTGCAACAAAATGTCAGAATTGTATAAAACCAGCATAACAAAAAAACATACAACATGAAAAAAGTTTCTATTATCGTTTCGGGTTCGTGTAACCCGACAATCAAGAAGGGGGCATACGGGTGTGTCGTTCTAACCGATGTCAAAGATTTGAAATTGGATGGCTGTTACACGAACACCACCACCAATCGTTTGGAACTATTAGGTGTGATTCGGGCACTGCACGAACTCGAACAATTGTTTCCAGGTGAAGAATTGAACATTGAACTTGTATCGAGACTCAACTATCTTACCCTTTCATTCAGCCCCGGTAAGCTAAGGGCCAACCTGCTCAGTGGTGAATCACTGCCGAACTATGATTTGTGGAAAGTAATTTTTGAACTCGGAATAAAACACAAGTGGAAAGTAACACCTATCCGTACGGTGGCGCTTGGAAGGTATCACAAAATTGCTGCTGATATGGCATCGGGGTCTGCTAAGAATGGTGAGCCAAAAGAAGATAGTGGTTCCGTTACACAAGGTAGAAAATCTCCGAAGTCAGTATTCCCAGAAGATTCTGACACAACAAAACCGGAAGCAAGTAAGCCGAATGAGAATTTGCCAATAGCAAGTGATGAGTCAGAATCTCAATCACCTACTTCAGACTTATCGCAGGAGAACATCAAGCAAGATAATACCCCATCAACGGCCAGTGATGATGCAAGTAAACCAACAGTTCGTCCGAGCGATTTACCCATCATAGAAAATAACGATCCTCCATTTTGATTTGTTTCTGGAGAATTGTGAGGGATGAGAAATCATCCCTTTTTTATTAGATAAAAAAGCCCGGTCGTTGCCAACCGAGCTTGCCCCTATGCGCTCACTGATAAAATCGATATTGCGCTAAAGAGAGCCACAAAGATGAAAAAACAATCTACTATCTTATTCCAAGGATGAGTAATGTTTCAATCAAAATTTTTTACCGGTTACCCTTTCGTAGTCCTTTTTTAAAGCATACAATAGTTTTCCTCCGAAAATCGAATTCAGATTTCCCATTTCATCGGTCGTGAATATTTGGTCAGGTGTACCAACCAAAGAGCGTTCCGGGAATGTTAGGATAATATTCCCATCAGTAGCAATGTTGTACTTCGCTGTATAGTACCCATCATTGTAATTGAATGTGAAGCTTTCCACTTCGTTTGAATCAGACTCATTAGCGAATGACTGGCGATTGTATTCATCTGTAAGTAGCATGTGACGAATCCAAGCCAATAGCTTACCATCTTCAATTTCAATCAGTGGATTTACATCGTCTCTATCAGGTGATAGAATTTCTGTTCGGAAATACCTAATCTCACCACTCGGAAACACTATTGAAATAATATTTTCATCCGGATACCATTTTAATTGGTAGAGACCATAAATTCCGTTGAAATCCGCACTTAGAGTATTATCTACTCTTACCGTCTGCTTGTGGAATATGTCAGATTCAAATTTATATTCGTCAGCTATGGATGTTCTTTTACTGTCTTCGCTATACAGCATGTGTTTTATCCACGACAATAGCTTCCCATCTTCAATATTTCGGAATGGATTTCTATCGTGATTTTCAGGCTTTAAAATATCGAGCTGAAAATATTTGATTTTCTCATCAGGAAAGAAAATAGAAAACACATCGGAATCGATATACCAACTAAGTAAGTACAAGCCTTCATTCCCGTAGAATTCAGCTCGCTTAATATTATCCTCCTCTGTGCTCTCACTTACCTGATGAGTTTTAAAGCGGAATAGTTTTTTCATGATACATAAAGTTTTCTTTATATATCTGAACTAATTAACTACTTAGTTATTGAAGTGTTTGTTGTCACGCTTTAGGTTAGCGCGCTCCTTGTTTCGCTGAGCAATCTTTGCAGGAAAGTCTATGTCCGCTGTCTCATACTGCTTTTCGTAGGGACCACCTTTGATATGGAATGCAAAGATGTCTTCCATAATTGCAATCTCCTTTTGAGACGGTTTCTCATCGCCGGCAAGCACATGGTAAACATCGAAAGTTGGGTTAAGCCCCGCTGCTTCCGCCTTGTCGTAGAATAGCTGCATTAGCCTGTTTTCCACACCAATCAATCCTATGAATTTTTTCAGATCGAACATTCCACAAAGATAGTAATTTCATGAATCATAATACTTAATCTTTAGTAATCTCGTTAGATGAGGAATAGTAAATTTTTGTATCGCCTAATAGCACTTCAAAGTTCCCAACCTCCTCCAACTTTTCATTTTTTAGTCTGTTATGTGGACTGAGTGTCTTTATTTTAACAAACATCTCTCTAATAGGATCGTCAAAAGTAGTTTTAACTCTGGCTTGTGATTCTATTAGCTGATACCAAGTACCCCATGCAACAGAATCGTCAGTTTCAATTCCTGTGAAATTGATTGTGTTTCTTGAAATGATGAAAACACAAATTTCGTTTATCGGCATTTCTCCAGAATAGAATTTATTTATTTGAAGGGAGTTCATTATTGTAGCTGCTGTATTATTGTTAACCCAGAACTTCATTTTTGAAATCCATTCATTTGCTTTAGGGAATAAGTTACTCATTCTGCTGAAACGTTCCGTCATCGATTTAGCAAATGGATCTTGCCATTTTAATTGAAAAAGTCCAAGCGTACCGGTCACAGTATCATAAGCGACTGCATCAATATCAGTCTTCATTCCATTAAATGAAATATTCACTTCGTTTGGTATCTTTATTATTCTTTCTTGAGGAAAAAAGTAAAAAAATTCTTTCCTAAAACGCGCCTCTCTATTATTGACCGCTTTATCGTAGTCCTTTTTGTATTTTCTTTTTAGTTCCCTATTTAAAAGCGAAAAGGGGTTACCTAGACATCCTGCAATTGATCTTATCAAAAGATTGTCCGAAACTTGGAAAAACATTGGCGGTGGAGTAGAAGGATATTCTAAGTAGTAGTCAAAGTTATCTTTACTCAGTGTGATACAAGAGAATATTTGCTCCATCTCTTCGTAAGAACAATTTACATAAGTTGCATAGTCTTGAATTGTTTTGTCCTTAGCGCTTGTATAAGTTAATAAGTTATGAAGATCAACCTTGGGATTCATGTCTTTTAGCTCTAAGCAAGCTGAAGTATGTTTCAGTCCCACTCCAACAACTCTCTCAACAAGATCAACATATTTCCAATAGGGGATTGAACCAAATTCGTCTTTGGTGTCAAAGTCATCATACCCTTGTAATCTCAGTACGAAATAGTGCCCTTCACAGTCATAATACTCATCTATTTCAGGAGTTGTTGCATAGCTAATGAGCTTACCCATTGGATTTTTTATGATTCTTCGCCATTCTGATTTTATCCTTTTTTCATCAAATGGTCTCTTCTTTTTCTTCTCGTTTACAAATTGTTCAACAAGCTTTTCTCTGTAAAAGTCATGGCTTTTTATGTCGAATCGTTCGATGCCTACATTTTCATGTAAGTAGGTGAACGTATATTCATTCTCTTTTGGATTTGAGATCTTTATAAGATCCGCCTTTTCATAGGCAAGCAATTGCTTACAGAACTCTATTTTCCCATTATGCAGAATATTGGAATACGACCATTGGATCAATTCATCTGTCATCAATGGGAATGGTTGATGGATATTCAGATCAATTTGGTCATAATATCTTTTCAGTAAAGTTGCCCATCCGTGACTAAAGAACTCTCTAAATGTCTCTATTTCATTCTCATTAAATTCTTTACTCCTTTGGAAAAGAGGTATAACCACATCGATTGCTCGAATAATATTTTGAATAGCGTGATAGCTGGGACCCGCATACGTGGAACGCATGCGAGCAGATTCAATCTCTATTACTTTATCTAGCCCCATCCAAATTCAATATCCTAAAAGACTAAGAAAAAAACCAAAATCGCTATCAACCAACACTCTTCTATCAAGACCAAGATTCGATTCCTCACACGCAGTTTCTGAAACCAAAGCGCAAGAGAAGCATGCTGCTAAGTTCAAGTCAAAAACGCCTTGACCTTCCGATTCCCAACATATAGGATCGGAGGAGCAATCTATAGATCGCTCTAGCCCTTTTATAATCAGTTCTTTGATCTTGTCCGGTTGTCCTTGCCAAACTAGTCCCCCCATACTTCCTTCTGATCCTTCTGAAGTATAGATCAAAACACCGCACATTCTCTCGGAGATGTATAACCTCTCTTTAAGACTTGCGGTCGGATACCCACACGCGAATTCCAATTCTCGCATAAGCATGTGAGAAAATGAATGAACGACGAATTGCTTTATGTTATTGTTTTTGATCTTCTGTTTCATTGCGGCACCTTGGCTTTCCAGATCAACCTCTCTTAAAAATCTCTTGAAACGTTGATCTAAAACTTCTTTGTTAGCGTCATACCAATTACCCAACTCCTCTTCTTTAAACTGAAAAAACAGGCCTTCTCCGTATAGTTCGTTGGCTGGAAGTACGAAGAGATCTTTCTTATCACCCGAAAAAATATTTTGGCCAGTAGAAGATGATCTCACTTCTCCATCTATGATAATGCGTTCTTTTGGTTTAACTCTCGTAAAATCCAGTTGTACTTGGGTCAGCTTTAATTCGTCCATTTGCTGGATCTTAACGAAGTATTTCTCTAGTCCTTCTGGGAGCATGATATCATTGAATCGCAGTCCATCTAATTCCAATTCACTATGTCCGGCGAAACACTGATACTCCTGCCATCGAAATTCTTCATAAATATCTGTAGTTTGTGGTGCAGAGCCTAATTCCAAAAATTCGATCTCAAGTTGAGAAATGAATTCTTCTTTGTTCGCAGGTTCAAATCCATTATCAATGATGAAATCCTCAATATTCAAGATTTCCTTCCAGAAAATTTGCTTTGTTATTCCTGGTTTAGCCTTTAAGTACTTCGCGTACTTTTCATCGCATTTGATCTTTGCATCGACAAGCTCAGGGCTTCTTTTCTCCGCTAAATGTTGGGGAATGTATAAACTTACGAACCCGTTTGCATAATAGACATTATTTCCGGTAACTAATGCAACTTGCATTTGTTCCCTACCAAGCGACTCATCCCCTTTTTTAAAACAATGTTCATCAGGAATACTGTTGCTGTCTGCTCCAAGTTCCATTTCCCAAGGTTTATGACCTGGGCAGCAGGGTTTAAAGTTATTTATACCCTCTAGATTTATTTTCTGTCGTCCATCATTCCCCGAGCCTGTTCCGCATGAGGTGCATTCTATATAAATACTCCCGTATCCTTCCGATTTAGTTTTACTCTCTGTCCATTTTAGATCTGGCGTTGGACAACATCTGTCAAATGTAAATACATATTCTCCAACATCATTTTTATTCTTTTTCTCAGAGCGCCATCTTAAATATTGTGACCAAGGAATGTCTGAAAGGTGACCATTAGGACATATCAATATTAAATTCGTTTGTGATAATAATCCGTACAATGGATAGGTTACCTCCCCGTGATTTTCACTTTTAGTCACTATTTTTTTATGATTGCCTGCCGAGTCCTTTATAGGCTTATTTGCATCGCGTGGAGGAACGAATTTTTCCACCCCGAGATTTTTTCCAATCCATAGTCTTTTCCAATCATTATAATGCTTGAGATCACCTTTGTCATTTATGAACCACTTGGGGAAATGTGTCCCTTTAACCATATAATCTTCAGCTCTCCCATTCCCTTCTAATACTTTATTGATAGGATGATCTTTCCAATTCGGGAAATTAAAATGTTCGTTTAAGGCTATATTCGGTATTGCGATGAGACAAATCAATTCGTGCAGTTCTTTTTCTGACCGAATAAAATTCACAAAGCGTTTGTCATCAACAAGACTTATCCCTTGTTTAATAAATCGGATCTTCGCTTTTTCATACCGCTTTGAGTTATCGGTTTCTTCCTGTCTTATTTCATCAAGCATGCTATGTGCTTTCTTAACAAATTCCCACTTGTTGATATCAGAAATAAGAATATAGTAACCAATCTTAGATGTAATGATCGATCCAACACCAGCTGTGGATGATAGTAATTTAAGTTTTCCAATAGCTTGATTATATTGGGACGTATTGACTAATTCCATATTATTTCAATTTTATTTTAAGTGCTGCCTCTGGCTCTATAACACGAAGCGACATCGGTATTTGCCATTTAGTACTATGAATGTTGTCCTCGTATTCCTCGATGTCAACATAAAGCTGTTCCTGTTCTGGTGTTGGTGGTTTGACTTTCTTTTTATTGTTAAAGACAAGCGTTTTATTTTCGGCTGAAACATCATCACACAGTTCCTTCCATTCTTTTAGCGCGTCAGTGATCCACTTCTTGATCTGTTCGACGTTTTGTTCTTTTAGAAGGTTTTTCACAAGCGCGCTATGCGTACTAATTTGTAATCTATCGCATCTTTCATCAAAGTATTTTGTAAGCGCCGACATGAAACTAAGAATTTGTTCATTCTGATAAGGAGCAATCCCAATTGCATTTACTCTATCAGTAAAAGCGGGAAAGGTATGTCTAATCATTGTAGCAAGATATAATCCTAGATACCGTTCTACAGCCTTTCTTGTGAACGGAGTAATCGATATTGGTTCAACATAGCTATACATTTTTTCATGGAATTCAATGAATTTTTCATAGTGCGAAATATCTCTAGCCCTAAATGGATGATGGACTGTTATTACAATACCATAGGAATCACGCGCAACCCTTGAACTTGCCTGAATATATTCCGCTATGTTCCTTGGCATGGAATTCATAATGATACTATTGAATCTGGATACATCTATTCCGACAGAAATCATATTTGTAGCAACGATGAAATCAGGGGGAACATGACCGACTACTGTGTTGCTATCATCTGAGTACGCGAATCTTTTTGAAGCATCCCAAGCTGTTTGAACTCTTACGAGTTCATTTTTCACGTCTTCTCCTGACAATCGACCAGTCAATTCACCTTTTCTGATCGAATATGTATAGATCGAATGGACAAGCTTACCAGGACGAATCACTCTATTAAAGACACGTCTTACTTCTTTAAGGATATAGGTGTACACTTGAGATTCTGTTTTCCCAACCTCTTTAAGACTATTGAAGTACGATATGAGCGTATGATAATAGTCCATTGCCTTTGAAAAGGACTCGTAAGCATGAAAATCTAAAGGTCCGTTGGTTTGCAGATTCTCCAATTCAAAGATGGCGCGATGTGTCATGAGAATCGCTGCGATGCGCATTTGCATCCAGATCTGCGTTCTTCCTGTTGGTAGTATTCCTAAATATCTCCGTTTAGACAAATAAGTCGGTGACTTGGAGTGGTTGGATTCAAAGGTTCTTTTGTAGAAAGCAAAAAATGAATCATCACATTCAACTCCGGGTTTTGGAAAAAGATTAACGTGTCGGTCAAAAAGAGCCACTATTTGCAAATCTGTATTTCGTGTGGTTGCGGTAGAAGAAATAATCTTTGGTCTGGTGCCATCGGGCCGAGTGCACAATTGATCAACCGCAGATTCGAATAAAGCAACAGAAGAACCTAAAGGACCTAACAGAAGATGTAGTTCATCTTGAATAATCAGGTCAGGAGGGAAATATCCCTTTTGAGGTTTATTTGCCTCCCAATTTCCTTTCCCGAAGATCCGTCTTGAGTCTCTTTTTCTGTTGTCCTCATGTGTGCTTACTTTATGAGCAAGTTGTGCGAACTTATCTACTGTACCGAATAATAATGCAGGAGGATGCTGATAAATCTCATCGTCACATAAGCTCACAGGAATCGGCCCTTGATCTTGACGCGCACTTGTGGGTCTGATAAGAGAAAATGAACATTTATTATTCGAACATTTCAAATGCAACCTGTTATAGTGAAATGTGTTTTTTGTATCAGATATTTCCTTTACACTCGGACTTAGATTTGACCGACACCAAGGACAAAATTCATAAGGTATTTTAGATTTTTTCTTTTCAGAGAGTTTTTTGAATTCTGTTAAAAGATTGTTCTTGTCATCTTCATCAGTCGGTAACATTCTATTTGGCAAAGAATTATCTCCAACCCACAGGCCAATAAATATTGGCTCCTTGCCCAAACTAGTTGGATCCCACCTTCTCATTAGTTCTAGTGCCATTATCACTAATGTAGCTCTTTGGAATTGTTGTAGTGTAAGTAATCTTAACGTATACCGCATGATTACTGCTGTTCCTCCGCCTTCTTCTTTTAAGACTTTTCTTCGATTTATTATTGTTAGAGCGATTAGACCGAGGTATGCTTCAGTCTTACCACCGCCGGTTGGAAACCATACCAAATCAACAAGACCATTTCTTTTTTCCCACTTAGGATCACTATCCGACTTAAATATACCGTCAAGATTCAGTAGGATAAATGCCAACTGAAAAGCACGCCAAGATGCAGACTCCTTATCATTAAATAATTTGTCGGAAGCTTGCTTATAGAACGGAGCAGTAAAAGCAGAAAATTCAATCTTATCAAAATGCTCCACTACCTTATCTTTCTTTACCATTACTGAATGCCAAAGTTGCATGAACATTACAGAATTCATGGAACGGAAAGAGGATAAATTCTCTTTATTAGCATCACCCATTAAGAATAACTTGATGTTATTCTTCATTCTGGTATAATCGGCGCTACACTTTTCGATCTCGCTTAAGGCAATAATCTTTGAGTCATCTGATTTAGATGAGTATTCTGTTTTTTTTGCATTTATCCATTTGCCATAAGAGTCTATAAAATCATTGAGCCCTTTTAGCACATCGACATCAGAGGTCTCGGAAAACGAGGAGAGCCATTTGAACTGTAAATATTGTGCGCCCTCATTAAACTCCTGACAAACAAAATTACCTTCTTCTGGAACAATTTTACTTTTATCGCGAGGCACGGGGTCGACATCTGGAGTATCGCAAGCCGGAATATATTCTGTTTCAATTATAGGGATACCCTCGGGGTCCTGATTCCATTTAACAGAACAACCGTGTCCAATTGCGTAGTCCTCGAATTGCCTATAAATGAATTTTGTGCTTTCATCTTCCCCATATTCTGATGTCACCATTGAGAAGTCAAACCCATTATACGGAATCAGAAATTTGTCTCTAATAGATATTTGAACACCAAAAAAAGTCTTTTTATTTACTTCTTCATTGAATGTTGAATAATATCTTGGATCATCCGGTTCCTTCGTGAATGGTGAACTGGTATTTACTAACTGCGCCTTCAGGAATACTTTATTGTTTTCCTTTCTTGAGTCTTTTGATAGCTGAAAGTTAACGGATAGGGAGGCGAATTGACCGTGTCCCAGCTCATATTTGAAAATATCTTTTAGACTTTCATATTTATTGAAAGTATAATTCTTTTTCCCTTTCAGGGTAAATGGGATTTTCTCAGGTAAAACCACTTCCTTTGAAATTATTGTACTCTTCCATAGTCCGTAGGACCGAGAGTCGCTCAAGTCAATAAGGTCAGATATATGTTGTATTATATTTTCAACTTCTTCTATCTCTTGTGTGATCTCATACAGTTTCCGTTGTGCTTCGCTTTCAATACATTTAGTTTTTAGCTCATAATAACAAGTTTGTTTAATAGAACTAAGATTGAATATCTTGAGATCAAATCCATATTGTTTAAGCTGAATTGCAATTTCTTTCGCTTTGGATTCGTTTACCGATCTAAGATATGTCTTGGCCTCTGTCATCTGCACCGTTGCAAGAGGATTTAGGGTAAGTATTTTATTTGGCCCGACCTGGTGAACTGTAACTTTATCCGTCAATATTGATCCCATAATAAGAACCTTTAATTTGTCAGGGTCGCATTCGCAGCGAACGCCATATTTACTGTGGAAATTAGGATCCTTGTGGTCTACCTTCACGTAGTACCTTGCTGATATCAATACTTTAATGTTATCTGTTTCGAAAATCCTATTGCTAAAACAGCAGGTCATCCCCATCATGTTGGGGTACATTTGATCAATTTGGATCTGGTCTTCATCATCAATTGAGTCTCCATCCGATTCTCGCTTATTTGAAGACTCAGTTCCGTCTTCTTCTACTTGCTCCTTGTCAGAAGCATCAGCCAAGCTGTCTGTGTTTTTAGAACCGTCCTTCGGGAATAGTATTCCCGTACTATAGATTCCAGCGGGAACTAAATTCAATAGTTCTTCAGAATAACTTAATGGCGTGAGAATCTTCAGATCTTTATCTTTCAGGTCTTGTGATTCAATATCAACAAATCTAAATCCACTTCCTCCGGGCCCCAATAGTTGCTCACGTAAGAAAGATTCTAATTTCTTCCTTTTTTCTTTTATCATGTTAATTATTCATTTCAATTTTAGAGACTGGACGCAACCTAAGCTTAGGTTTTAATAGCTCGACCAATGCTTTAAGTTCAACTGAAAGGTTATCAGTATCAAGCCCAACTTCTTCAAAATCATATTTCCTTATGTATTTCTCCCTTTTAGATGTTATTATTCCTTCCACGTCACATTCGTCCTCAAAACACCCGTCATTTATGAGATCTGTGAGAAACCTCTCCATTTGTCTGCTGCTTGTTGCAGCAGCTTGTTTTTCTACATTTTTCAAGCGGAGCATGATACGGTAATAAGATCGCGGCAATTCAAGATATTCACACAAGTAAAAGAAAGTGCTTTTTTCGCGGGGGATCAAGATGTCACTTTCTGTATCCAACCACGCTTGTTCAAAAGTATGCAGAGATACCAATCGAGATCGCTTTTCTTCTAATACAGACTTCACTTCATTGTAAATCTTTTCGGTCGAACTTTTTTTTGCTCGGGCAGTTAGCAGGACTTTCCAGATCGCTCCAGGTTTTATTTGATTCGCTAATTGAAATTTATCACGAATAATGTTTAGTTCTGCCTCTTCTTTTTTTACATTAGCAAACTTCTCATATAAGTTGAACTCTTTGTGAATCTCATCCAAGGGTTGCAAAGAAATATCTTGATAGTCTTCCATAAGAGAATCCAAACGTTCTACCTTTAGATGTTTCGAATTCGGTATTGTTGAAAGAAATAGATCTGAAGTGTAGAACACTTTGGATCGCTCATCCTTGAATGTGACCTTAATCGAGTTATTCTCGCGGAGATTACTATAGGTGGTTTCGATGTCCCAAAGAGTATTATCCTCTCTTACCGGTTTGAGAGAGAGATTTTTTGAGATCAAGATTTGACTTTTGAATTCGTTGTTTCTAATCGGATTATTTATTACAGAAATGTAATCTCTTCTGTAGTTATAATTGCCCCATTCAAATTTATTTCTGAAAAACGAAGCAATGAACAGAGCTCTTAGATGTTTATTTGTAGACAGGCTCTCAAGAATGTTTGGCTTCATGTTATAAGGGTAGGGACCTAAGTCCCTGTAATCCAAAACGAATATATTTTCGTTGTAGATATCGATATCCTTCCATGAAATAAAGCGAGATCGCTCAATATTCAATGCTCTAGCAATTCCTTCTAATAAACGTTGATTACTTAGAAGGATTTCATTTATTAACAGCATATCCTTTTTGTGTATGCTCTTCATGATAGTTGATCGCCATTCAGACTTAATGATGACATCTAACACAAGCGATAAAGACTCTCTCAGTTCGGCAACATTATCGGCAGATAGTTCTTTGATAGAAACCTTGGTATCGGAAGTTAGTATTTCTGCATTGTTATCTTGAGTAAAGATCAGGTCCAATAAAATACTTTTAAAGCTTTCATTGAAACACATTGAATAGATACTCATCATCTTGAGGGATCGCAGTTCATAAAGACTTTCGTAATGCGAAAGAAGGTTCCTAAAATCTTCCCAAAAGGGAGATTCAACTTCCCCGTAAAATTCAATAGAATTTTTACGTTGGCTTTGTCTCCCAATTAACTGATCTATTTCGGAGCCAATTACTATATAAGAGAAGTTATCATTTTCCGACTCCGTGTGTTGATACCTTAGTTTGATTCTCTCCACCCTATGCCTTAAGTGTAAATATCTGGATCGTTCATCCTTAGTACTTATGAGGATTAAATTTTTAAAATTGCAAGCTCCATTATCGTTCCATTCTTGCAGATCCTTTTGATTGAAATCTCGATATGTCTGTTTGTTTTCGCAATTGAAAAGGATGATATTCTCAATATTGTCTAGCAAAGGTCTTTGATCATAACTTTTCAGTTCATCAATCTCATCTCGTCTTTTTTCAGTATTTAAAATGACATAGTTACTGTCACCACCTAGCTTGTCTAATCCTATACAGAATGGTGCGGTATTGAAGCTTGATAGCACATCATCATATTCCTTATGTAAGACATTTATCAAAGTGTTGGGCATTAAACTAACGTCCGCCTTCTGTGCTTGTATTTTAGAAAAAAAATCCAACCTTGCTTTGTTCTCCTTTTTTTCTCTCAGCCACTTTTTCGCCTCTTTATTCGGTTTCTGGAACGACACGTAAGATGGGAATGTTTGGTTCCTTGAATTTATTCTGCGGAGTTCACTTATTTTCGTCTCAAAATATTCACTATTGCCATTAACATCTTTATCAAAAGCTTTGTAAAAAAATCGGACTATAAGAAATTCCAAAAGAGCATTATTAAATTCGTCTGGTAAATGATCAATATGTATATGAATTAACTTTAATCGTTTTTCATTTGTCTCATTCAATGAAAGTTTAAGCAATTTGTCAATGTATATGAGAAGAAACTTGCAGTTCGACTTGTTCTCAGCGACGACATTGTTATAAGCTTCCTCAAACCCGTCGGCGGGCGTGGCTATAAACTCCGTCAAGTGTTCAACTATGTGTTCTTCTACAACCTGCATCAGTCAACTATCATTATCTCTAAATTATTGATCGCTCTTGTAGTTCCTACGAATAGTTCGTATTTGTTTTTTTCGGAAGGGCTTGTAATCACAAGAAATACGTTTTCTTTTTCTAATCCTTTATATTTAAGTATAGAAGTATAACGAAGCTTGTTTCCTTTATCTCCAACATTATGTTCTGTTATCTCCTCAACATCTTTAATAGTCAAATGATATGGCATTCCAGGTTCACTTTTGTAGTTTTCTTTCATTAGGCCGGACTCCATTAAAAGCACGCACTTACCACCTCTTAAAGAAGAATGCTCATTTCTCATTTGGCTAAGTAAATTGCTTACAATATATTTCTTAACTTCTTCCAAATTTTTATGATGAGAGATAGTTACATTATGGCACGTCTCATTTTCAGTATATTCACTAACAACCGATGGATTTGAAAAGACTTGCGCGGTAAGTTTTTTTATCTCGGGGCACTGAGCACTTCGCTTTACATCATTAAGTCGGTAGTGTGAAAAATATTCTGTTAGAAGATCTGATATTTCGGTCACATTCCTGCCAGAAGCAACGTAACTTTGGTCGATGTCATATAAAACGAGACTATTTCCATTCTTTAGACCGTTTCTCCCGTATCCACAAAGTTCATTTATTATAAGATCACACCCTCTATCAAAAATGTCTTGACCTTCATCGATGACGATATAATCATAATGGGGTAAGTTGTCCGTTACATGCAAATTATTTAAAGTGGCTTTAACTGTCTCATGGAATTCCGCCTCTGTAGCTTTAAGTAGCGTTTCTATATTCAATGTAGGGTCAAGTTTCATTACGAAACGAATCAGCGTAGTAATCTCAACGTTAGTTTGCGCGCCTTGTCGTTCATGTATCAACTGTTTTGTATAATTCATTAGGAGATTATTCCAACATAGATATAGTCCTTTCTTGTCAAGCTGTTGATCAATAAAAGCTTTTGCTATTGTGGTTTTACCGCTTCCAGGAGGACCTTCGATCATTATTCGTTTATTCTTACAAAGCCCCTCCAATATTTCTAAATTATCAACTTGCAACCATTCAAGCGTGTTTATATTGTCGTACTTACTGTTGTCCCTAACAATCGGACTTAAAACCTTTTTGAAGGCTTCTATTTCCTTCTGATCTAAGACAGGGTACGTGCGATGATGTTTCTTGTGGAGTCCTTTTGTGTAATCAAAGATCGAAAGAATAAATTCTTCAATAGAGCCATTGTATCGAACGGAATTGAATTTTGTCCATAAAAGGTTGTCATCAAGAATTCGAGATGTGAATGAGTAGTCGACATGGGGGAAAGCTACAGCATAGCAGAAGAAGCATCGCCCGAGGTTATTAAAGACTTTATCCTTTAAGGTATGCTTGTATCCTTCGGCCTGCCTGAATGGATCTTGAGGCATCTCGTTGTCGAAATTCTTCCCGTAATAAAATTTGTTCTGATAAAATGAAACTGCTCCACCTTTTACTTCTAATACTAAAACTCCTTGTTTGCAAAGAATAAGAAAATCTACTTGAGCACTTGTTTTGTTATAATTATTAAACGAATCTCCATGTCTTGGCAATTTTAAATCATGCCATACAAACCATTCTTCTTTAGACTTAGAAAGTTCATCGTGGAGTTTTCTATAAATATCGATCTCTCCAAATAATGGTGATCCATCACTTTGAGTGATGAATTTCTCAAGTAGATTGAGGGGTTTATCTGGAAAGAATTTTACTGGCATCTATTGTTTATTATTAGTCACAGTGGAAATTTTATTCAAGGCATATAAGGCAAATAGTTGTCTGGCGGGAACAACTTTCTTTTTAAATACTTTGGGCTTATCCTGTTCGTACAACATTCCTGGCTTGGAATACTTATTTACCAAAGCCGTAACTTCATCAACTAACTTTGTCGGTTCCAAGAATCCATTTTTATTAGCCCGACTCTCATAAAGAGCCTGAAGCTCCTTTTTCCCAGCGATTTTATCAGAGAATCCGTTGTTGATAACCTTGATGAAATCATGTCCAGTCGCAAATTCCTGAATCAATGGCTCTAGACTTTTATAAAATCCTTCTTTATACTTCGAGTATCCAAAACCTTCGCCAGTCCCATAGAATGCGGTTACTCTCCATTTACCAACCTTCTTTGTGTTCTTGATAACGTCATAGTTGGAGAGTGCTACTGTCATTCCACCCTCTTTTAAAGGATGCCTTCTAAACCTTGCACCTTTATTCTTCTTTGGGGCATTATCAAACTTTTTGAGCGTGTAGGTATTTATGTTTGTTGACGTTTCTATATCAAACTCTCTAATAAGAAATTTTTCTTTTGGTATCTTTCTGCTGAGCGAGATCAAGACCTGGTTTGCAATTGCGCAGCTAACGGATGTGCATACGGCATTCCCAATCAAACGCCATTTGGTGTATTCTGACCCAATAAATTGATATGTTATGGGGAATCCCATTATCGTTGCGATCTCTCTAACTGTTGGGATGCGATACTCCCCATCGCCTTTTCTATTCAGTTCTGACTTATAGATTATGGCCTCTCTCGAATTAACAATTCGAGTTGCAGTGATGGTTCTACTTGGTCTATTATTATTCTCTGGGAATGCCATCTTTCCCATGAATGGATGATTCTGTTTTAAATACTCAGAGTTTGACCAATCGCACTCATAAATACCTGTGTCATAGAAGTGGTCTGTTAACATCGAATTCTTTAAACGAATACCATATAGAGGATCTGTTACGATTTCATCTGACTTTTGCTCAAAGGGACTCGGAAATCCGCTTTTCATTATGGAGATGGTTCTGTATGGCGGTAATTGGCCCTCATTATCCGGGTCCTTATGTGTTGGTTTTGGAATGACCAATTTCTTAAATCTTATTATTTCGCCTGAGATGACCCGTTTTCTCAATTGAATAGAGCCGTAGTCAGCTGAGTTTATTATAGTGCTATTATTCTCCAACGTAATCGCAATGTCGGAAGGTGCATACCCATTTTCAATCGCCCAATCCTTAAGCTTAAGATCTTTGAATGTATACTGTGGTTGAAGATATTTTCTGGAATTTACAACATTCTCCATGAACCAAGCTTTCAACTTCGAGTTTTTTTTGTGTTTCTTTACTGCAACGATCCTTAAGAAGACTTCTGTCAACTTAACCCCCATAGACTTGTCCGCCTTTCCAGATTTATTAGAATTGGAAAAACTGACACACGGAGGGCTCCCAATAATTACATCTGTGTCTGGCAACATTTCGATCTCTTCTACTGCTTTTCCGAATTCCAGCATATTTCTGGATTTAAGATTCTTTTTGAAGTTGTAATTGAAAGTATCGATAGCTGGTTGCCAATAGTCAATTCCCATTACTATTTCAAATCCTTGCTGACGGAATCCCTCTGAGAAGCCACCACCACCACAGAAGCAGTCGATAACAGTTAATTTTCTTTTACTTTTTTTTCTAGCCATATCTAGGATTAAAGAATTAAATACTTTTTTTAATTTTTATATGATTAAGTTTTTTTTCGACGAGGCGCATAGCCCTGTGAGCCATTTTTTCATTCTGTAATTCGATTAAAACTTTATCGGCAAGCCATGCGGTCATTAAATCATTAGAGTCCAGTTTGTAGAACTTCGCCAATCGTATAACCTGTTCTTTGCTTGGGATTCGTTCGCCTCGCTCATATTTGCTAATCAACGCCTGATCGACATCTAATTCTGAGCCAACATGTCGCAGTAACAGACCTCTTTTCTCGCGTTCAATGCGAATTATTTCTCCTAGTGTATTCATTGGACATTATTTAGTTTGACATAATTAGTCCAAATATGGAAACTTTCAGGAATTTTCCAAAGTAAAATTTGCCTTAGATATAAACATTATAGGTTTTGATAGCGCTTTGGGGTACGAGTTAGTAACTCATGGGCTTTCCTGAGCTCTTCTGGACTCTCCTCGTGTATTATTTTGGTCCCGATGCAGTAGATTAAGGCCCTGAAAAAAAGAATTCTCCTAATGCGCCCAGGAAAGCCCATCCATTTCCCCGAATTTCCTGAAACAGAAAAGGGGAGTCTCGAAGAGACACCCCTTTCCCATGGCAAAAGCACAAACTATCGGATGTTGTACTTCAGCTCTTTTCTCGCGATAGCAAGAATTTTCCCAATGTTGCCACTTCCGATCTGATTTGACACACAAATTTCACAATCACGGAGCTTTATGACTTCCTCAGGTTTGATAAAAAATCTCTGCCGCTCCTTTGATGCCTTCTTCGCCTCTGCAACTTTTCGCAAAAAGCCATACGCCGGCACAATTTCATCTCCGAACATTTCCTGGGCAGCTTTATATGTTGGTCTTTTCTCCTTGGCGTAATGCGTTACAATTGCAAGAGCAAGTCTTCCTTTCTTATATTCTGTTCCATTAAACTTATAAGTTGATAGATCGCGACGGCCACTCTCAGTTACTTTCGGTTTAATTGTAGGTTCATTATCATCTTCGTTTTCCTTGTCTGTTTTTTTAGATGTATCCGGAATTTCTTTTTCTCCTATAAGGAAATATTTTGTTTTGTCGGACTGTTCAAGCTTGATCAGTTTCTCATCGATCAGTTTTTTAGCAATGCCATTGATTTGGATGATTGGAATTTTCCCCTTCGATTTATAGTTGATTTCTTGTGCGGTGATTTTCCCCGCTTCTTTGATACTTGCAAGAATAATCTCGCGTGCTTCGATGTTCTTCATTTTTTGTTTGTTTAAGATTATAACACGAAATAGATTGTTTCCGCGAGGTAACTGCGGAAAACGGGGAAGAAAATTCAGAGGAAAACACTTGGAAAAACAAAAGCGGCTGGATACCAGCCGCTTTTACATAGAGGAAATTCTAACAACGCTTCGTTAGTTATTCAGGAGATCAACTTTTTGCCCGGTGGTACTTTGCCTTGGCGGTATTTCCCATAGCATCATACACGCGTGCGAGCTTATAATGCGCGGACTTAGCGAAGTTGGGTTCCTGCGCTACTGCCTTGTCATACCAAACAATCGCATTCTTAAAATCTTTTTTCTTTTCATAACAAAGTCCAATGTTCTCGTAGGTATCCTTCTTTGCCATCGATGCTGTTGTCAGAGCAAGGGCTTTCTGATAGTTAGCAAGTGCGCCATCATAATCGGGGGTCTTAGCTTTTTCCAGTTTGATGTATCCAATAGCGGAATATATTTCGGGATCCTTTTGTGTATACTTTAAAGCCTTCTCATAATACGAGAGCGCATCCTCGTAATATCCATCTTCGAGATACGAACCACCAATCTCTTTTAATCCTGCTGCAATTTTCGCATTGACAGTCGTCTTCTTCGTTGGATCAAGTTTAACAGCTTTGTCGTAAGCATTTATTCCACTATTAAAGCGCGCCATGTAGTCAGCCCACTTTTCATTGAATGCCAACTTCTCTGTAAGCTTATCACCAAGTTTTATGTATCCATCAGCAGTTGGATTATCACGGAGCCCCTTGAGCATATTATATTTTTCTTCATTCTCAAAACCTGGTCGCTGAATCTTTGACATTTGTTCGTACGCTTCTATAAAATAATCAGCGTTGTAGGAAGCGCCCGAAAGCTCAAGAAGTCCTGACCAAGGATTTTCATATCTGTTCTTGTTATTACTTACGTAAACACGACCAGACTTCCTGTAATAATACATGGCTGAATCTGGGCTCTTCGTCAGTCTATGGTACATGAACGCTAAGCCGTATGAGTAAGATGCGTTAGTCGAATCTATGGCAATAGCCTTACGGTAGTAGTTAGCGGCCTCATCAAACTTTTTATCGTTCTTAAGCCATTCAGCGAGTGCAAAACTCGTTGGTGCATCATTAGGGTTTGCTGCGAGTTTATCACGCAACGCTTGTTCTGATTGCCCGAAAATACTGTTCGTGAACAGTAAGGCTAAAAGTAGTTGTAGTGTGTTTCTCATTTTATTTTGTATTTGGTTTTTTATTGTTTTTGCTTCCAAGAATTTTTATGGCACTTACTCCCGTAATATTTCCGATAATAACTCCATCAAGCTCTATCTTACCTCTTTGAATTGTTTTTATTACCAGCGGAAGATGTAATTGAATCTTATCAAGCTCAACTAAGTCTCCGTTGCACAATACTGTCTTATGTTGTTCAATTACTTTGAATTCATTCTGACTCAAATATTGTAGAACAATCCAGCACTTGTTCCCAAATAACACCTGGTAAGTCTCGCTGCTTTTTAATCCTTTACTTGAGACAATGGTTATTTGTTCGGCCTTATTTATTTTATTCCCTGTAAGATGATTGATTAGTGCATCCCATGACGGCTCGTTCAAAAAATTAGCTATTACGTCTAAGGTATTAGTTCGTGGGCTTTCAATGGTGTGTTTTGAGAATCCCCAAAGCCTGCGTAATGTTGAGCCACTTATTTTACACTTACACTCCTTAGATA
The DNA here is from genome assembly GCA_964549315.1 of uncultured Chitinophaga sp. Lineage (GTDB taxonomy): Bacteria > Bacteroidota > Bacteroidia > 2-12-FULL-35-15 > 2-12-FULL-35-15 > 2-12-FULL-35-15. The sequence continues at coordinate 227,797 of CAZJUY010000001.1, read as the reverse complement.
TTTTTTCAGCAAGCAAATCCATATCCTTGCTGTACCTAAGTTCAGATCCATATTTGCGCGCAAGCTTATCTTTTATGACTGGTGAAAGCATCGGTTAAATAAAACCGAAAATAGCAGATGTCATTTTAAGGAAAATCAAATGAAAGAAATGATAGAAATGAAAGAAATGATATTTGTGACACTAATTGAGTGAAATTTTTTCAGGTAATACGTTTGGAGTGGGTTCAAGGAGAGTTCGTTTTGTCCAATGACGTATACTCTTTTGAAATCCCATGTATTGAGACATACTACACCCTTTGCTTGCGAAGTACAGTGAACCTGGATTGTTTATTAGAGCAGTATGAATACTTATTGGAACGTTCAGTGTCTTTAGAATATCCTCTGTTCGCTGTTGTTGGAATAGAATGATGAGTTCACCATTAGCATTACACTCCGCTTTCATCCCGCTATCAAATTCCAATGTGAATACTTCAGTAAATAGGTGCTGATCCATCAATCTTCGTAAAACCATATCAGCCAGCATCCAGTCCGTCATCAGTTTTAGATCAGGATGAGATTTTCCATTGTAAATGGTTTTTTTTCTACCGCTAAACTCACAGCTACCCATATAGTGGATTAACCTCACAAATTCCGTTGTTCTGGCAATCTTTAATACATCACGAATATTCCCGTCGTCTGTATAGAATTCCTTAAGGGATGAAATTGTTTTCAAGTAATAGATTGGCATAGGCGAATATAGCGGATAAGGATTTAAGGTAACTATTGTTCGTATGAACAAATGTTACAGTTCGATCGGAGTAGTATCGTTAAGGATGTCTGATGCCTTAAATTTGTGCTTAATCAGTTTTACGATTGGTTCAGTTATAATGCTTACATCATGGCCGCCCTTACTCCCCTGACGACCTTTGTACCTGATTATTCCGCGAGCTTGCAAATCAGCAAGCGCCTTATGATATGATCCTCTACTCATCCCGGACTTCTCAACTTCATACTTTATCCAGCACAATGTGTGAGTTTCACGTTTGTTTTCTGCGGTGAAGAATTTTGTGAAATACGAGATGAATATTATTCGTAATACTTCACGTTCGTAAACGGTTTCGCCGAGTTCTCCTATTGCTTTCATCATGTTGTTCGATGTAAACCAAGTTCCATCTACTCTCATTGTTTGATTTGTTGTTTATCAGGTGAGCAATTATTAGTGCATGACACGTACCACAATTTGATTTGCTGTTTATGACACGAACAGTTGATTTTAACTTATATGCTTGACATCCTTACCATTTAGAGCGTTTAGTAATACATCTAAGATAATACGCAACAATCGCACACAGGGTGCTCATGTTGCTAACCTAAGACCTCCAGTGGTAGCAGCCACCACTGTGGGACGGCCTTATGACCAGCAGAGCTGTTCAACGGCCGTCCCACTACGGATCGCTTATGGATCTCGCTTCGCTCGTCCGAATCTTTCAGCACCTTATCTGTATCAAATTTCACTTAACGAGTATAGGGAAGAACGGATTAGATAACTCAATCCCATAAGAACTTAATTCCAGCAGTAGTTACCTTAGTAATTTGTTTACTTGCTGAACCGTATCAACGAGCCTTATGGTTGAGACCTTTGCATAAACCTCGGAAGTCTTAATACTGGAGTGCCCCAATAATTTTGAAGTTACTTTTAACTCAACGCCTTTCTCAAGCAGGATCGTTGTTGCAAAAGTGTGGCGTGCCACGTGGTGTGAGACATGCTTAGTGATACCAGCCATCTTACATAATATTTTAACGTCACGGTTGATATGATGGTTCTCAAATCTCGGTAAGACATAGCCGGTTTGTTTTCGTTGTTCTTCGTATTTGCAATAAATCTTATATGCCGGTTCTAACATTGGTACTTCAAGACCTTCCCGTGTTTTTATTTGAGTAATCGTTATCCAACTGACGCCAGATTTCTCTGTCCGAACATTCTCAGCTTTCAGGCTAAGCGCATCAGAATGTCGTAAACCGGTATAAACAGAAAATAAAAAGAAGTCGCGTGCCTCATCTAATCTTTGACGCTTCGTAAGATCGAGCGCCTCCATCGCATCGAGTTCATCACGCGTTAAGTAAACTCTGTTTGTCGTTTTGCTTTTCTTAACCAGGTATCCGATGAACGGATTGTATGGAATGAGTTCTCTTCTTATAGCGGCATTAACAACTGCTTTTACTTTCTTAAGATAGGTTGCTGCCGTATTCGCGTTCATTGGTTCACCACCATGCTGAATGTTGGGTGTCGTCCTTAAATGATGCTCGAATCCAACGATAAATTCCCGCTTGAGCTGAGATAATTTCAATTTGAGGTATCCCTTTTTCTTCATGTACATTTCGAGATGTATCCTTGTCTTTCTATAGTGCTCCAATGCACCATAGCTATACTGATCCGGCAAAAGCTTTATCTCGGCTGAAAAAGTATCATACCACTCAAGGAAACCCATTTGCGGCGACTCGTATATTTTGCCTCGGTAGAGATCAACAACAGCCTTCAGATCAGGATCGGGTATTCGCTCCTTAGCGTCGTAATATGCTTTGAGGAGTTTATTTCGCTCATCTAACAACTGATTATTCGCGTAGATGCAATACTGTTTATTTTGTAAGTACCTTCCGTTATCAAAATCCCAGTCATCTGGCTTCGCAAACATCCTTAGAGAAAGTTGAGTGCATTTTCGTTTCAGGATCAGTGAAGCATAAACCGGATACTTTTCGCGATCCTCTCGTCCGAAACCATAAAGAAGGAACCGGATCGTCAATGGGTGTTTTCTATAATCATCTTCTATCATCTGTATTCGTTTTTATCAAGTAGTTTTTTAAAGTCAGAGATACGGTAGTAATTTGCCTTGCCACTGATGGTTGATTTAGTCACTTGTCCGTTCTTCCATAGGTTGTATAGAGCACTTCGACTGTAACCGGTAAGCGCCATCAATTCTCGCTCATGGATCCAGTCACCGAAGAGTTTCTCTTTTCGTTTGTCTGAAATCACAGCAACCTTTAGGTATTCCAACTCTATCCTTACCAGGCGTAATTCCTCCAGCAAAGCCTCAATACCAGTCGAGTTTAGCAGATTTGTTTGACAGGATTCTTTTATCTGTTTATCTATGGACACGCCTGAAAATGCGAGATAAAGAGATTCGCTTTTCCCATAAGTGGAAAAGATTTGGGAGAAAGATTTGCATTTCGGCGGGGAAGTCAATAGTTTTGGTTACATCCTATGTTAAAGATCGAACCCTCAAAACTCTATGTCCCTATGAGGGACAATGCAATAAATAGCTTTCGGCTATTTTTTGAGCCGGCGCTTTTACAAGAAATTTTTGCTTTGATACGTAAGAGCAAGCGCAATCCAATCTCACAGAGTATACTTGAACATGAATACCCTGTTTTAAAGCGTGCTGAAGACGATTTTAATATGTGCATCAAAGGAATGTACTGGGAAACTGAACAGCTTTTCAATTTGGCTTCACCACTCATCCATCCAGCCATCAGAGAACACCTTAAAGCAGATCAGGAGGAATTAGAAAATGATTGCAAAAAGAAGAACCTTTTTAATGTTGTATCTAAGGCTATGACACCTGGTACATCAAATAAAAAGTCGTCTACAAAAAAATCGCTTGACTACGATTCCTTCGAATTTGAAGAGTATTCAAAATACATAGAATCACTTTTAGACAAGTTCAAATATGAACTTTCGTTCTTCTTTCCTGATAATAATATTACGCCAATTACGTTTACACGGAAGGTTGAAGTTGAAAAGAGGCCCTCTGTTTTCACAGAATATTCTCTCAACCACGTAGTGATTCAAAATGAACTGTTCAATGAAAATTGTAAGAAATTTTCAGAATGGATCGAAGATCAGAATGGCAAACAGATTAAACTCTTAAATCGAGACGAAAAAGGAACGAAGTTCACCTGGAGCGAATCCCTACCTTTACTCGGTCTTTTCTTAAGGGCATTATGGGAAGCAAATATTATTCGTGGGATACCAAAGGAGAAAGTTGCTAAGTTAATGATGCAGTACTTTAATGTTTCGGACGAAAGAATGAAACCAGATAACATTAACTTCACTGCAAGATTTTTCGGTAAAGACCTTATTGGTAAACACGAGAATCAATATCGCTTTATCCAAGAGAAGTTAATCAAATCCCTACGATAGATTATACTACCCTTCACTACCCTTTATTTTTCATAGTGCTTACTTGCGAAACCGGGAGTTTCGGGAGCATGCGTTTTTTTAGTTGTAGCTAACTTTACTGTATAGAAATCAATTAAAAAAATAAGCTATGAAAACTAATAAAGTAAGTGTAGAAAAATTCCAAAACTGGTTAAAAAATTCCTATCAAAAGAACGGTAAAGGCCGTTTTAAATCCTGGGAATCTTACGGGTATTATCTCGAACAGGCCGTCGTGGATCTTTGTATAAATCCGAACCAGTTCTTCGCTATTACAAGTGCTGGCGTAATGAAATCGGTGTTAAAGGCTCTTGACCGCTCCGGGAAGTTTAAGACCCGTAACAACAAACTTCAATCTGATATAAAAAGTGGCTTTAAGGCATACATTAAGTTCCTTCAAGCACAACCTTCTTTTTAATTAGCGATAGTGCCGGCTTCGCTTATTAAAATTCCCTTGCGCAAGGGTTCTACAATTCAATCAATGTAAAACCCTAATCAAAAACAAAATGAAAACAATTAAAATGGTGAAGGTTGAAAGCCTTCGCAAGCATACCTCTTATTCAAAAATTTACAATAACAGTTCTTTGCAGTTTGAACTTTTGGTGGAATCCATAAAGAGCACGAATGGGCTTCTTGAGCCTATTGTGATCAATGCTAAAAATTATATTATCAGTGGCGTTCTACGATGGGAAGTTTATAAGCGCCTGGGTTGGCAAATGATCCCTGCTGTTTTACTCGATAAGGCCGAGGAAGAAGAAGTTTACTATATCGTGAATTACAACCGCTATAGGACAAAAACTATCATCGAAAAATACCGCGAGATAGATCAGCTTAAAAGTTATTGGGGGAAGAAACAAGGTCAACGAACCGATCTTCAACCTGAATTAACCGAGGTTGAAAAACTCAACACACGCAAACGGATTGCACTCTCTATGGGCATTTCCGAGGGAAACGTTTACAAGATAGAGACTATTGCAAAAGCAGATAGGAACCTCCTGAGTCTTGTTGACACGCATGAAATGTCATTGAATGAAGCTTATGAACACGCAAAAACCAAAAGTGGCAAGGTAAAATCTAACTCAAAGCAAAGTTCGGAAATGGTCATTGCCGAAATACCAGTTGATAAATGTCCTCACTGTGGTAGTCTAATCAAAAAATAAATAAACATGAAAAACGAAAAAACAAGTGAGTCACAAATTGTATTTGCATCGTTGTTCGCCGGGTGTGGTGGATCGAGTTTAGGATATACCAAAGCCGGCCTAAGAGAAGCACTCGCAATCGAATGGGATGCTCACGCACGTGAAGTATTCAAATTGAACTTCCCTGAAGTTCCAGTTATAAGTGAGGATATATCCAAGCTCACGGGTAAGAAGTTATTGTCACTGCTGAAATTAGGGAAAGGGGACCTGGATGTTTTTGATGCAAGCCCACCTTGCCAGGGATTTTCGCGAAGCAATACCACGCGACAAACAGGTGATACAAGAAACACTCTATACTTTAATACCATCGATCTTATTGATCAGGTACAACCCAAAATGTTTGTCATCGAAAACGTCGAGGGCATGTACATGGGGCAAATGATCGAAGTATACAATAAGATTATCAAGCGCCTGAAAAAGCTGAACTACTACTGTAGTTTTAAAATTGTTCGCGCAGAAGAGTACGGAGTTCCCCAAGCCCGTAGGAGATTGATCATTATAGGTCTGAGGCTTGATATTCAAAACAAGTTTGGAATTACCAAGCTTTTCCCAGAACCTGATCTCTCCAACGTGTGCAACATGACGGTAGAAAAAATTATTCCAAACGTGATTGGTTTTTCTCCCGGTCAGTTCGATGACAAATTCATTTCGGCAGCAAATCCAATGTGCACAATCACAAAAACAGCCAGTGCCTGGCTTTATGATTTGAATGGCCTTAGGCGGAAACCAACTATTGATGAACTCAAGAAACTATCATCATTTCCCGAGGACTTCAAGTTCACTGGTTCGTTTATCAAGCAATGGGCGCGCATCGGAAACGCTGTGCCACCCAACGTCACCAAGGCAATAGGACTGCACATCAAAGAAAGAGTGCTAACAACAGAGGTGCTTAACTGGTGTAATTCTAAAAAATCTCGCATCATAAAATTGCATTCAAAAGAACGGAATAAACTATCAATGGCAGCTTAAACACTTGCAGAAACAGGAAACCTGTTTCCATTTCCGCTGCCTCGGTAGTCCGGTATCTGCTAAACTCGCTTAATCTAATAACAATTAAAAAAAAGAAACAATGGAAAAAACAATTAAAGTCTTCATTCAAGGAGAAACCGACTGGTTAATTTTCGACTATAATCAAAGTCTAATCGATGGGCTCATTTGTAACAATCTGGACAGAGATTTTACTTCGGGAACACTTGGTCAATTATTAGATGGTGATCCCATCACGCCTTTAACACAAGGACAAAGAGAACGGATCGGAGGAATTCTGGCAAAATATGTTGCTAATCTGAATTCGTATCAAATGGCGCGACAAGCGGATAACCCCGCTCTTTTTATAACGACCTTCCGCAGCAGTAAGCCAAAAAAGAAAGGTTATCTAACAAGAGTAGCCGGAATAAGGTCTTCTGATCCATCTGACCCCGACTCAAGCCTTGAAACGAATGAAAAGGTATACTTTGCATTCCTCGGCATTCTTGGTGTAAATCCTGTTTATTCTCAGGATCGGTACGACAGGGATAGCACCTTCCATGAACTTAACTCAAGAGCCCAAATCGTTGCCCGACATTCGCTGTAATGCCAACGGAATGCCCACGGGACAAATGTTGAAAGCTCTGAAAGCCTTGGTATTACTACATTTCGTAGCTTTAGCCCGGCAGCGCTCGGGACCTCAAAAACAAAAACCCTTCGAACATTCGAAGGGTTTTTGTTTTTCAAAGAGTTGAGGGATTAAAAAATATTATACTTCAGCCCTATAATCGCCACTAGACTTCGAGTTAAGCCATCTGGTCTTGCTTTTCTAACAACAATAGGGCTTGCATAAATTAAAATCACGCTTAATTTTTTTGAAATAGTATAAGAACCTGCTAAATTAATGTTTAAGGTTAAGCCTTCTGAACCAATAGATTTTACTCTTTCTCCCATTGCATTCGTATAAGTATCATTTGCTAAATGATAAATAGCAAGTAAACCAGCACTTGCATTTATTTTTTTGTATGCAAAATTTCGGTTGATTCTACATATTCCATCATCAGCACGCTTTAGTTCCTTCGACTCAAAATAACTGTTGTAAGTGCTGCTATCATTAATATTTGAACGGTTTAAATAACCATTTTTATTAGAATTGAAAGCATGTTGATATCCAACTGTTAAATCCCATTTTTTATATGAATATTTTGCTCCTAATAAAATATCGGTGCTTCCTAAACTCGTTTGATAAACCATTGGAAGAGCTAAGCTATCTTTTGAAAGATTTGCATTGTTGGTTGGGATTTTTATACCAGCCGTTATGCTTAAGCTACTTTTACTTTTTGAAATTGGGATGTAAGTAAAACTACCAGTAACATCACCCAAACCATTCACGCTTCCTAAATTCCCATTAATAAAATTATAAGGCAATTTTATTTGCGCAAAAAGTTTGTTGTTGATGATTCTAAAATTTCCTTCAACCTGGGTAGTAATAACAGACGTATTTCTATCTCCTATACCATAAGCTGTTGAAAGTTGGAAAGAGTATTTTGGGTATAAATATTCAACTGTTGAATTGGATGAGCTTATTTTTTTTGTAGAATCTTTCACTTGTGAACTGTTTTTATCAACAAGGGTAGATTTAAATAAAGCAGAATCGTTTTGATTTTTTGAGTTCCCAGAACCAGCAAAGCCAGGATCTTCGGCTGGTATTTGTGCCAGCCCCTTCTCATCTGTTTTAAGTACCTCATATTTAAATTGAACAACACCCATGTGCCCAACGGTACAAACCCCAGCATCACTACAGCCTTGTGAGAACGACAAAAGGCTCAAAAAAGAAAAAAATAGTATTAATATTTGAATAATATGTTTTTTCATAAAGGACTAATAGATGTAAAGGTATTTATTTTTTATATATTTCTTTTGATATGAGATAGTATTAATAATATCAACAAAAAAATCCGCCTATTTTAGACGGATTTAAATATTAATTTTATTAAACCTAGATTAGGTTTAATAAACCGTTGAAAATTTAAAAGTTAATAATAACAACATTTCTAGTATAAGAAATATCTAAATCTTGCATTCCTAAAATATCTCTAGCAATTATTAAATCAGATGGAGTATTACACACTATTCTGTCTCCATGGTTTAAGTGAGCCTGTAATGCATTGGTAGAAATTGTGATCTCATGGCAATTGCCTGGATTCCCTGGAGGAACATGACAAATAGTAACTTTGCTGGGATTATTTACCGAAATAAATCCAAATGAAACAGCAGAAATTGCTAATACTGTTAATACAAAAATTGATTTTTTAAGATTAAAATTTTTCACGTTTTTAGTTTTTAGGGTTTTTAAATTTTGCGCGAAAGTATAAACTTTTACCCGAAATCCAATCTAATACAGCCAAAAAACTTATTAATTATTTGATTTTCAAAGAGTTGATTTTATTTTTCTTAAAAATTAATGATTAATATATCTCTTACAACACTAACTTCTGAAACATTCAATAAGTCCAACGCGTCAATAAGGTCTCTTTGGTTATAACAAACCAATCTGTCGCCATGATTTAAATGAGCTTGAAGTGCATTTTTAGAAATTTTTATTTCATGACAGTTATCTGGGTTCCCTGGAGGAACATGGCAAATTGTAATTTTTTTGGATGAGGTTGTTTCTTTATTAAATTCAACAAATCCGAAAGAAATAGCAGAAAAAAGGAATATTCCTGCAAAAAGTAGATGTTTTTTTAAGTATTTTGTGCGATTTTTCATGATATATAGTTTTGGTTTATGTTGTTTACAATGTACTAAAAATTATTGAACTATGCTAATAATCAAACCATTCAAATTTTTAATAGCCTGATAGTCAAACAAATAAAACCTAACATACTTTTGTAAAAATTGTAAAAACACACGTTTTTTGTTAAAAAAATTGATTTTTTTGCATTTTTTTGTAAAAAAATACAAAAAACAAGTTAAAAATGCAAAAAATGACTTTATATTGCCAATACAATTTTAAAAGGATAATTTGCGTTAATTTATTCTTTTTGCAGAAAAACACATAATTCCCATTTTAAATAAAAATCTAAAAATTTGTTCTGACTTTAATAATTAAAACCGACTATTCAACGAGTGTAATTTGGTATCGGTCTAAATTAGAAATGAATAACATTATGGTATTTATAAAACATTAAATTTGTGCCGAAAATTTGGGTAATTACAAAAGATTTACCTAAAATTGAACTCGAAAAACAAACACGATTATCTATGCCAACACAAAGTGCTCCAATCGATTTTTTACCCATAGCAATGACTTTTGTAGTAGCTCTTGGATTTGTAGTAACTACAATGTTTGTAACACATATTCTTGGTCCAAAAAGGAAATCAAAAATAAAGAATGACGTTTTTGAGTGTGGTATCGAATCGCAAGGAAACGCACGTATCCCTTTTTCTATTAAATACTTTTTGATTGCTATTCTTTTTGTTTTATTTGATGTGGAGGTAATATTTATGTATCCTTGGGCTGTTAATTTTAAACAATTAGGATTATTAGGATTTGTTGAAATGCTAACATTTGTTGGGTTTTTGCTAGTTGGTTTTTATTACATTATTAAAAAAGGAGCATTAAAGTGGGAATAAGCAAACGCATGAATATTTTATTAAAGTGTAGTACCGTTCTTTTTTTGTTTATATGTTTTGCTTTTACACAAAAAACACCAGCGTTTTCTTTTTGTGATAAAACAGCAGATTGCAATATGAGTTGGGATGATTTTATGAAATGCAAAAAAGAGTTGGTAACAACAGAAAAAAATGTTTTCATAAACTCATTTATGGTTACAATTCAAAAGGCAGAAAAAAAAGATACACTTTCGGTGCAGTTTAAATCGAAAGGAAATGTATTTAGCAGAACATTGATTGAGTCAATTGAAAAATTGCACAAGGATAAAAAAATGGGAAGAAAAGTAATTATTGAAGATGTAGAATTAATACAAAGCGGAAAGGCGGCAAAAAAAGATGCTGGATTTACAATAACACTATATTAAATGAACACTCACTATAAAAAATAAAATGAGTACAATTCAAACATCAAAAATAGAAATAGTAAAAGCGCCTGAAGGAATAGAAGGTCCTGGTTTTTTTGCTACACGTATTGATAAAGTAGTTGGTATGGCTAGAGCAAATTCTCTTTGGCCATTGCCTTTTGCTACATCATGTTGTGGAATTGAGTTTATGGCAACTATGGCTTCTACTTACGATTTGGGAAGATTTGGTGCTGAGCGTTTAAGTTTTTCTCCTCGTCAAGCAGATTTATTAATGGTAATGGGAACTATTGCAAAAAAAATGGCTCCTGTTTTGCGTCAAGTGTATGAACAAATGGCCGAACCAAAATGGGTTTTATCAATGGGTGCTTGTGCATCAAGTGGTGGAGTATTTGATACTTATAGTGTATTGCAAGGAATAGACAAAATTATCCCTGTGGATGTGTATATCCCAGGTTGCCCTCCACGTCCAGAACAAGTATTAGAAGGCATAATGCATATTCAAGAATTGGCAAAGTCGGAATCTATCAGAAGAAGAGATTCCGAAGAATATAAAAACATGTTGGCTAAATATAATATTGAGTAAAATTTTAACCTGTCATTCCGAACGGACGTGAGGAATCTTCTGCTATTGAGATTTCTCCTTTGCAGTCGAAATGACAAACATAGAAAAATGGAATTATTAAATAAAATAAGCGATAAATTAAAATCAAAGTTCGGAGAAGGAATTATTTCTGCTGAGCAACACTATGATTTTCCTGTTTTTACAATAAAAAGAGAAGTTATACATGATGTAATCAAATTTTTAAAAGAAGACGAAGAATTAGCATTTGCTTTTTTAACTACGCTTTGTGGTTTGCATTATCCAGATAATAAAGGACAAGAATTAGGTGTAATGTATCAACTACATAATATGCCTAAAAATTATCGAATTCGGTTAAAAACATTTTTTAGTATATCAGACCCAAATATTTCTACGGTTACAGATTTATATGCAACAGCAAATTGGATGGAACGCCAAGAGTATGATTTTTTTGGAATCATTTTTAAAGGACATCCAAACTTGAAACGTATTTTAAATGTGGATGACATGAATTATCATCCCATGCGAAAAGAATATCCACTTGAAGATGGAACTAGGACGGACAAAGATGATAAAATGTTTGGAAGATAAATTTAAATACAAAAAAGTCAAAAATAAAAAGAAGAACAACCTTTTGAAATTTGACTTGTAACTTTTGAATTCAAAAAAAGAATGGCTAAAGAAACAAATAAGAATACTGACATTATCGAGAAAGAGTACACTACTCTTAATCTTGGCCCTACACATCCTGCTACTCATGGCATTTTTCAGAATGTATTAAAAATGGATGGTGAAATTATTATTGAAGGAGAATCTACTGTTGGTTATATTCACCGAGCATTTGAAAAAATAGCTGAACACCGACCATATTATCAACTAACAATATTAACTGACCGATTAAATTACTGTTCATCACCAATCAATAATATGGGTTGGCACATGACAGTTGAAAAACTTGCAAAAATTGAAATTCCAAAACGCGTTCAATATTTACGTGTTATCATAATGGAATTATCGCGTATTGCAGACCATATTATTTGCAATAGTGTAATTGGTGTTGATACAGGTGCTATGACTGGCTTCTTATATATTTTCCAGCAAAGAGAAAGTATTTATGATATTTTTGAAGAATTGTGTGGCGCACGATTAACAACAAACATAGGTCGTATAGGCGGTTTGGAAAGAGATTTTTCTGAAAAAGCATGGGCTTTAATCGATAAATTTTTAAATGAATTTCCTGGCGCATTAAAAGAATTTGAAAACCTTTTAATGCGTAACAGAATTTTTATGGATCGCACAATTAATTGTGGCCCCATTACTGCTGAAAAAGCTTTAGCATATGGATTTACAGGCCCGAACTTACGTGCAGCAGGAGTTGATTATGATGTTCGAGTAATGAACCCATATTGTTCTTATGACGAGTTTGAATTTACTGTTCCTGTGGGCACACAAGGAGATACGTATGATCGTTTTATGGTTCGCCAAGAAGAAATGTGGCAAAGCTTAAGCATTATTAAACAAGCAATTGAAAAAGTAAAAAAAGAACCAAAAGGAATTTTTCATGCTGATGTTCCTGAGTTTTATTTGCCTCCCAAAGAAGAGGTGTATAACAATATGGAAGCATTGATTTATCATTTTAAAATTGTAATGGGAGAATCATCAATACCTGTTGGAGAAGTATATCATGCAGTGGAGGGTGGTAATGGAGAATTAGGCTTTTATTTGATTAGTGATGGAGGGCGAACACCTTACCGTATGCATATTCGCAGGCCATGCTTTATTTATTATCAAGCATATACTGAAATGATAAAAGGAGCATATTTATCGGATGCAATTTTAACAATGAGTAGTATGAATGTAATTGCTGGAGAATTGGATGCATAAATGGAATTCAAAAGAGCATAATTAGAAATTCAAAAGAATAAAAGCTCAGCGACCTCTGTGTCTCTGCGAGAAAAAAATAAAAATGAGTAAGGAAATAAAATTCAACGAGGAGTCACTAGCAATTGTAAATAAAATTATTGCGCGTTATCCAAAAGGGAAACACAAGTCGGCATTGTTGCCAATATTGCACATTGCTCAAGCAGAATTTGGCGGATGGTTAAGCCCCGAAACAATGGATTATGTTGCTTCTATCTTAAACATAAAGCCAATTGAAGTATACGAGGTTGCATCTTTTTATTCGATGTACAATTTAAAACCTGTTGGGAAGTGCCTGTTAGAAGTATGTCGTACTTCTTCTTGTTGGACACGTGGAGCAGAAGATGTGGTAAAACATCTAGAGAAAAAATTAGGAATTAAAGAAGGTGAAACTACTAAAGATGGAATGTTTACCATTAAAACAGTTGAATGTTTAGGAAGTTGCGGAACAGCACCAATGCTGCAATGTGGAGCTTCTTACCACGAAAATTTGACCTTAGAGAAAGTAGATCAATTGTTAGAAGACTATCGTGCCGCAGGAAAACAAAGAAGCTACACAGATATGGATTATAAAAACACTTTGTAATATGGGGAAGAAATTATTAATACATAACGACAAAGTACCTGGCATCGCAACACTTGAAGTGTATCGTCAACATGGCGGTTATGCGTCTGTAGAAAAAGCATTGAAATCAATGACTCCAAATGATGTTGTTGAAGAAGTAAAAAAATCTGGGTTAAGAGGTCGTGGTGGAGCAGGTTTCCCAACAGGAATGAAATGGAGTTTTCTTGCTAAGCCAGAAGGTGTGGAGCGTTACTTAGTTTGTAATGCAGATGAATCAGAGCCTGGAACATTTAAAGATCGTTATTTGATGGAAGTTATTCCGCATGCATTAATTGAGGGAATGATTACCTCTTCTTATGCATTGGGAGCAAAAACGTCTTACATCTATATTCGCGGAGAATATTTTTATGTGGCGCGAATTTTAGAAAAAGCAATTGAGGAAGCATATGCTGCAGGATTGCTTGGAAAAAATATTTTAGGAACAGATTTCTCCCACGACTGCTATGTACAAGTGGGTGGAGGCGCTTATATCTGTGGTGAAGAAACAGCATTGCTAGAGTCATTGGAAGGAAAGCGAGGGAATCCTCGTATTAAACCTCCATTCCCGGCTATTGCAGGATTATATGGTTGTCCAACAGTTGTAAATAATGTGGAAACGATAGCAGCTGTTTGTCCGATTGTAATGATGGGTGGTGATGAGTATGCAAAAATTGGAATAGGAAGAAGTACAGGAACAAAATTAATTTCTGCTTCTGGACACATCAATAAACCTGGTGTTTATGAAATTGAGTTAGGATTACCGGTTGAAGAATTTATTTATTCGGATGAATACTGCGGTGGAATTATTAATGGGAGAAAACTAAAAGCGGTTGTTGCTGGAGGTTCTTCTGTTCCTGTGTTACCTGCAGAATTAATTTTAAAAACTGACAAAGGAGAACCCCGCTTAATGACTTATGAGTCTTTAAGTGAAGGCGGTTTTGTTTCAGGAACAATGCTTGGTTCAGGCGGTTTTATTGTTTATGATGAAACAACTAGTATGGTAAAGAATCTTTACACCTTTGCTCGTTTTTATCATCATGAAAGTTGTGGACAATGTTCTCCTTGTCGCGAAGGAACAGGTTGGATGGAGAAAATTTTACATAGAATAATTGAAGGACACGGTAAACCAGGAGATATAGATTTGTTATGGGATATACAAAAAAAGATTGAAGGAAACACAATATGCCCTTTAGGTGATGCTGCTGCATGGCCTGTTGCAAGTGCTATTCGTCATTTCCGAGCAGAATTTGAAGAATATATCAACCATCCTGAAAGAATTAAAGACGTTAAACATTATTATAACACTCAAAGTGCATAAGGAAGGAAGTTAAAAGTCAAAAAAGAATTATAAAAAGTAATTGTAAGTTTAATTTTTCAGGGAAATTGAAATACGAAAATGACATAAGAGAAAGAACAAAAAAGTTTGCAATAAATACGATAAAAAAAACATTTTTGCTAAAGGAAAAAGGAGTTGAGTATTCGTTAAGAGATCAATTTTTAAGAAGCGGAACTTCAATAGGTGCAAATGTAAGGGAAGCAAAAGCAAGTAGTTCTAAAAAAGAATTGATTCGTTTTTATGAAATAGCTTTAAGGTCGGCAAATGAAATGGATTATTGGATAGACGTGATTAGTGAAGGTTATAATTTGGAATATGAATTAATCAATAATGATAAAAAAGAATTAAGTGAAATATCAAAAGTTATAGGCTCAATAGTTGTAAACTTGAAAAAATAATACAACTCTTTTGAATTTTGACTGTAATAATTTTGACTTTAAAAAAACATGGCGAAAGTTACTATAGATGGTCATATGATTGAAGTTCCAGATGGAACAACAATTTTGCAAGCAGCTCGAATGCTTGTAGATAAAAATGCAGAGGTGGATGCAAAAATTGCTCCTCCTACAATGTGTTATTACTCAAAGTTAAAAACTAGTGGTGGATACTGTCGTACCTGCATTGTAAAAGTTACAAAAGGTTCTGAAAAAGATCCTCGCCCAATGCCTAAGCCTGTTGCATCATGCAGAACAACAGTAATGGATGGTATGGAGGTGGTGAATGTTACTTCTCCAGAAGTATTGGAAGCAAGAAAAGGTGTTGTAGAATTTTTGTTGATTAATCATCCTTTAGATTGTCCTATCTGTGATCAAGCAGGAGAATGTCATTTACAAGATTTAGGCTACGAGCACGGTTTAGCAAAAACACGCTACGATTTTTCTAGAAGAACATTTAATTTAATAGACATTGGTCCATATATAAAATTGCACATGACACGTTGTATTATGTGTTTCCGTTGCATAAAAGTGGCAGACCAAATCACAAACAATCGTTATCAAGGAATGTTATTCAGAGGAGATGCCTCTGAAATTAGTACTTATATAGAAAAAGCAATTGATAATGATTTTTCTGGAAATGTGATAGATGTTTGTCCTGTAGGAGCTTTAACAGATAGGACTTTTAGATTTAAAAGTCGTGTTTGGTTCACTAAGCCAATGGATGCTCATCGCAATTGTACTAAATGTTCTGGCAAAGTTGCATTGTGGTTAAAAGGAAATGACGTGTTACGTGTTACTACTCGTAAAGATAAATGGGGAGAAGCAGAAGAGTGGATTTGTAACGAATGTCGTTTTGAGAAAAAAGATGTTAAAGATTGGACAATTGAAGGGCCGCGTCATATCGATCGCCATTCTGTTATTTCAGCAAATCACTATGAAAATTTAGCAAGTTTAAAATTAGATATTGGTAAGCAACAAAAAGCATTATCTACAAAGAAATAAGAGATTATGGTATTTTCAACTTATATAATTTATAAAGCAATATTAGTACTTGCAGTATTTGCAATTACACTTTTGGTTGCTACTTATAGTACTTATGCTGAGCGTAAAATAGCAGCCTTTTTACAAGACCGTATTGGTCCTGATAGAGCTGGTCCTTTTGGAATTCTACAACCATTAGCAGATGCAGTTAAAATGTTTATGAAAGAGGAAATGATTCCTTCTGTTTCCAATAAATGGCTTTTTATTCTTGGGCCTTCTTTGGCAATGTTAACAGCTTGTTTAACAGGAGTAGTTATTCCTTGGGGTAAATCATTATTTATTGATGGACAAGAATTTTCATTACAAATTACGGATTTAAATATTGGTGTTTTGTATCTATTTAGTGTTGTGTCAATGGGAGTGTATGGTGTAATGATTGGAGGTTGGGCATCTAATAACAAATACTCATTACTAGGTGGTATCCGTGCTTCTTCTCAAATGATAAGTTATGAAGTTGCAATGGGGCTATCTATCATTGCATTGATAATGATAACTGGAACATTGAGCATGAAGGAGATTGCAGCACAACAACACGGTTGGCATTGGAATGTTCTTTATCAACCATTGGGCTGTTTGATTTTTATAATTTGTGCATTTGCAGAAACAAATCGTGCACCATTTGATTTGCCTGAATGTGAAACAGAATTAGTTGGAGGTTATCATACCGAATACAGTTCAATGAAACTAGGATTCTTCCTATTTGCGGAATACATCAATATGTTTATTTCTTCAGCTGTAATTGCAACATTTTATTTTGGAGGTTATAATATGCCATTTATAGGGCGTTGGGTCCACGACCCAAATTGGTTAGCAATTTTAGGTGTTGTGTTTTTATTTATGAAAATTTCTTTTTTCATTTTTGTATTCATGTGGGTTCGTTGGACATTACCACGTTTCCGTTATGACCAATTAATGAATTTAGGCTGGAAAATATTAATTCCATTATCAATATTAAATATAATTATTACAGGCGTAGTATCAATGTGGGGAGAGATTATGATGCTGTTTGGCAAATAAGTTGGCGGTTGGTAAATTGAAAAAGTTGGCAAAAAAAGAATTGATTAATAGTATTGTTCATTAATATATGGGTAGTTTCAGGGACTTGGGAGTTTATAAGAAAGCTTTTGAATTGTCTATGTTGATTTTTAAGACAACAAAAAATTTTCCTCCTGAAGAAAAATTTGATTTGACGAGCCAAATAAGAAGGTCAAGTAGGTCTGTGTGTTCTAATGTTGGAGAAGGTTATAGAAAAAGGCTTTATCCAGCACATTTTATAAGCAAATGTTCGGATGCAGATATGGAAAATAGTGAGACACAAGTATGGTTAGATTTTGCGTTGGCATGTGAATACATAAATAAAGAAGTATATGACGATTTTTTAAAAAGATCTGAAGAAGTAGGAAGGATGATAAATCACATGATTGAAAATCCTCAAAAATATGTTGGGAATAGTGTAAAAAAGGACTAATTAAATAAAATAAAAAATAAAGGGCATAAATTGCAAACTGTAATTTTGCAAACTGCAAACTGAAATAGAAATGCAAGCATTAACAAATAGATCTAAAGTTGTTTCGAAAAAAGAAATGACATTTATGGAGAGAATGTATCTTCCTGCAATTTTTGGAGGGATGATGATTACTATCAGCCATTTCTTTAGAAAAAAAGCAACAATTAAATACCCAGAGCAAAAACGCGCATTTAGTGGTGTTTATCGTGGGCAACATGTTTTAAAACGTGATGAAAAAGGAGCAGAACGCTGTACTGCCTGCGGATTGTGTGCTGTTGCTTGTCCTGCAGAAGCAATAACAATGGTATCTGCAGAACGTAAGCCAGGTGAAGAGCATTTATATAGAGAAGAAAAGTATGCAGCCAAGTATGAAATAAATATGTTGCGTTGTATTTTTTGTGGCGATTGTGAAGATGCCTGTCCAAAAGAGGCGATATTTTTAACAGACAGACAAGTGGATGTGTACGGGAAACGCAGAAGCTTTATTTATGGGAAAGATATTTTAGTTGAATCAAAAGAAAATCCAATTGACTTATCAAAGCGTCAAACACCGGCTGTTAAAGAATTTAAATTAGATAAAGAGTTTGCACACAATCAAACATTTGATAAAACAAAAAAAATTAAATCAGGTGCGCACCATTAAAAAAGATAGAGTATGATTACACAATATTTGTTTTATTTCCTGTCATTTTTAGCCATTATGTTTGGCTTGATGGTAGTTATTTCCAAAAACCCAATTCATAGCGTGCTCTATTTAGTACTTACATTTTTTGCAATTGCAGGACACTATGTTTTGCTAAATGCACAATTTTTAGCCGCAGTGCACATTATTGTTTACGCGGGTGCAATTATGGTTTTATTTTTATTTGTGATTATGTTATTAAATCTGAATAAAGAATCAGAACCACATAAAAAAATTTGGCTAAAACTTTCTGCATCTGTTGCAGCTGGAATGTTGTTAATTGTTTTAGTTGGTTCATTAAGAAATGCAGAAATGATTGCAGCAACAAATACGTTTGATGCTAATGTTGGTTTAATAGAAAATTTAGGCAATACATTATTCAAAGAATTTTTATTGCCATTTGAGGTTGCTTCCCTATTATTATTAGGAGCAATGGTTGGTGCAGTTTTATTAGGTAAAAAAAGTATAAAGTAAGATAGATATGAGTGCAATACAAGTAGTTCCTATTAATTGGTATTTATTGCTAAGCACAGTGCTTTTCACTATTGGAGTGCTGGGTGTGCTTTTTAGAAGAAATGCAATTATAATTTTTATGTCAATTGAATTAATGCTGAATGCAGTTAATTTATTATTGGTAGCATTTTCAAGTTATTTGTCAGATTCAAAAGGACAAGTATTTGTGTTTTTTATTATGGCAGTGGCAGCTGCCGAAGTAGCTGTAGGGTTAGCAATTTTGATGAGTGTTTATCGCAACACAAAATCAACAGATATAAATATTTTAAATAAGTTAAAAGGATAGATAAAAGTACAATGTACAAAGTACAGAGTACAAAGAAAAATAAGTAATTAATATGGTGTCTTAATACAAAGTACTTGATACCTAATACGTTTTAAATATGATAAAATTAGTTGGATTGATTCCTCTTCTTCCTTTGATTGGATTTGTAATCATTGGATTTTTAGGGAAAAAATTATCAAAAGGATTGGTTGGTTTTATTGCAAGTGGAGCAGTGTTAGCCGCTTTTGCAATTTCATTAGGTATATTTTTTGAATTAACAGGACAAACACAAAAGTCGGTTACGGTAGATTTATTTAGTTGGATTTCTGCCGGAAAACTATCTGTTCCTTTTTCATTTTTAATTGACCCCCTTTCATCTTTATTTCTTTTGATAATAACAGGAATTGGCTTTTTGATTCACTTATATTCAATTGGATACATGCATGATGATGAAGGGTTTTCAAGATTTTTTGCATACTTAAATCTATTTGTGTTTTTTATGTTGCTGTTGGTATTGGGTTCAAACTACCTAATCATGTTTGTAGGTTGGGAAGGCGTTGGTTTGTGTTCTTATCTATTAATTGGATTTTGGTTTAAAAACACTGCATATAATAATGCTGCTAAAAAAGCATTTATTATGAATCGTATTGGAGATTTAGGATTTTTATTAGGTATCATTTTAATATTTGTAACATTTGGAAGTATAGCTTATGCTGATGTTTTTGAACAAGCAAAACATTTTATTGGTGATAATAGCGTTATCACAGCAATTGCTCTTTTATTGTTTATTGGTGCAATGGGTAAAAGTGCTCAGCTGCCATTATACACTTGGTTGCCAGATGCAATGGCTGGACCAACTCCAGTTTCAGCGTTAATACATGCTGCAACAATGGTTACTGCTGGTATATACATGGTGTCGCGCTCAAATATTTTATATACACTTTCACCATTTGCAATGGAAGTAGTTGCTATAGTTGGTGTTTGCACAGCTCTGTTTGCTGCTACAATTGGTTTGGCACAAAACGATATTAAAAAAGTTTTAGCCTATTCAACAGTTTCTCAACTAGGATATATGTTTCTTGCTCTTGGAGTAGGAGCATATACAGGTGCTGTATTTCATGTGATGACACATGCCTTTTTTAAAGCATTGTTATTCTTAGGAGCTGGCAGTGTTATTCATGCAATGAGTGGCGAGCAAGATATCCGTAAAATGGGAGGGTTAAAAAAATACATTCCTATTACACATTTAACATTTTTATTAGGAACACTTGCAATAGTTGGTTTCCCTGGATTTTCCGGATTCTTTTCTAAAGATGAAATTTTAGCACATGCATTTGAACACAATAAATTATTATGGTTTTTAGGTGTGTTAGGTGCTGCTATGACAACCTTCTACATGTTCCGCTTGTATTTTTTAACATTTAAAGGAACTTTCAGAGGAACACATGAACAAGAACATCATTTACATGAATCGCCAAAAACAATGACAATTCCTTTAATTGTATTGGCAGTGCTTTCTGTAGTTGGCGGATTTATCGGCATCCCAGAAGTATTGGGCGGGCATCATTTCCTAGAAGAATATTTAAAACCTGTTTTTGAAGAATCATCTTTCCGATTAATTCATCACCTATCTCATGAAACAGAATATATATTAATGGCAATTGCAATTACTGTTATGGCCGTTTCTTTATACTATGCTTACAAAACATATGTAAAAAATAAAACGTTACCAGCTAATGAAGGCGAAGAATTAAAACCGCTACATAAATTAGTTTACAGAAAATATTTAGTAGACGAAATATATGAAACGGTGTTTATGAGACCATTAAATTTTATTGGCGAAGTATTACATAAAGTTGTAGATAATCAAATGGTGGATGGTTTTGTAAATGGCTGTGGAGTGGCAGTAAAAGGTGTAGGAGGAATTATTAGAAAAGCACAAACAGGAAATATTGGATTTTATGTTTTTGTTATGGTGATTAGCATTGTGTTGATTTTATTTACACAATTATTTTAAAAATTAAAAATAGCGAGCATAAGCTTAGCGAGAAAAAAGAGTAGAAACGTATGATTACATTATTATTAATATTTTTTCCTTTGGTTGCAGCATTAATGCTGTTGTTTGTAAAAGGAGAGCAAGTTAAAAAAATTGCATTGGGAGCTGCAGTAATTGAATTTGTAATTTCAATGATTGCTGTTTTTCAATTTCAAAAAAATGCAATTACCCAATTTGAATACAATCATACTTGGATAAAATCAATGGGAATTAATTTTCATGTTGGAATGGATGGTATTTCATTGTTGTTAGTATTACTTACAACCTTTTTAGTTCCAATAATTATTCTTACTTCATTTAAAAACAATTATAAAAACCCTTCTGCTTTTTATGCATTAGTACTTGCAATGCAATTTGCTTTAGTGGGAGTTTTTGTTTCATTAGATGGATTTTTATTTTACATTTTTTGGGAGTTGGCATTAATCCCAATTTATTTTATCTGTTTGTTGTGGGGAGGAGAAGACAGAGCAAGAATTACATTCAAATTTTTTGTTTACACATTAGCTGGTTCTTTGTTGATGTTAGCAGGCTTAATCTATTTGTATCAACACACAAGTAATCATTCGTTTGATATTTCTGCATTATATGCAGCAGGACAAAGTTTAGATGTTGTTCATCAAGGATATGTTTTTTGGGCAATGTTTATGGCATTTGCAATAAAAATGCCTGTATTCCCTTTTCATACTTGGCAGCCGGATACCTATACAACAGCTCCATCACAGGGAACAATGTTGTTGTCAGGAATCATGTTAAAAATGGGAACTTACGGAGTTATTCGTTGGTTATTACCTGTTGCGCCATTAGGAGTTGAGCATTGGGCACATCTTGCAATTACATTAGCGGTGATTGGAATTTTATATGCTTCAACAATTGCGATTATTCAAAAAGATTTTAAACGATTAATTGCTTATTCTTCTATTGCTCACGTTGGTTTAATTGCAGCTGGAATATTAGCATGCAATGTACAAGGTGTTCAAGGTTCAATGATTCAAATGTTGAGTCATGGAGTAAATGTGGTTGGCTTGTTTTTTATTGTTGAAATAATTCAATCGCGCACCAATACACGCGATTTAAATTCGCTTGGAGGAATCAGAAATGTTAGTCCACAATTTGCAGTTTTGTTTTTAATAGTATTGTTAGGAAGCGTTGCCTTACCACTAACAAATGGTTTTGTTGGTGAGTTTTTATTATTAAATGGTGTTTATCAATACAGTTCTTGGATGGCAGCATTTGCTGGTATATCAGTTATTTTAGGAGCAGTTTATATGTTGCGCAGTTATCAATCAATTATGTTGGGTGAAACAAACTCAATTACGAATTCTTTTGCGCCTTTAACTGGCAACGAAAAAACAGTATTAATAATTATTTGCGGAGCAATAATCGTTTTTGGTGTTTATCCAAAACCATTATTAGACATAGCAGAACCATCGGTAATAAAACTAGTTGATGGATTTAGAGTAGCAATTGGAAAATAAAAAATATGAAAGCTTTAATATTACTTTCTTCATTAGGTGTGATAGCATTGTTAGCTGAAATTTTCAGCTTTAAAAAATTAGTTTATCCATTAGTAATTATTGGATTAATTACAACATTCATTTTTAATGCATTTGATTGGGGAACAGATGTTACCTATTTTAATATGATGCGTTATGATAATTATGCGGTTGCATTTTCATCTGTTTTAATTGGTGTTTCTGTTTTGTGGTTTGTTTTGGCTGACGGATTTTTTAAAGAAGAATCCAATATGATGGATTATTTTGCTTTGATTATTTTTTCTTTAGCAGGTGGAGTAATGATGGTTTCATATAGCAACATGACCATGTTGTTTTTAGGGATAGAAATTTTATCAATTCCAATGTATGTATTAGCAGGAAGTAAAAAAGAAGATTTAAGTTCAAATGAAGCAGCATTTAAATATTTAATTATGGGTGCTTTTGCAACAGGATTTTTACTTTTTGGAATAGCATTAATTTATGGAGCAACAGGTTCATTTGATATTGTAGAAATTGCACAAACAGTTTCTGCTTCAGCAGCATCACCTATATTTTATGTTGGGTTATTATTGATGTTAGTGGGTATGGCATTTAAAGTGTCTGCTGCACCATTTCATTTTTGGGCGCCAGATGTTTATCAAGGTGCACCAACTCCGGTGACAGCTTATATGGCAACAATAGTAAAAACAGCTGCTTTTGCTGCTTTCTTACGTTTGTTTTATGTTTGTTTTCAAGGTTCGGCAAGCACATGGACAACCATTGTATTTGCGATGGCAGCATTAACTATGTTAACAGGAAATATAACAGCAGTTTTACAAACAAGTGCAAAACGTATGTTAGCCTATTCAAGTGTTGCACATGCTGGTTATATGTTGTTAGGGTTGTTAGCTTTAAACCATTATTCACAAGGTTCAATCTTAATGTATGCAGTAGCTTATTCAATTGCATCAATTGCTTCGTTTGGAGTGTTGATGTATGTTGCGAATGCAAAAGGCGATGATGGAGTAGAATCATTTAATGGCTTATCAAAATCAAACCCTTTTTTAGCATTTGTTATGACAGTTGCTTTGCTTTCATTAGCAGGGATTCCACCAACAGCAGGATTTTTTGCTAAGTATTATATTTTCACAGCAGCATTTCAAGCAGGTTATGCTTGGTTAGTTTTAATAGCAATTTTAGCATCACTAATTGGTGTGTACTACTATTTTAGAATTATTATTGCAATGTATTTTAAAACAAGCAATAACAACACAACTATTGAAGTTAGCATGAATCATAAATTGCTATTTTTAATAACAGTTTTACTTACCATTGCTTTAGGCCTTATGCCTGATTTTGTGATTGGGTTGTTATAATACCCGTATCACTAATAAGCAAAATAATAATAATATTACAACTACTAGAATTGTCATAATACTTGGATGTTTTGATTCAATTTTTAAAATTCCAAACACTTCCATTTTAAATTTTTCTTTTTTTCTCTTTCCCATTTTTAAATGTATTTGCCTATACATTTATATATAAAGGGAGAGTGTTTGTACAACTTATCATTGATAAAACATTCCATTTTCTCTTTCCCATTACAAACACTATATTTGTTTTTATAAAATCCTCAAGCGTCATTGCGCCTCTGCGGTAAAAAATTATGAAAATAAAAGCGCCATCATTAATTTTTCAAATATTTTTAGGAATGTTACTAGGAATAATCATTGGTTATTTCTGGAAAGAATCTGCTCCTGCCTTACATATTTTAAGCGACATATTTATGCGCTTTATAAAAATGATTATTGCACCCTTAGTATTTTCTGTGTTGGTTGTGGGTGTTGCTAAAGTTGGGGATTTTAAATCGGTTGGTCGCATAGGAATAAAAACACTTTTATATTTTACTACAGCGGCAATTGTTGCTTTACTATTGGGTTTAATGCTTGTAAACTTATTTGAACCAGGAAAAACAATGTCATTGGAACTGCCACCAGCTGATGCAAAAGTGGGAATAGAAGGGACAAAAGGGTTTGATGCCAATAATTTTATTGAGCATATTATTCCTACAAGCATAGTAGACGTAATGGCAAGAAATGAAATTTTACCAATAGTTATTTTTGCTTTATTTTTTGGTATTGCAGCAGCATCGATTGGAAAAAAAGGAAAAATTGTTGTAGATTTTTTTGATTCTGTTTCTCACATCATGTTTAAAGTAACAAACTATGTAATGGCATTTGCGCCAATTGGTGTTTTTGGTGCATTGGCTGCAGTGGTTTCTAAACAAGGGCTAGGAGTGCTTACGGGTTATGTATATTTAATCAGTACATTTTATTTGGGATTATTTCTTTTTGTATTTGGTGTTTTATTTTTGGTTTGTGTAGTAATGAAAATCAAATTTTTTCAATTACTGAGTTTTATAAAAGAACCAATTTTGTTAGCTTTTAGCACGGCAAGTTCAGAAGCTGCAATGCCAAAAACAATAGAGTCATTGGAGCGGTTTGGATGTGGAAACAGAATTATTTCATTTGTATTGCCTCTTGGTTATTCTTTTAATTTAGATGGTTCCATGATGTACATGACATTTGCTACCGTATTCATTGCACAAGCATACGGCATTGAAATGACTACTGCCGATCAAATAACAATGCTTTTAATTCTATTAGTAACGAGTAAAGGAATGGCTGGAATCCCTCGTGCTTCTTTGGTTGTAATAGCAGGAATGTTAGATCATTTTAATATACCAGTTGCAGGATTGTTATTGCTTTTAGGTATCGACCAAATTTTAGACATGGGACGCTCGGCAACCAACGTTGTTGGTAACGCTGTTGCAACAGCTGTTGTGAGTAAATGGGAAGGTGAGCTTCACACTCCTCGAAAAGACCCAGACATTGATGATGTAGATTTATAAATGCTACAAATTTCCTTGAAGGCGAGTTTCTTTTTATTTAATTAAAAAATGTTAGAATTTTTAAAACAACTTACCGACCCTCAATCCATTATTCAATATGGTGGTTTAGCATTGTTGTTATTTGTAGTTTTTGCAGAAACAGGTTTGTTAATTGGTTTTTTCCTACCAGGAGATTCTCTGATTTTTATTTCAGGATTGATTTGTGTTTCTCGCCCTGAATTGTTAGATGTGAATTTAGTTGAACTTATTATTTTATTGTCAACGGCTGCAATATTAGGGAATATAGCTGGCTATTGGTTTGGATATAAAGTGGGACCGCCACTTTTTAAGAGAGAAGATTCTTTAATATTTAAAAAAAAATATTTGGTAACAACAAAAAATTTTTATGATAAAAATGGAGGCAAAACATTAATAGTTGGACGATTTTTACCAATCATTAGAACATTCGCACCAATACTTGCAGGGGTAATAAAATTAGATTTTAAAAAATTTATGTTGTATAATATTATTGGTGCAATTGCTTGGATTGCTTCGTTGTGCAGTTTAGGATATTATTTAGGTACTTATCAATTTGTAAAAGATAATGTTGGGTGGATAGTAATTGCTTTAATTATTGTAACAGCAATACCAGTCGTTTTAGCATATAAAAAAGGGAAAAGTAAATAGCACTATTTTGTTAAATATGTTGATGCAATAATAGCCCCTTTCTCCGAAACATGGTCACCATCAGGAATAAAGCAACTGTCATCTAATGCCAAATCTTCAAAATCAATTAATTGTAAATTATATTGAGTTATTATTTCATTGTATTTTTTAATGTATTCTTTTGGAACTCTTTCTTTATAGTATGAATGCAATGGTGTGTTTAAGAAAATTAGTTCAATCTTTTTTTCAGCACAGAGTTCTGTAATTTTTTTAAGGTATGATAAATTTAATTTTGAAAATTCATTTAGTTTATTGTCTTTATAAAATTGAAAATTCAATCTTTTTTCCATTGATTTAGTATTTGGAATGGTATTTTTAAAATTGTTTTCATATCCACCTATATAGGAAAAATCGAGGCTGTGCTTTATTGCACTTTTTATAAATACACTTAGGTTATTAGAGTTGTGTTTTAAGATATTTATTTTTTCAGAATTTGGTAGGATAAAAAAATATTTTGGGGCAGTACTTTTAGAATAAATTCCAAAAACAAAATCATCATAATAGCTAGACAGGCTGTGATAGCTGATGCCTAAATAAATTTTTTTTATTGATTGATTGTTGTTTAATACACCCTTCATTTTGTAATAAGTGAAGTAAAGAGATTCGCTATGCAAGGAAAGGTTAATGCTATTCGGTATTAAACTGTCGTTAATACATTCTTGTACATGAGAATCACCAAAAAAAGCTGTTGTTGTTTTTTTGTTAATCCTATATTCATTTAATTTTTTATTCCCCTTATAATTTAGAATGGATATTGTAAGTATGAATAACAATATTGGAATGGATAGAAAAAGTAAAATATTTTTTAAAAATAAATTCATGTTTTAAAATTGGAAATAAATAAATGGTTGCTCTTCTCCAACAAAATAAACAATTGAAAAAACAATTGCATAATAAAATCCCCATCGTATTATTTTGGGGAGCTTTAAGCCTAAATTAGATATCGCGAACTGCTGTTCTCTTCCTACCCATTCAACAAACATAAATATCAGTAATAGTAGTACTAAAACTCTTGACCCTACAGTTGGTACAGAAAATAAGGACGAAGAAAAAATATTTGAAATAAAATCTTTTGCAGCTCCAAGGCTTTCGGCTCTAAAAAAAATCCAGGCAAATACCGTTAAACTAAATGTAAGAGCTATTGCAAAAAAGTCTTTTAACGTTGGTAAATATTTTCCTTTGGCAACAATCTCTATGTTGTTTCTATTCGTTTTAAAAATGATAGATGGCATTATATAAATTGCATTTAATAGTCCCCAAATTATAAAAGTCCAATTTGCTCCATGCCAAAAACCACTGACTAAAAATATTATTAGTGTGTTTCTAATTTTAAGCCACATATTTCCTTTGCTGCCTCCTAATGGGATATACAAATAGTCTCTAAACCAAGTGGAAAGTGATATGTGCCATCGCCTCCAAAATTCTGCGATATCTCTTGAAAAATAGGGGAAGGCAAAGTTTCTTAATAATTCTATTCCAAAAAGTTTTGCTGTGCCTAGGGCAATATCTGAATAACCAGAAAAATCACCATAAATTTGAAAGCTAAAAAACAATGCTCCCATAATAAGAGTGCTTCCAGAATATTCTGCCGCATTATTAAAAATTATGTTTGCATATTCAGCACATTGATCAGCGATAACTACTTTTTTAAAGAGGCCCCATAAAATTTGTTTTAATCCATCAACAGCTTTTAGGTAATCAAAAGTTCTTTCTTTTTTTATTTGCGGCAATAGGTGAGTAGCGCGTTCAATTGGGCCTGCAACTAATAAAGGGAAGAAGCTTACAAACACAGCATAATCTATAAAATTCTTTTCCGCTTTAATCCTGTTTTTATAAATATCAATTACATAAGACAAACCATGAAATGTATAAAATGAAATACCAACTGGTAATATTATTTTTAGTGTCCAAGGGTTTATTTGTAGTCCAAAATAAGAAATTGCTTCAGCAAATGAATCAGCAAAAAAATTGTAATATTTAAAAACCCCTAAAAATCCTAAATTAATACATATGCTTAGCCAAAACCATGTTTTTTTAATTTTACGATTGTTGGTATCAGACATTTTAATGCCCGTGTAATAGTCTAAAACAGTAGAAAAGATTAATAAAAATAAAAACCTCCAATCCCAGCAGGCGTAAAAAAAATAGCTAGAGGAAAGCAACAAAAAATTTTGAAGAGACAAATTTTTATTTGCCCAAAACCAATACAACAAAAAAACGATTGGCAAAAAAAGGGCGAAACTAAGGGAATTAAAAAGCATTCTTTTTTAAGTGTGATGCCAAATGTATAAAAAGTAAAAAGCCCTGCAAAATAATCAGCAGGGCCTTTTGTTTTTATTGAAAAAAATTATTCTATTACAACTCTTTCTACTTTTCTTCCGTTATCACCTAAAAATTCTAATGAATAAATCCCTTTGCTTAAACCATTAAGGTTTAAATCAAATGAATTGTGTCCGTTTGAAACTTTGATTTGCTCAGTGATAACAGTACGTCCAAACATATCATAAATTTTAAATGTAGCTGTTTGGTTTTTGTTTGTAGTAACAAAAAACTTAAAATTTCCGTTACTTGGATTTGGAGCAACCAAAATAGCATCGTCATTTAAACTATTTTCATTAACTCCTATAACAGCACATTGAGAAGGGAAAGATGGAGTAGTAATTTTTGTCATATTGCTGAAATCAATATAACATGCATATTGAACACTATCAATAAATGGATTACGATTCCCTTGTAATGAATCAACATAGTCATTGCGAGCTATTTCAAAATTATCGGGAGGATCTTGGTAATGCCATTGTTTTAAAACATCTTGGTCTTGTCCATAAGGAATACCAGCACTAATATAACTTGGAAATGCCCAAAGATTTGAACTTACTCCTGTATAACAAGTGCTCATATACATCATTGCACGAGCTGCATCACCTTTATCAGAATCGCGTGGTTCAAATACTCTTTTGCCAGCAGCATTATTTCCTATTTTACATCCTAAATATGTATAAGTAGGAGTAGCAACAACGCCTAGAGGATAATTACTTCTAATTGCATTTACATCATTTTGGTTTGTAGGAAATAAATGATGATAATCGTTATACTCTGGCAAACTAGTGTTTGTTGTTGGCATCCAACTATAGCAATAAGTATGTTCTCTACTAAAATTATTTGATGCCCAATCCCAAGGGTCGTTAAATACTTGATTTTGTCCACTATATGCACATGTGACTACACGTTGATTGTTGGATGTATCACGAGCAGCAAAGTTAGTAACCATGTATGGTCCATAATTGCTGTAAAACTGCACGCTATGCGTATTTATTTTATTGTGTAAATCTGTAACAAAGGTGGAAGCAGATATGCTTACAGTTGAGTAATAACTTGTAGGCTGCATAGAACCAGAGCTTGTTACACTTCCTGTTAATGGTGATGTTGTTAGATAATTTCTTGTTGCTCCAACGCCATTGTAAGAAAATATTGCATAATGATAAGTTGTGTTTGCAATAATGTTTCCAGAATAAAAAGATGTTCCTGTAAAATTACCAACTACCATTGAACTTCCAATTACTTCTCCTTTTTGATAAACAACACCATCAAGAGGCATATCCGTAACAGCACTTCCTGTTTTTCTTAAAACAATATAACCATTTGGTGCAGACGCAGGAGAAGTAAATGATGCATTAAAACGATACGATTTTACATTCGTAAAATTCAAACTTGTTGGTTGCATCGTTGGCTCTGTAGCAAATGAACCACCAACACCATTTAAATTAATAATGTATGGATTATTTGTAGCATCATCATTTGTAATTGTCATCACAGCTGTGCGAGTACCTGTAGCAGAAGGAGTAAAGTCAACATTAAAGTTAGAACTGCTTGTTCCAGCAACTGATGCAGGGTAAGTTCCTACAACATAATCAGCAGCGTTTGTGCCAGTGATGCTAATATTAGAAATATTTAAAGTAGCTAATCCTAAATTTTGTATTGTAAATGTAATTGGCAATGTTGTACTAACGGGTGAAGATGTAGTATAAGTACCATTGTTTACAATTGTTGTTGTTCCTTGTTTTATACTAATTTCTTGGTTTGCAGAAACTCCAGCTGCAATAGCTACATTATCTAAACCTATATTATTTCCACTCGTTTTATTTGAAAAATTAAAACGGATGTAACGGCTTGCACTATTGGGAACATCGGAATAACCAACATAGCTTGCAGTTAATGATGAAGAGAATGTTCTTAATGTTGTCCACGTACTACCATTTGTAGATTCTTGAACAAGCATTGTTCCAGACCAAGGTCCACCAGTGTTGTTTCCAACAATATCATACGTTAAATTTCCAGGGGTGCTTGCAAAATTTATAATTAGCATTTCTCCTGTAGCATCTAATTTATATGCTGGTGCAGGATTTCCTGAGCCTGTGTAATAAGGAGAGCCACCACTTGCATTTACTTCACTCCAACCAGTTGGAAGAGTTGTTGTGGCAAAATTCCAAGAGGAAGGCAATACCGCTTGTGCCATTGCTACTGTACTAAATACAACAGCAATAATTAATGTGTACAATTTTTTCATGTTTACTTTTTTTGGTTTATTTATTTTTATCTAGTATTAAAATCCTATTCTCAGTGAAGCATTTATTCTTCTCCCCATTCCCATATACACAAGTGCTGTTTGCGGACCAAAATCAGATCCATTTTGCGCATCACTAATATACTTTTTATCTAACACATTCATTACACCAAGTGTAAATCCTAATTTCATTTTCCAAACTTTTAAATCATAACCAGCATAAATATCTAAAATACCATAATTTGGTATTTTCCATGATTCGCGGTCTTTATTGGCATCTACTAAAGAGATAGGATCAAAGTTTGCGTAGTTTTTAGCAAAATATGTAAAACGAGGCTTAATGTAAAGGCCTTTAATGGGTTCGTATCTAATACTAGCAGCATATTGTTGTTGTGCAGCATCTCCTACGTGTACGTTTTTAGCACTAAAATCCACAGAGTCTTGTATTATCCCATCTTCATTTGTTATATACACTTTTTTGCCTGAAATTGTTTTCCAGTCCCCTAAAGAGACTAGTCCTTCAAAATCTAAATTTTTTAGTACTTTGTAAATAAAATCTAATTCTATTCCTTTGTGTAAAGCATCTAAGCCATTTATGTTATAAGAAAGGACACCTCCATTTACCAAATCAGGGACAGTAGGAGTGTATGCAGGGGGTTTGTTTTTCCAAAGTGTATAATATAAATTAACGTTGGCGGCTGCTTTTTGATGCTTAAATCCGTAACCTGCTTCTGCAGCATATACTTTTTGATTTTTAGGGTCAAGAAAAGCTTTGTTATTATTATCAAAAACAATGTTCATACGAGGAGCCATTGTTAAATAACCTAAGTTTATAAATACATTATGGTGCTCATTAATATTATAATTTGCTCCACCTTTTAGTGTATAGCCCAAAAACCATTTTCGTTTTGTAGTTGAATAACGAGCTTCTTTTGATTCATTCGTATAAGGAGTTGCATTTACAATTGATAATATTGGTCCTGGTCCAGGATTATCAACAAATGTAGTGTCACCATTTTGTGTAACTACAGCATTGTTATATGCAATGATGTGTTGGTTGCCATTGTAATACAGCACATCTCCATAGCCTACTGATTGGCTAAATGTTTCTCCGCCAATAACTAAATCTTTTCTTTTAAAATAATCAATACGTTGGTAAGAAGTTTCTGAAATAGATGCTGTAACAAAGGCACTCCACTTGTCTTTTTTATACTCTGCCTGAGCAAATAAACCTCCCCACATTACTTTAGCATCGTTGTTATAACTTATTTTATCTCCCTTTTTTCTTACATAGTAAGATTGATTTCCTACACCTACTGGTTGATTTAAATTTCCTGTATTATTACTTGGATTAGGGATATCTACAGCATAATCTCCACCAATTAAATCATAAACGGTTTGATAGTGCGACCCCTTGTAATAGCGGGCATCTAAACCAAACAAGGTAGTAACTGTTTTTGTTAATTTATAATTCCAAGTAGAAAGCCCTCCATACCATTTATGGTCGTTGTTTGAAGCTCTTAAAAAGGTATTAGATATGTGTTCATTTGGACTATAAATAGCAGGGGAACTATTTGCATTGTTATTATAAACAGGTTCAAATTTTAATTGACCTGTAGCTGTATCGCGCGCCACACTGCCTTTTAACCCTGTCCCGCCACCTGTTCCGATTGACATGTACAAAATTGTAGAAACAGTTAATTTTTCACTTGCATTCCAAAAATGTGAAAAATTGAATTGAGGTTTGTGATAATAATTGATTCGCTCATTAAAACTCTTGCCTTGCAAAAACCCCCAATTAGGATTATAGGTCATTCCTCTGGCTTCTCTGTATTTAGTTGTGTATGCTGATGACTGATAGGCTAAAGCAGTATTTACTCCTACTCCCTCGGCATAGTCTTTATCATAGATAGCTATTGGCATTTTGTCCAACCGTTGTCCGTGTTGTTGAGGAGACCCCGTTCCACTTAAACTAAATAAATGTTTTTTTACGCGTAATTGTACTTTTGCAAAGTATGACCAGGCATCTGTAAACGTGCCATCAGCCCAGTTTTCTCCCCATTTTCGAGAGCCTCCAAGAGTTACACCCCAACCTCCTTTTTGTTGGCCTGAATTAAATCCAAATGAAGTTTTATACAACCCAAAATCATTTACTTCTTGTTTTATTACACCACCCATTTTTTGATCAATACCTTGAGTAATGTAATTAATGGTACCGCCTACAGATGCTATTGCTAGCTTGGATGCCCCTAAGCCTCTTTGCACTTGAGTTGAACGAATAACATCTCCTAATCCATCCCAGTTACTCCAATATACTTGTCCGTTTTCCATGTCATTTACAGGAACGCCATCTACCATTACTGCTACATTACGTTGGTCAAACCCGCGAATAGTAACCCGCGCATCACCACTTCCTCCTCCTTGCTCTGTTGCATAAACTCCTGGGGTGGTGTTTAATATCATTGGTAAATCACGGGTTCCTAATTCCTCTTGAATTTGTTTTTGCGTAATGTTTGAAAAAGCAATTGGTGTTTCTCTTGCTTTTGCAACATCAGCAACTACTTCTACCTCATTAAGTGTTTTTGTTTTTAAAGAAAAGTTTATTGTAAGGATTTTGTTTCCAACTTTAATTTTTTGAGATTGAATTTCATAACCAACATAAGAGACAGTAAGGGTGTAATTTCCAGAATCAGCTTTAATTGAATAGTTACCATTAATATCTGTTACAACACCTTTCCCTTCTGCAATTAAAACGGTAGCCCCAATAATTGTTTCACCGGTAATATCATCTTTTATTGTCCCTTTAATTTCAGATGTTTGAGAGAAAACAGTTGAAATTGAAAAAAGAAAAACTAAAAAAAGTAGAATGCGATTCATTTGTGCATAAAAAATAAAAAGCACAAATAATTATTATTTGTGCTTTTTATTTTTTGAATTTATTGAATAATAATTTTTACAACTGTAGTTCTGTTTTTATCAAAAGATGCTTTAACAAAATAAACTCCTGGAGTTAATCCT
This sequence comes from uncultured Chitinophaga sp., assembly GCA_964549315.1. GTDB lineage: Bacteria > Bacteroidota > Bacteroidia > 2-12-FULL-35-15 > 2-12-FULL-35-15 > 2-12-FULL-35-15. Next base: position 193,789 of record CAZJUY010000001.1, on the reverse strand, counting down.
TCCGATTCAATTTTTGTAAAGTTTGAATTTTTATTTATAGTTGGTGTTAAAACTATTTGTCCAATTACATTAAATAATTCTATTTTTTGAATTGTTTGTGCAGCAGAAACCGTTATATATTCATCGGTAACTGGATTTGGGAATACTTTAACTGAAATGCTGTTATCAATTTCGCTAACAGAAGCAGGAGGACAAGTACAAGAATGTGTTCCAAGATTTGTCCATGTATCACGGGGTAATGAATCCCACTCAACGGTAACGTTAAAAGTAGTTGGATTTGTAGTAACCCCTTGTTGAATATTTGCTTTACGAATAAGAGTATGATTTAATGTCCATAATGCACCAGCAGAACCATCGTATGGAAACATGTCGCTCCATCCATTAGATGTTGTCATAGCGGCATCTCCAATTTTAGCAAAAATATCTACATAACTCCAAGTAGAGCCACCATCTGTAGTTTTTTGTAGTGATAATGCATCGTTCCCATTAAAATACATGGCATAACTAACATTGTAATCAGGACAAAGGAATGTGTCTGCTACTGCTTGTAATGCAGGGTCTGCTTGAATTTCTTGTCCAGTACCTGCAGGGTCACGTTTGTCAATTACTATAACCCAGGCTTCTCCGGGTTGAATCACATGTGCTCCTAGGTTCACCGCTGCCTGAGAATTAGCTTCCCCAGCAGCAGCTCCAGTACCGTTGTTATATCTTATCAAGCGATATTGATTGTTTAAAGCAATTGCGTTCTGTGTAGGATTATATAATTCTAACGCTTTATTGTTATTTGAGCCTTCAGCGTATTCTGAAATAATTAAATCAGAACATTGAGCGTTTGAATTGAAGTAAATAGCCAACGCTAATACAGATAGTAATAGTTTTTTCATTCGTATAGTTTTTTAATTAATTAGTATGGAAGTGGTTTCGGATTAGCTTTCTAAAAAAGCCTCTTGTAGGATATTCACTTCTTATTTTTAAATAAGACAATGCAAATATACTCTCTTTTTACGAAAATACAACGCTCAATTATCAATAGTAATTAACAGATAATGAAATGATAACGTATTGTTAATTTAGAATTTTGCAATTATTACCCAAGCAAAAAAACAAGTTGATAAAGCGAGGGTAATCCAAAATGCTACAGCATGAATATTTATTTCAGTTCCGCCTGAAAGCTTGCGTAAAATATGTTTCATAAAAACTTTATTCCTTAATAAAAAGCTGTTTATGGGAGTAGCTTTTTGTGTTAATAATAATTGTGTACATACCTAAAGACAACCAAGCAGTATTAATGGTTGCTTTGTTGGATAGAATTTCTTGGTTTTGATTGAAAATGAGTTTACCTAAAACATCATAAATTTGAATATTTAATTGAGTTTCAGATATTTTAGAAAACAATACATTTAATTCATTTGTTGCTGGATTTGGATAAATAATTGCGCTTAGATTGTTTCTTTTAGAATAATTGATTGCTTTTATTGCTGAATAAGTATAATTTCCATCAAAATCAGTTTGTTTTAAACGATAATAGTTTATACCATCCCAAGGCTCAAAATCTAAATTTGAATAATACTGAGTTGTTGTTGTATTTCCTGCTCCAGCAACTGTTGCTATAGAAGTAAAGTTAACCCCGTTTTTGCCTCTTTCTAAGGTAAAATAATCATTGTTTATTTCAGTAGTTGTAGCCCAGCTTATTTCAATATTATCATTATTAGGCTTAATTTCAAATGAAATAAGTTCAATTGGTAATGGGTCGGCACCATTTGTAGAACCTATAGTAGCACTTCCTGTTTGCTGCCAGGTGCTACTACCATCATAAACAGCTTCATTTGCAATACCATCGCTTACTGTTCCTATGTCGTCATAACTAGATCCAGAGGCAGGAAATGTTACTGATTGAGAAGCACATGGACTTAAAGCGGTTGTTGTCATACTTCCAGGTAATTGACCTCCCCCCCAAATAACCGCATCCACTAAAACACCAGAAGCATTATATAGTAAAACTTGTTCGTTACCATTTGTAAAAATACCTACTTGGGTAGAAGGACCAGAAGTACAACCACACAAAGCCCAATCTAGATTGGGCGTTAAGCCACTTCCTGCAGCACTTGCAACAACAAAATAGCCGCCTGCAGGCACAATAGTAACAGAAGGGAAGGTAACAGCGAAATCACCATCAGTAAAAAACCAACAACTGATATCAATTGGTGAGGAGGTGGCATTATAAAATTCAATCCATTCAGATGTATTTGGAGCATTTGTCCCATCATTTGCCCCTGTTGGATTCACCATAATTTCATTAATTACAAAACCGCCTAGAGTAGTAGCATTCACCGCTGCTGGAGCTATGGTGTCATAATTTGTACAGTTAAATTCATAAATTAAAAAGTAATATGCTGTGTTGGCTGTTAATCCAGTAACATTAACACTTGTTCCTGTTCCATTATACACTACCCAACCATATCCCACAGAAGAACCTTGCCCATAAACAGAATTTGCAGTATAGCTTGTGCCATCAACAGGAGCAAAGCTTGGATTTGAAATTGGTTTTACTACAACTAATCTATTTGCACCATCTCCATTTGTCCAAGAAATTGTCATGGAGTTCATTCCAATAGCACTTGCCGAAACAGCACTTGGTTGAACAGTTGGTTCAGGGCAAGAGCCTGTGCCTTTTAAAACTATATCGTCTAAACGACATGCTATTGTTCCTGTTTTTGTAAAACGTAACCTCAGTCCTGAAATGTTTGCGGCAGCTGGCAGTGTAATTCCTGAAATTAAATACCATCCAGCCCCGTTAGCAGATGTTGGTAATCCCGAAAGTGTAACGGGTTGGTAGCTTGATCCATCCCAGTAATCCAAATTAAATGTTGCAAAAGCTGTTCCAGATGCACCTTCTTTTCTTACTGCAAAATCAATCGTAAGGTTGGTGTAAGGAGATGCGTCAATCCCTTCAATTGCAAAACCATATTGTGCGTTGGTTGTTGTAAACCAAACATTTGCACCCCCACTTGCTCCTGCATACCCTGTTGAAGCACTTGTAGCTCTTAAATCAGCAGGATTCGTGGCTCCACCAGAAGTCATTGTATAAATGTCATTATCAAAACCATTGGCAGTTTCATGAGCTGCAATACTTGTTGTCCCTCCAACTGTTCCTAGTGTTTCCGTAAAAATAGTAGTTTGAGAAAAATTGTTCAGCGAAAACAAGAAAAACAGGACCAATATCAATTGGGTTTTTAAAAAATATTTTTTTTGTTTACGCGATACTTTTATCATTATTAAATCGAAATCTAAAATGTTTAAAAGTGGTTTCGGAATATCCGCTTCAAGCAGATTCTTGTAGGGTGTTCACTTTAATTTTTTCAAGTGGTTTCGGAATATTATTTTGATAATTGATTCCTGTAGGGTGCTCACTTTGTCTGAATTACAAATATATAGCAAAAAAGCGAATCATTCAAAAATTTTAGATTAACAAAATGTAAACAATAAATCATTTTTTCTGATTTTATTTTTATTAATGTACTTTTGCAAACCAAAATAAATAAAACATCAAAATCATGAGTAAAGGACCTGTTTCGCAATTTATTGAAAAACATTACAAACATTTTAATGCGGCAGCTTTAGTAGATGCAGCAAAAGGGTATGAAACACATTTAACCGAAGGAGGGAAAATGATGGTAACCCTTGCTGGAGCTATGAGTACAGCAGAGCTGGGGAAATCATTGGCTGAAATGATTCGTCAAGGGAAAGTGGATATTATTAGCTGTACGGGTGCAAATTTGGAAGAAGATATTATGAACTTGGTTGCGCATTCACATTATAAACGTGTTCCAAATTATCGTGATTTGTCTCCTCAGGACGAGTGGGATTTGTTAGAAAATCATTATAACAGAGTTACTGATACTTGTATCCCAGAGGAAGAAGCTTTTAGAAGATTACAAAAACATATTCATAAAATATGGAAGGATGCTGATGATAAAGGAGAAAGATTTTTTCCACATGAATATATGTATAAAATATTACTGAGTGGAGAATTAAAACAATATTATGAGATAGACCCAAAAGACAGTTGGATGCTAGCTGCTGCGGAGCGCAATTTGCCAATGGTTGTTCCTGGTTGGGAAGATAGCACGATGGGAAATATTTTTGCCTCTTACGTAATTAAAAATGAGATAAAAGCCTCAACCATGAAGTCGGGAATTGAGTATATGGCTTGGTTGGCTGATTGGTATGTGAAAAATTCAGAAGGAAAAGGAGTTGGTTTTTTTCAAATAGGAGGAGGTATTGCAGGTGATTTTCCAATATGTGTGGTTCCAATGTTATACCAAGATATGGAAATGGAAAATATTCCATTTTGGAGTTATTTCTGTCAAATTTCTGATTCAACAACGAGCTATGGTTCTTATTCAGGAGCTGTCCCAAACGAAAAAATTACATGGGGAAAATTAGATATTCACACACCAAAATTTATTGTAGAAAGTGATGCAACAATTGTTGCTCCTTTAATATTTGCTTGGATTTTGGGATGGTAATTGGTAAAATAGTTCAAATAAAAAAGCCTTTGAAAAATTTTCAAAGGCTTTTTTATTTGAACTATTTTTTTATGAATATTTTTTGAGTAGTATTACTTTGTCCGTTTTCAAATGAGATAAAATAGATCCCTGCATTTAAATCATTCACATCTAATACCAAACTATTAGATCCTTTTTGGATGTAAAAGATTTCATTTTTTAGTTTATTACCGAGAGCATCAAATATTCTTATGGTGTAAGGTTTGGTTTCTGTTTCTTTGATGTTTATTACAACACCACCTAATCCATTGCTATATGCTGTCGCATCTATGCACCCTGTTTCACAAGAATTAACACTTATTATATCAAATACTTTTGATTCTCCGTTGTAGTCAGTCTGTTTTAGCCTATAGTAGGTGGTTCCGCCCCCAGGAGTTTCATCATAAATCTTATATGTATTAGTTTGTGAGCTAATTCCTGCGCCTTTTACATTCTTAAAACCTACAAAGTCAATTGCATTTTTCGATTTCTCAACAGTAAAAAAATCGTTATTTATTTCGCTTGCTGTAGTCCATTCTAGAATATTTTGAGAACCTAAGCTTCTACCAGAAAATGACAAAAGTTCAACCGGTAAAACTACAGGTGTGCAACTAAGCGTACTTGTTCCTCCCCAGCTTAAATTGAATGGCTGCGCTGCTGCTGTATAACCATCGATTAGCAATACATAAATCTCTCCAGCAGTAACATTAAGTGGTATTAGATAAGGTCTATTTTGACAAGCTGTAGCAGTTGTTCCAACCCCAGCTGCTGTCATTCCTGTTGGATTGGTGTTTGTTCCACACCCTGCTATTCTTGGATAGGCAGCATAATTACATCTAACTGGAGCTGCAGTTGGGGGGCAAGAATTTGTCGGCCCCCAAATAGCAAAATCATAATCATCTGTTCCGTTAGAGGGTGTAATTGTCATCTCCAGGGTGCCAGTAGTTCCAATATTTATCCAATACCAAGAAGAATTATTTTCTATTCCTAGGCAACCCCTATTACATCCATTTAACTCTTGAACTCCTGCGCCAGAACCATTTCCTGTAAAGTTAGCATTATTGCATACTTGAGTTCCTCCAGTGCAATTAGTTGTAGCTGGTGTTCCAATGTAGCTATCCCAAAAACAAATGTTAAATGTGCCTGTGCCAGACCCATATTGCCAAAATCTTAACCAGTATGTAGTTCCTGGTGTAAAACCACATAATGCCAACTGAGGCATAAAACCAGGACCACTATCATCATCACAATTATAAGCAGTTAGTGTTCCCGAACATAAGTTATTAGAAGAGGCATATAGCTGCATTCCTCCATCTGTGATAGTGCCAGCAGTGGTGTAAATATTTACTGCACCACTAGCTGGTGCTACAAATGAGTACCAAACGTCAGGAGCTCCAGGGCTGGCGCAAGTGGGAGTTCCTCCATTTGCAGCATCGTTTGCATAGGTTGCTCCAACAGTTGTTCCAGCGGTATAAGCACCACAAACTCCTCCTGCATTTACAGTCATAGGAATAGCTGTACAAGGGCTGTCTCCTTGTCCATTTGATTTTAAGGCAAAGAAAAAAATAAATAAATATAAGAAGTAGTAAAGTTTAGTCATTTCAAATACTATTTAGATTGATTGTCTTCAATTGGATTAGCTAAATCATATTTCTTTGAAAAAAACAAAACAGGGTAACCATAATTGCTAAGTTTGCTTACTAATATTGATTCGGTTGCATCAAATGAAGAACGAATAGTAATTATACTATCTGATATTGAGTATGTTTGATGACTGGAGTCAAATAAGTTCCCTAAATCCATGCTAGCATTTTTTGCGGCACCAGGACTATCAATTCCTTGTAACTTTAGTTTATAAGTGATATGAAAATTTGTGGTTCTCGTTTGAGAAATTGCCCAACTCGATAAGCAGACAAATATTAAAGAGAATAATAACTGTTTTTTCATGGGGTACTGAAAAAATGTTTAGTTTGTTATAGCAAATATATAAAAAATAATAAATTAAGCAAATTTTAAGCTTGAAAAAATAGGAATTAAAAAAAGCCTTTTATATGAGGGTTTTTAATATTTTTTGTCATCTAATATAAAGTTTTTGAACGAACCTATTATCAACATTTTCAATACTAATAAAATAAACTCCAACACTTAAATCATTCACGTCAAGAATGTAACTACTTTTCCCAACTTGAGAATAAATGCTTTCTTGTTTTAATTTTTTTCCTAGTGCATCAAACAAAACTATTTGATATTGCTTAGCGCTTTTTTCATCTACAAACACAACAACACCTCCATTATTATTGCTGTAGGCACCAACAGAAATCTCATTCAGGTCTCCGCAAGGGCTTAAACTAATTGTATTAAAAGTTTTTGAATGCCCATTATAATCAGTTTGTTTTAAACGATAATAAACTAAATTATTGTTTACAGAATTATCCGTATAAGAATAGCTAATTGTTTGAGTGCTGTTTCCTGCACCGTTTATAGTTGCAATTTCATAATAGATAACTCCATCATTACTTTTTTCAATTGTGAAATAATCATTACTTGTTTCAGATGCTGTAGCCCATTCTAAAAGTATTTTATTGTTTGAACACGCACCTTTAAAGTATATCAATTCAATTGGTAATGGTAATATTGATGAACTTAAAACCCAAGGAGAAAAAGTACTAGCTCCTGTAACTGAAACAGTTCCAACTCCAGCAGTTACTCCACCACCAGTACCCACAGGCGCATCCCAACTTGCACCATTCCAGTGTTGTGCACCAAATGTTCCCAAAGGAGCAGCTGTAGTCGTGTTTTCTACGCCTCTGTATGAAAAAATTAAATTTGCAGTAACAGCCGCACTAGCAGTAATATCCCACCAGCGGTCAATTGCTGAAGGAATAGAAGCATCCGTATAAAAAGGGGGGCCCATTGCCATCATGCTTGTAACAGCTGCTACATTACTAGCCCCTGGCCAAGGCAAATTTGTATTTGCTGCTGTTGATCGAGTAGAAACGGAAATATTTGCGGATCCAGCTGTAGTTTTATTAAATGTAAAAGGTATTTGATTTCCTGTAGAAACAACCCCAAAAGGGTAAACATGGGCTCCTGTACTAGTTCCCATATTCCATTGAATAATACTAGGGTTTACAGCAGCATTTGTTTCACTCTGAATATAGCCAGCGCCATAGGTGATTCCCCCAGCTGCAGGGTTTGTGATTGTGAGTGTTCTAGAGTTTAAATCTAAAATACGAGCCCCTACAGATAATACACCCGTTAAAGTAGAAATACCACCAACAGTTGTATTAACATTTAATGTTTTGGTTCCAGAACCTAATAAATTCACATTGAAAAACGTACTTGAATTTGTTCCTCCAATACTTTGGTTAGCCCCACTAAAAATAACAGTGCTTCCATCATTATTAAATGCCACATTAGCCGCATTGTTTGTCCAGTTGCCAAGTAAAGTAATTGTTCCCCCTGCAGAAGAGTTAGAAATTAAACCTCCACTTTGATTTGTATAATTACCAGTTGCACCATCAATATAAATATTAGATGTGTTGGTTAAAACAATGTATGCTCCGTTGTTTATTAGGCCTTGTGAGAAGCAGAATAAAGGTAGGGAAAACAAAAAATGAATTACTTTTTTCATTAACAATGTATAAAGAATAGTTTCGAATTATTTTTTTTCACTCACTATTGTTGGTGCTTGTGGTTTCTCTTCAAAATTAAATATTGCTTTTTCTTGAGGCTGGTTATATAACTCAGGTCTCAAGTATTTGCCTTTTTCCTGTGGTTTTTTGTCTAATTCTATAGATTTAGATAATGGGTATTTTTTAACCCATTCGTCATTTCTTTCGGAATATACCACCCATGTTATTTTTTTATTAGGAACCCCACCAGATATTTTGAATTTTCCATTCTCATTAATTTCTTCTAAAACAAAAAGGTTTGGCATTGAAGCTCCAATAGGAGTTAATAAATATGAATAATTTATGTTAATTGCTACAAAATAATCTGGCAACTCAATAGTCGCTTCTCCATTTGCATCAAGTATTATTGTTCCTCTATACATATTTAATACTTCTGGAGATTCTATGCTATAGTGTAGCAAAAATTTATTCTCTGGATCTAGTGGGTGGTCTATTTGAAAAGCTTTTGTCCCAGTAGCTGCAAAGTTTCCATTTCCTTGTAGTGCCCGCCAATTTCCTTGCCCAAAAACACCATATCCCCAATTTACATTAGAATTAGCCAGCCCTAAAACTCCTATTGCATCAATATTTCCTCCTCCAATGTATTGCCCGTTGACACCAATACTATTCGCGTTAGCCAAACTAGACAAACCAACTATACCTCTTGTTCCACTACTTTGCCCCCAAATTGCAGAAAATGCAGTGTTAGTACTAGTTGAACTATTTGTTGCAAATAAAGTAATAGCGGTACCAGTAGTATTTAAAGATTGAAATTCTCCAGCTCTATTAGTTGCAGTATTTGTGTTTGAAACAATCATGTTTCCGCCTGTAGATGATTGTATTGATATATTTGCAAATCCAGTAGATGTGCTAGAAGAATAAATACCAGCGCCACTTCCTGATGTATAAGCATTTATTGCATAATTCGTTCCAGCAGCATAACTAGAAAAAACATCTCCTCCAAAAGCTGTTATAGAATTGATTGCAACTTGACCTGTATTTAACACTCTCATTCTTTCTGTGTTGTTCGTCCTTATTGCAAGAGTGTTGTTATCCGTTGTCCCTAAAAAATTTGTTGCGACCGATGTTCCTGCATTGCCAGTGGTTAACCAACCAGTTGTAGTATTTAGAATTTGAATCCAAATAGCTCCATTATAATACCAAAATGAATTGGTAGTTGTATCATAAACTAACAAGCCAGTAGCCGGAGTTCCAATACTTGTGCGTTGTGCCGTAGACATTCGTGGAATTAAAAGCCCGCTTGATGTTGAAGCAATATCCAACATTGCGCTTGCTACTGGTGCTGCTCCAGATGCATTTATAGCAACATTTTGAGAAAACAGATTGTTGCTTGTTAATAAAACAACAGTGGCAGTAAAGAGCAGTTTTTGTAGTATTTTTTTCATTTTTTTAGTTATTTATAAAATAAATTTAGTTCCTATTGTTTAATTAATACCAGACAAAAGTATAACATAAATAATCAGATTTCCAAATAAAAAGGCTAAAAAACTCCTTAAAATCAATATATTTGATACCGTCATCATGAGCAATCTAAAAGCCAAATATTTAATTCTTGTTATTGCTTCAATTCTTTTGACGTCTTTTTCTCCCGAAAGGTTGCATACATCAGATGATTGGAAGCTGAAAAAATTTGAAAATGGGATTGCGGTTTATACAAGGCATGATGATAATTCTGCTTTCAAAGAATTAAAAGCGGTAACTCAAATTAAAGCATCATTAAGTAGTATAATGGCCCTATTAGGTGATTGGGAAACATATCCTCAATGGGTGTATAAGTGTGGTGTTTCAAAAACATTAAAGCAAATATCGGAAACAGAATTAATACATTATCAAACAGTTGATGCTCCTTGGCCTGTTGATTCTCGGGATTTTGTAGTAAATATTAAAATTACTCAGGACCCAATTACAAAAGCAGTAAAACAAATAGCAACTTACAAGGCAGATTTTATTCCTAAACAAAAAAACTTTATAAGAATTACTGAATTTAAAGCAGCTTGGACATTAACTCCTCTAAAAAATGGAATTGTAAATGTAGAATACCAATTGCTTGTAAACCCAGGAGGTGTTGTTCCTGCTTGGCTAGTAAACATGGCTGCTGTTGAAGGGCCTTATGAAACTACTCATAATTTAAAAAAATGGGTGCAAAAGGAAAAATACCAAAAAGCAAAAATTAGTTTTATTGAAGAGCCTTGAATTAAGACATTAATAGGCACAATTTAGAAGCAAAAAAAATTATGTATTTTTGAACGCTATTCAATATTATTTATGAGCGAAGACCGAAAAAACATAGTTGTTCCAGAAAACGAAAAGTTTATTAATCTTGAAAAAGCAATCGCTTCTAAAAACCCAAAGCTTTTAAAATTTTTACCTTCTTTTATTATAAAATACATCAAAAAAATTGTTCATCAGGAAGAGTTGAATAAGGCAATTTATTTAGCTCGTCACAGGCATGGCGTTGATTTTGCGAACGCAGCTTTCGAAGAATTTGGTGTAAAATTTAAAGTTGTTGGAGAAGAAAACATTCCCAAAACTGGGGGCGTAATAATGGCTGCAAATCACCCTTTGGGAGGATTAGATGGAATCACATTTATGAAAATTGTTTCAGATTATAGACCCGATATTCGATTTTTTGTAAATGATTTATTGATGGCTTTAAAAAACTATGCACCTATTTTTGTTCCAGTAAATAAGCATGGGAAAAATTCATCTGATTATGCCCGCAAGTTCGAAGAGGTGTATGCTGGAGATGAGTGTTTGTTGATTTTTCCTGCAGGCTTGGTTTCTAGACGTAACGATAAAGGAACGATAGAAGATTTGGTTTGGAAAAAAAGTTTTATTTCAAAATCACTACAGTATAAAAAAAATATTATTCCCGTTTTTATTGAAGGACAAAATTCCAAACGGTTTTACAACATTGCGTATTACCGAAAAAAACTTGGAATCAAAGCAAACCTAGAAATGTTTTATCTTGTGGATGAAATGTACAAACAAAAAGGAAAAACACTTACTTTTATTTTTGGAGAGCCAATTTCATGGGAAACATTTAATAACGAAAAACCTCCAGAATATTGGTCAGAAAAAGTAAAACAACATGTTTATGCTCTAAAGTCGGGAGACAAAACACAACTTTTACAAACCATTAAAAATTGATTCAGATTCATAAACTTAGGTTATGCAAAAAATAATAGAGCCAGTTGAAAAACATATTTTAGAAAAAGAATTGAATGCCGATAGATTTGTTCGTGATGCAAACAATGGTGACAATCAAATTTTTATTCTAACACATCACGATTCTCCAAATGTAATGAGAGAAATTGCACGTTTACGAGAAGTTACTTTTCGCGCATCGGGTGGCGGAACAGGCTTAGAAATAGATATTGATGAATTTGATACTGCAGATGCTCCTTACAAACAACTCATCGTTTGGGATCCAATTGAAAAAGAAATTGTTGGTGGTTATCGTTATATTAAATTAGGCGAAGCTCCAGTAAAAAATGGAATTATACATGTTGCAACAACCGAACTATTTTCTTTTTCTGAAAAATTTGTAAAAGAGTATGCTCCCTATACAATTGAACTAGGGCGCTCATTTGTGCAGCCAAAATATCAACCATCAATAGATAATCGCAAAGGAATTTTTTCTTTGGATAATTTATGGGATGGCTTGGGTGCAATAGTAGTGGACAACCCAGACATTTTACATTTTTATGGCAAAGTAACCATGTACACACATTTTAATGTGCATGCTCGTGATTTAATTTTAGCATTTATGCATCACTTTTTCCCAGATGCAGATAAATTGGTTTATCCAATAGAAGCATTGGGAATAAAAACAGATGTTTCGGAATTTTTGAATACAATAAAAGAACTTTCATACAAAGAAGCACATCGTATTTTAGGACAAAAAATCCGTGAAAATGGCGAACACATTCCACCATTAGTAAATGCGTACATGAATCTATCTCCTACAATGAAAATGTTTGGAACAGCTTTAAACACTCATTTTGGCGAAGTAGAAGAAACTGGAATTATGGTGACTATTGCAGATATTTATGATTCAAAAAAAGAACGCCATTTAAATTCTTATGTAAAGAAATAATTCAAAAAACAAAAATTCAAAATCAGATAAAAAAGGAACAAAAGTCTTTATATATCTCAGTGTAACTCTGTGAAAGCTCCGTGTTTCTCTGTGTAATAAACACAAACCAAAAACCTCCTCGAACCCCCAAAAATCATTTATTTTATATCTCAGTGTAACTCTGTGAAAGCTCTGTGTTTCTTTGTGTAACACCAAAACCTCAATAACCTCAAAAATTAGCTAAATCATCCCAAAACATTCTATCTTTGCAACTTTAATTAGATTTTGGAAATAAAATCAGCAACATTTGTAATTAGTAATACCGATGTGAGCAAGTGTCCTGCTCCCACATTGCCCGAGTATGCTTTTATCGGTCGTTCTAATGTTGGAAAATCGTCTTTGATAAATATGTTAGTTCAAAGAAAAGATTTAGCTAAAACATCTGGTAAGCCAGGGAAAACACAATTAATAAATCATTTTTTAATTAACGAAAACTGGTATTTGGTTGATTTGCCTGGTTACGGGTATGCCCAAGTTTCTAAAGAAAAACGTGAAAAATGGGAATTATTTATTCGAAAATATCTTACTACTCGTTCAAATTTAATGTGTGTGATGGTGCTAATTGATTCTCGTTTAGCACCCCAAACAATTGATTTAGAGTTTATGGAATGGCTAGGTGAAAACGAAATTCCATTTGTAATTATTTTTACAAAAACAGATAAACTTACTTCGCAAAAATTACAGAAAAATATAGATGAGTATAAAAAACAACTATTAGCCTCTTGGGAAGAGCTTCCTCCATCGTATTTAACATCTGCTGAAAAAAGAGCGGGAAAAGATGAAATTTTATATTTAATATCCGAATCTAACAAAGGATTCAGGCCTTAATACAACATTCTTATTAACCTTAATTAACAACTTTTTGTAAGCAAAATTCTACTATATTTGCTTTCCTTTAAAAAAAGGCAATAAAAAGAATGGTTTGCAGTTGTTATTAATTGCTAAAACAGATCTGATGAAAAAAATATTTTTTGTACTTCTTTCGTTACTTTTCACGTACTCGGCTTCTGCGCAACATAGAAGAAAAAAAAGTGCTGAAATAGGAATATTTCTTGGGGGGTCATATTATATTGGGGATTTGAACCCAGTTGGACATTTTAATCAATTTACAAAACCAGCTGGCGGATTAGTTTTTAGATATAATTTAAATCCAAGGTTAGCCGCAAGGGCAAATTTATTATTTGGTACTATTCAAGCAGATGATGCTTATTCTCCTTTGCCAGCAGCTCGTCAACGAAATTTGAATTTCAAATCTCCCATCACAGAATTTTCGGCTCAACTAGAATTTAATTTTTTAGACTATCAAATAGGCAACGAAAAACGAAAATTCTCGCCTTACATATTCCTAGGTTTAGCTGGTTTTTCATTTAACCCACAAGGGAATATTGGAGGGAATTGGATTGCATTGCAACCTCTGAGTACAGAAGGACAAGGATTGCCGGGAGGCGCAACAAAAAGAAAGTATAAATTATTGCAAATCTCGATTCCCTTTGGAGTTGGTATAAAAGCAAATTTGTCGCAAAAAATAGGATTATCAATTGAATGGGGAATGCGCAAAACTTTTACAGATTATTTGGATGATGTAAGTAAAACATATTATGATCCAGTTGCTCTTGCTGCTTCAAGAGGAGCTACAGCAGCTGTTTTGTCTGACCCAAGCAAAGGAAGGGACCCGAATTTTTCAAATGTTGGAAGACAGAGAGGTAATCCAACAAATAAAGATTGGTATTCATTTGCAGGAATAGTATTAACAATAAAATTACCAGAGCCCCGTCAAACATGTCCGGGAGTTCAATAGTAATGAGTTTAAAAGAAAATATAAATAAAGATAAATTACCAAAACACGTTGCCATAATTATGGATGGCAATGGTAGATGGGCTAAGCAACAAGGTGCTCAGCGGATCTTCGGACATGAAAATGGTGTAAAATCTGTTAAAGAAACAGTAGAAGCTGCTGCAGAAATTGGAATTGAATACCTTACTCTTTATGCCTTTTCAACCGAAAATTGGAACAGACCGCAAGAGGAAGTAAATGCTTTGATGGAATTATTGGTTCATACCATTAGTGCAGAAACTCCAACATTAAACAAAAACAATATTCGATTACAAGCTATTGGTGATTTAAAAAGTTTACCTGGCAATTGTTACAATGAATTACAAGAAGCAATTGATAAAACTAAAAACAACACACGTACAACACTTGTGTTGGCCTTGAGCTACAGCTCTCGTTGGGAAATTACAGATGCTGTAAAACAAATAGCAGAAAAAATTGAAAGTAAAAAACTGAAAGCTTCTGAAATAAACGAATTAATAATAACCGAGCACCTTTGTACAGCAAAAATTCCTGAGCCAGAATTAATGATTCGTACAAGTGGAGAATATCGTATTAGCAATTTTTTATTGTGGCAATTAGCCTATGCCGAATTGTATTTTACTGAAACACTATGGCCCGATTTTAATAAAGAAGAATTTTATAAAGCGATAATCAGCTATCAAAATCGTGAACGCAGATTTGGTAAAATAAGTGAACAACTTTACTCATAAATATGTACAAAATAATTAGTCGATATACCTTCCTTTTTCTGTTATTCTCTTTTTCGGTTAGCGCTCAAGTTACTCAGTTGGGTGATGATGATAGCGTTTTAACAACTCCTTCTGGTTCTATTGAGTATGAAATAGCGAAACTTGATGTTGTAGGAGCAGATCATTTTGATAAGAACGTAATTACGCTTTTATCTGGGCTTAGTGTTGGAGATAAAGTACAAGTTCCAGGCGAAAAATTTTCAACTGCAATTCAAAATTTATGGAAACAAGGACTTTTTGAAGACATTAAAATAGTTGCTGATAAAACCCAAGGAAAATTTATTTATTTAACTATAGTTGTATCAGAACGCCCCAGAATGACTAAGTTTCAATTGAGAGGCGTTACAAAAAGCGAAGCAGACGATTTGCGGGAAAAAATAAAATTGATAAAAGGAAAAGTTGTAACAGATGTACTTATGGCATCTACAAAACAAACGATTAAAGAATTTTTTGTGAACAAAGCATATTTGGATGCAGAAGTTACCATCGTTAGTCAAAAAGATGAAAAACTAGAAAATGGAGTGATCTTATTTTTTGATATCAAAAAAGGATATAAAGTAAGAATTAAAGACATTAACATTTATGGGAATAAATCTATAAAAAAGTGGAAGTTGCGTAGAAAATTTAAAGAAACAAAACGTAGGCGCTGGTGGAATCCTTTTAATGATGGTAAGTTTGAAGAAGATAATTATGACAAAGACTTAAAGGCCATTATTGCAAAATACAATTCAAAAGGGTTTAGAGATATGAACATTGCTAAAGATAGCATGTACCGTATCAACAAAACAAAAACAAAAATAAATTGGAAAAAATCGTGGGACAATTTAAGTATTGTTAAAGACACGCTTTTAAAAAGCAAAAGGCTAAGCATTGATTTATACATTGACGAAGGGAATAAATATTATTTCAGAAATGTTTCATGGGTTGGAAATAGTAAGTATTCTACTAAAGATTTAAGCAGTACACTTGGAATAAAAAAAGGCGATGTTTACGATCAAGATTATTTGGAATCTAAATTATACATGAACCCTAGCGGGTATGATGTAAGTTCGATGTACATGGATGAAGGTTATCTGTTTTTTAATGTTTCACCTATCGAAACTATGGTAACGGGAGATTCAATTGATTTAGAAATGCGAATTTATGAAGGCAAACCAGCAACAATTAATAAAGTAACAGTTGTTGGAAATACGAAGACAAATGATAAAGTTGTTTTGAGAGAAATTCGTACTCGCCCAGGTCAGCTATTTCGTAGGTCGGATGTTATTCGTACGCAACGAGAATTATCTCAACTAGGCTATTTTGACCCTGAAAAAATGAATGTTGTTCCTACACCAAACCCCGCAACAGGAACAGTTGACATTGAATATACGGTTGAAGAAAAACCATCTGATCAAATTGAACTATCTGGTGGATACGGTGGTGGACGTGTAGTAGGAACACTTGGCGTTTCTTTTAACAACTTTTCTGCACGCAATTTTTTCAAGAAAGATGCTTGGAGACCTTTGCCTTCTGGTGATGGACAACGTTTAAGTGTGAGAGCGCAAACAAACGGACTGTTTTTCCAATCGTATAATTTATCTTTTACCGAACCTTGGTTAGGAGGAAGAAAACCGAACTCATTTAGTATTGGAGCTTATTATTCTATACAAAGTAATGGACAAAAAGCTAAAATTAAAAAAGATGGCGAAAAAATAGCTAATCCATTAAGGCAGTCTCTTGACATAACAGGTATTTCTCTTGGTTTAGGAAAAAGATTGAAATGGCCAGATGACTATTTTACTCTTTATCAAGAAATAAATTACCAATATTATGTATTGAATAATTATGGTTCAATATTTTCTTTTAGCCAAGGATATTCGAATAACATATTTTATAGAGCGGTTCTTCAAAGGAACAATATTGATAAACCAATTTTTGAAACACGTGGTTCTCAAATATCATTGTCTGGTCAATGGACTCCTCCTTATTCTTTATTCAATGGGAAGGACTATACAAATCCTGCAATGACTGAACAGGAACGATATAAATTTGTTGAGTACCAAAAATACAAGTTTACAATGACTAATTACACTCCAATTACCAATAAGAGAGGGGCTGATGGTAAAGAGGCACGTAATTTGATATTACGCACATCAGCAGGTTTTGGATTTTTAACCGCGTATAATAATAAAGTGGGGCAGGCACCATTTGAACGATTTTATTTAGGTGGTAGTGGACTAACAGGTTTTTCATTAAACAACAGAGAAATAATAGCATTAAGAGGATACGATGATCAATCACTTTCACCAGGAACAGGTTCTTTATTTATAGCAAAATACACAGCAGAATTGCGTTTCCCAATCACTACAAATCCTCAAGCAACAATATTTATATTAGGATTTGCTGAAGCAGGAAATTCATGGAATAAATCGAAAGATTTTAACCCATTTAAAGTGTACCGATCAACTGGTGTTGGCGTGAGGGTTTTCTTACCAATGTTTGGCTTGCTCGGGTTTGATTATGGTTGGAGAATGGATGATGTGCCATCAAATCCTAATATGCAAAAAGGACAGTTCCATTTTACCATTGGAGCACAAATTGGAGAGTTGTAATATTTTAGTATTTTCGCCATACTTTTTATAGGTGATTAAACGATAAAATAAAAAAAGATGAAAAAAGTAATTTTAATTTTTACGTTGTTGTTTTCAACAGGACTAGTTTCTGTAGCACAAAAATTTGCTTATGTGGATACAGATTATATTCTAAATCAAATACCAGAATACAAAGCTGCACAGGCTGAGTTAGATAAAATTTCAGTTCAATGGCAAAAAGAAATTGAAGCAAAATATTCTGAAATTGATAAAATGTATAAAGCATATCAAGCAGAACAAATATTGTTAACTGAAGAGATGAAAAAGAAACGAGAAGCAGATATTATTGCCAAAGAAAAAGAAGTGAAAGATTTACAAAAGTTAAGATTTGGAGTTGATGGTGAATTATTTAAAAAACGACAAGAGTTGGTTAAACCAATTCAAGATAAGGTTTATGCTGCTGTAAAATCTGTTGCAGAAAAAGGCGGGTATGCAGTAATATTTGATAGAGCTAGCGACATCGTAATGCTTTATGCAAGTGCAAAAAGCGACAAGAGTGACGATGTGCTTCAATCGTTGGGATACAAAGCAGGAAAAACAAAATAAATAAAAACAGAAATATAATAATCAAAAAATAATAATATGAAAAAGATAGTAAAATTAGTAGCAGTAGGAGTAATTGTATTTTTATCTTCAACAAATATTAGTGCACAAAAAACTGCACATATAGATTTAGACTCATTAATTAGTTTAATGCCTGAATCAAAAACTGCACAAACTGCTGTTCAAGAGTACGCTAAACAATTAGAAGAACAAGTGAAAATGATGCAAGCAGAATTTGAATCAAAGTATACAGAATACGAAGCAAAAAAAGCGGATTGGGCGCCAGTTATTCGTCAATCAAAAGAAAAAGATTTGCAAGACTTACAACAACGTATTCAAGATTTCCAACAACAAGCACAAGCTGACTACCAAAGAAAAACGGCTGAGCTTTCAAAACCTGTTTATGACAAAGCAAAAAAAGCAATCGACCAAGTTGCAAAAGATAGCGGTTATAAATATGTATTGGATACAAGTACTGGCTTAGTATTGTACAATGAACCAGCTGATGATATTTTAGTTCCAGTGATGAAAAAATTGGGTATTCCAGTTCCAGCTGCAACTACAAATACACCACCAAAAAAATAAAATAATTTAAATAATTTAAGCCGTTTCGATAAAATAAAAAATAAAATATCGAAGCGGCTTTTTTATTTTTGTAAAATGAATAACAAACAACCCATAGGTATTTTCGATTCTGGCTACGGTGGATTAACTGTTTTAAAAGAAATAGTAAAACTACTTCCAGAATACGATTATGTTTATTTGGGAGATAATGCTAGAGCTCCTTATGGTACTCGTTCGTTTGAAACGGTTTATGAATATACATTGCAATGTGTAAAACAATTGTTTGAAATGAACTGTTCGCTCGTAGTACTTGCATGTAATACAGCATCTGCAAAAGCATTAAGGACAATCCAACAAAAAGACTTGCCAATTATTGCTCCCGAGAAAAGAGTTCTTGGAGTAATTCGTCCTACAGCAGAAATGGTTGGAAACTATACAAAAACAAAACATGTTGGCGTTTTAGGAACTTCAGGAACAATCATTTCAGAATCATATCCTATTGAAATAAATAAATCACATCCAGGAATTAAAGTATTTCAGGAAGCTTGTCCTACTTGGGTTTCTTTGGTAGAAAATAATGAGTACGAAAGCGAAGGTGCAGATTTTTTTGTAAAAAAACACATTGATAATTTATTAAAACAGGATGAAAATATTGATGCAATCATTTTGGGTTGTACCCACTATCCTTTATTAATAAATAAAATAAAAAAATATTTACCCAAAAATATTACCGTTCTTTCTCAAGGAGAAATTGTAGCGAATAGTTTAAAAGATTATTTATCTCGTCACACAGAATTTAATTCCAGAATTTCTAAGGGTGGAACGGTTGAGTATTTCACAACTGATTCAACTGAAAATTTTGACAAAGCAGCTAGTTTGTTTTTAGGAGAGAGCATACACTCAAATCATCTTATTATTAAGCACTAAAAGAATGAAAGAAAGTTTAAAAATATTTCATAATACACGTTGTTCCAAAAGTAGATGTGCACTGGAAATTTTAGAAAAAAAGAAAATAAAACCAGAAGTTATAGAATATTTAAAAACTCCTCCTACCGAAAAAGAAATAAAAGACTTGCTAAAAAAATTGGATTTAAAAGCAGAAGATGTGGTACGTAAGAGCGAAGATTTATACAAACAAAAGTATAAGAATAAAAAAATTTCTGAAGCTCAATGGATAAAAATACTTTCTAAAAATCCTATATTAATTGAGCGACCAATAATTATAAAAGGCAATAAAGCAATTATAGCACGACCACCTGAATTGGTTTTGGAATTTGTTAAATAATTCAGAAGAACAAAATACAATTCAATAGTACACAGATTTTTTATGATAGTTATGATTTATTAAGTTTTCTCTGCGCACTCTGCGTCTCTGCGAGAAAAAACAGCACACGGATTTTATGTTAACTATGATTTCTCTGTGAACCTCCGTGAACCTCTGTGCCACTCTGTGTAACTACATTAACCCTTTTTCGGATAATTAATATTGTAATGCAAACCAATACTTTCTTTTCTTGCTCTTGCATGTTTAATAATGATGTAAGCAACGTTTATTAAATTGCGCAATTCACAAAGCTTTGGCGAAATAGTTGTTTTCAAATACAAAGCCTCATTTTCCTTATACAAAATTTCTAATCTATCAAAAGCCCTTTGTAAACGAATATCAGAGCGAACTATTCCCACATAATTTGTCATAATAGCTTGCACTTCTCTTAAACTTTGAATAAGCAAAACCATTTCTTCTGGATAAGCTGTTCCTTCTGCATTCCAATTAGGAATGTTTTCACAAAATGTTTTTTGTTTTGTAAGTTCAATTGAATCAACAGCAGCTCTGTGAGCATAAACAATTGCTTCAAGCAATGAATTTGATGCTAAACGATTTGCTCCATGCAATCCTGTTGAAGAACACTCCCCAATTGCATATAAATTGTTAATGTTGCTTCTTCCGTTTTTATTCACATGAATTCCCCCACACATATAGTGTGCGGCAGGTACAACAGGAATGCAATCTTTTGTAATGTCAATTCCTAATGACAAACATTTATTATAAATATTTGGGAAATGATTTATAAAACTTTCTTTTTCTAAATGTGAACAATCCAAATAAACAAAATCATCTCCTCTTGTTTTCATTTCATTGTCAATTGCTCTAGCAACAATATCGCGAGGAGCTAATGATTTACGCTCATCATATTTTTGCATAAATTCTTTTCCATCAATTGTTTTTAATACAGCACCAAAACCACGCACTGCTTCTGAAATTAAAAACGATGGGCTTTCTCCTGGATTGTATAATGCTGTTGGATGAAACTGATAAAATTCCATTCCATCAACTCTTCCTTTTGCTCTGTAAACCATTGCTACACCATCGCCTGTTGCAATAGTAGGATTGGTAGTTGTGCTATACACTTGTCCTGCACCACCTGTTGCCATTAATGTGGTCTTAGCAAGAATGGTTTCTATTTTATTGGATTTTAGATTTAAAACATAGGCTCCATAACATTCAATATTTGGAGTTCTACTGTTTACTTCTTTCCCTAAATGATGTTGTGTGATAATATCAATTGCAAAATGATGATCGAGGATAGTAATGTTTTTATGGGAGTGAACTTTTGAAAGTAGTGCTCGTTCAATTTCAAATCCAGTATTGTCCTTGTGGTGTAAAATACGATGTTCAGAATGTCCACCTTCTTTTGCCAAATCAAATTCCCCGCTTTTTGTTTTGTCGAACTGAGCTCCCCAATTTATTAATTCATTTATACGTTCGGTAGATTCTGTAATAACCATTCGCACTATTTCTTCGTCACAAATTCCATCTCCTGCAATTAATGTATCCTTGATGTGTTTTTCATAACTATCAGGGCTATACATTACAGCTGCTATTCCACCTTGTGCATATTTGGTGTTGCTTTCATCTTCATTAGCCTTTGTAATCATATAAACAGAGCCATGTTCGGCAACTTTTAATGCATAACTTAATCCTGCTATTCCAGAACCAATAATTAAAAAATCAACTTTTTGCTGCATATATTCTTACTTCTAAGTCCATTAAACAAGGTTAGTTTTTTACTACCTTTGTTTTATTAATTAAAGCATACAAAATTACGAAAAGATGAGCACATTAGTTAAAAAGCCAGTTATCATATATGCGGAGAGTACTCCCAATCCTTCATCCATGAAATTTGTTGCCAACCAATTATTGGTGAATGATGGAGCAACAGCACAATATTTGTCAAAAGCAGAAGCAAGTGGTTCGCCATTAGCTGCTCAGTTGTTTGATTTCCCTTTTGTTAAAGCAGTATTTATGGCTTCTAATTTTATTACAGTTACAAAAGTAGATTCAATTGTTTGGGAAGATATTACATTTGAATTACGTGATTTTATTCGTGTGTATATTGCAGCAGGAAATCCTATTATTACAGAATTACCGAAACAAGAAGTAGCAGTGGATAACACATTCACAGAAAAAAAAGAAGTTTATACCGAGCACAAAGCACCAAGTACAGAAATAGAAGTTAAAATCGTAGAAATTTTAGAGCAATACATTCGCCCTGCAGTAGAAGGCGATGGAGGAAGTATCACTTTTAAAGATTTTACCGATGGAATAGTTACTGTTCAATTGCGTGGAGCTTGTAGTGGTTGTCCATCATCTACATTAACTTTAAAAGCAGGAATAGAAGGCTTATTAAAACGAATGATTCCTGATGTAAAAGAAGTTGTATCAGAAGCGATGTAAATTATTTTTCAAATTCATAATCTCTTTCAACCAAACAAATACGTGTTTTGTATTTTTTATACCAAGTGCTTCTTCCTGTTTGTTGCGCAATTTGATGTTCAGAGTTTGCTTTCCATTTTTTAATGCTTTCTAAACTACTCCAATAAGAAACAGTAATTCCAATTTCATTTCTTGCTGATTCCATTCCTAAAAAACCATCTTGTTGTTGTGCAAGTTCTGCCATTCTTTTCGACATTTCATCATAATCTTGACCATCAGTATTTTTTTCTGAAGTAAAAATTACTGCATAATAAGGCGGTTTTGGTGTGTTTGCAAAATTTGACATGACACAAATATAGAACAAAGAGATTGAAAAATAACCACATAGAAACATAGAATTCTATTTTTTCTACTATGCTCCTATGTGGTTTATGTTTAGTGCATTATTTCCCAACCTTTACTCTTATTCCTTCAGAATTACTTGAAAACTCAGGAGCATACATGCATTGAATAGAAGTAATGCCGTTTGAAAAATTACCATTATGTGTTACTACTAATGGATATTCAAAAACATAAGTTCCTTTTGGTAATCTATCAAAAAAGAAATTGGTAGCAGCATCACGTGTGCTCTCATAATAGCCTAAACCATCTTGCCATTTATAAGTAGAAATAACATTTGTAGGTTCAAAACCAGAAGCACGCATATCTTTCATTTGAACATATTCCATATCTCTATCCACACGTAATTCAATTCTTACTTTTATTTTATCACCAACTTTTAAATTTGTTTTTTCTGTTATTGGTTCTATCACAGGGCCGGCATCTGTATTTTTTTGTAAGAACAATTGTTTTTTCAAAACCAATGGTGTTTTTGATGGCGTAATTTTATCCAACTGTTCAAAGTACTGCCAATACATTGCTCCCCAACTTACACCTTCATCTTTTTTAACAACAGTAATTTTACCCATGCTTGGTTTTACATCACCACCGCTCCAAGATGTTTTAAAATATCCTGTTCCAGCTTCTTGTTTTACTCCATCTATTTTTTTAGGATCCACTTTAATATCGCCAACAGTAATTTCAACATTGCTTTCTGTTGCCAACCAATCTGTTCCTCTTAATAAAAGAGCGTAAATAGCTTCTGTAGTTGCTTTGGTTGTTTTCCAATCTTGTGTTTGTTTTGATTTTAATAACCAAACTTTTAAATCATCTACTGCTTTTTTATCATTTGTTACTTCATCAAAAGCTTCAATCAACAATGCTTGCGATTCAATAGGAGCTTGATACCAATAATATCCACCATAATTTTCTTTCCAGTACATTCCCATTTCTTCACTATTCAATGCGTTTTCTTTTAATGATTTCATAATGTCTTTTGGAATTACTTTTTCATCATAACGGTGTAATGCCAATGCAATCATTCCCTGCATATAACGACTATTATCTAACCAATATTTTTTCTCTTGGCCTTTGTAATAGTCGAAAGCTTTTTGGTTATTGACATTTACGGGGATGTCTTTAAAATAACTACGCGCATACAAATATTGTATTTGTTGATAGCTCAAATGGTTTTTATCAATATTTATTTTATCATATTTTAAAATCCATTCATAATCTTCACGAATTCTATTGTCTAAATATTTTACAGCATCTTTTACCATCTTCCAAACTTTTGCATCTTCACGCACATTTTTAACTCCTAAATGGTCTAAATGTCCCATTCCTGTTACAATGTGTTGAGTGATATATCTGTCGTCACGCATTCCTTCGAACCAAGGGAAACCGCCATTTGGTGTTTGCATTTTTTCTAATTTTTTTAATGCACGAGCCAATTCATTACCCATTTTATTTAAGTCAAATAAAAGTCCAACACGTTTTTTGCGTTCTGTTTCATCTTTTGCATCCAGCACCCATGGCGTTTCTTCAAGCATCAATGATTTTAATTCTTGATTTTTTTCCAAGTTCGAAAGCAATGCTTTTGAATCTGGAGTATTTTTCCAAGAATCAAAAACTGCTTTTATTTTTGGAGATGAGTTAGCAATGTGTGATGCAATGCTATTTGCATAAAAACGAGAGAATGTTTGTTCTGCACATTCATATGGATACTCCATTAAATAAGGTAATGATTGAACAGCATACCAAGCAGGGTTAGAAGTAAATTCTAAAGTAAGTTTATGATTACGTAATGTTGCAGAACCATTATTTTGGTTCATCAATTTTTCAAACGTATATGTCTTAGTTTGATTACCTCTAATTGGTAATGGTAATGTTTCTGTAACTAACATTCTGTTTGTTAAAACAGGCAATGCCATTTCTTCACCATCAGTAAAGTTGCCACCTTTTGCAACTACTTTATAAGTTATTGCTCCTATTCCTTCTGGAATACTAATGTTCCAAGTAACCACAGTACTTTTCCCTTTTTCAGCAGAAAAATCACGTTCTCCAATAGTATTAAATTTACCATGCATAGCTTCTACCATAGTAGTAGTAATATCTTTCATGGTGGTAGCATCATAAAAATAAATATCAGCTTTACCTGCAATATTATTTTCTGAAAGATTCGTGATTTTAGAACTGAATTCCATTTTATCTCCTTCGCGTAAAAAACGTGGAGCATTCGGAACAACCATTAAATCTTTTTGCGTTTGTAATTCTTTTTCGATTTGCCCATATTTTAAATCTTTTGTATGAGCAAAACCCATCATTTTCCACTTGGTTAATGATTCTGGAATAGTAAATTTAATGATTACTGTTCCATCTTTATCGGTTTGTAATTGAGGATAAAAGAAAGCCGTTTCTGCAAAATTACTTCTGGCATTTAGTTTTGATAAGTCTTCTTTCCCTTCTCCAGACATTAAACCGTTTCTGGTTGTACTGCCAGCTGTGGCATTATAAGCAAGCGTAGTAACATCTCCTTGTTCTGCAAATCCTCCAGATTTTGCACTATCATAACTCCATCCATAAGTATTTGCACTCTCTTTTTTAGCTCCACCTTTATCTTTATTTTTTCCGGTACTTTCCGTCTCTTCTAAAACTTTTTCATCTGCTGCAACAGCACCTGTTACTGCTAGTTGTGCATTTGCTCTGCCGCCCCTATAATTATAATTATCTTCTCGCTCATAATTTCCATCCATATCATCGTAATAATATCCATAGTAATAGCTATTATATCCAAACCAATTTATCCTATCATAATATTTATAAGCACCACCAGGATATTTATTCCATTCATAACTATAAAGTTGTGAGTTTACATTCCCAAATGCTTTGTTTACATCCCAATATAAGTTTGAATAATAATTATTATAAATATTGAAGTACCAATCGTTTGGTTTAAATGCATCTAATGAAGCATCATATAAAGCAGCCATCATCTCAGCGGCAACTTTATCTCCTTTTTTATCTTTTATTTTTACTTTCCATTCTTCTTGTTGTCCGGGTTGTAATTTATTTCGGAATGTTTCAAACTCTATATCTAACTCTTTGTTGGTATAAGGAACAGTAACAGCACCATTTTGTGAATACACACGATTGTTTTTTACAAATAAAAGATGGTATGAAAAATTTCCACGGTGTTTTTCTTCTATAGGAATTTCAATTAGCTTTTGTTCTTTATTAACAGTGATAAATTCCTTTTTTACAATCACACCTTTGTGCTCAATTTCATACAATATTTTTACATTCTCTAATTTTGATCCGATAATGAATTTTGCTTTTTCTCCCGGCTCCAAAGTGTTATTAGTTATCTGATTAAACCAGTTAATTTTATTAGGCACTTCGGCTCCATTGTTTGAATAAACAGTAAAATATTTTATATCTTTTACTTCTTCTCCAAAAGCATCTTTGCTGTATGCTTCCATCACATACACACCTTGTTTCCACGAATTCAGATTTGTAATTTTTACTGAATCATTGTATTTAGTAGAACTAATTGCAGCTACTTTTCCTTTTGGAATTTTAACACCATCAATATATATTATTTCATTTTTAAATGATTTTTCATAAACCTTTTCTCCCTTTTCCCATTTATACATATTGTTTTCATCCTTGTATTCATCTTCAGGATACGATTTTTCAAAATCTTCTTTGCTGATAATATACTTATCGGGTTTCCCCCAAGCTCTTTCTCGGTATGTTTTTTCTGGTTCTTTTAATTTATATATTGCAACAGTACCAGAAGCTTTTTCAAACTGTCCACTCATATTGGTTGAATAAATTGCAAAAGCATTTTTGTTTTCTTTCTCCAACATTGCAGGAATATTTACATTTAAATTCAATGCAGTATAAGCTACACTCACATACGTTTGAGAACTGTGTGTTTCGCCATTTATATCTGTAACATCAGCATAAATAGTATAATTATAAGTTGGCTGATATGATTTTGGAATACTTAAATCAGGAATAGCTTTAAAGTCAATAAAAAAAGCACCTGTATCATTTGATGTAGTAACTCCATTTGTAATTTCCATTTGTGCAGAGTTTGGATAATATCCTCTCCACCAATACCACCAATATGGGAATGATGCATTACGTACTACTCTGTATTTTACTTCGGCACCATCAATACTTGCACCTGAATATGCTTTTGCATTTCCATTTACTTTAATGCTTTCATTCAATCTATAACTACCTTCTACAGGTTTAAATGTTACATCAAATTTCGGACGTTTGTATTCTTCCACTGAAAAATAAGTTGTTCCACTTCCGTTACTCAAACTCATTTGCCCGTTTAAAACACCTGTAGGAGTTGTAAATGTTCCGTTGAAAGTTCCAAATTCATTTGTTGTTAAATTTACATCTGCTACCTTTTGATAGTTTACATCATAAAATGTAACATTGGTAGAAGTGTTTGGCATAATTTCATTCGTTTCTCCATCGGTATTAATCATTATCCCTTTAAAATAAACTGTTTGCCCCGGGCGATAAATCCCTCTGTCTAAAAAGAAAAACGTACGAGGGTATTTTCTTTTATCTTCTTTGTAAGTTTTGTATTGATAAATTCCATTATCTGTTTGTAGTTTATCTGTGATGTTTACAGGACCTAAATCATATTTGTAAGTAAAATCAATACTAAAGTTTCTATACTCTTTAGTTGGCGGAACATTGAAATAACCTTTCTCATCAGAAGAATATTTTTCTGATTTTACATATTCATACTTTCGTAAAGTATAATTGTATTTTTCGTAATATAATTGTGCTACCAAGCCTTTTAATGGCTCGCCAGTTAAACGATTTTGAACATAAAAATCATAACTGCCATCTTCCATTCTCCTGTTTACATAGCTAATATTAGAAACCCAAGTGCCAGCATAAGCTACACCATTATTGGTGTAAGAAAATGTTTTGTCTGAACCCAATAAAATCACATAATGACCAAAACCTAATTCTGGAATTTTTATTTCCGTTGTGTGTGATTGAAAATCGCCATCGTCTGGCAATTCAACTGCAAATTCTTTTACAGGTTTTAATTTTAAATATTCTTGAATTAATTTTTCACCATACAAACGTTCAATTGATTTGTTGTATTTATCAATATCCATTTCCGCAATGCGTACGTAAACTGTTTTTAAGTTTTTGTAAGTTACAAAAGCACGAGATGGTTTTAAAGGCAAGTTTACTTTTTCGCTTACAAATGTTAATGAATGAGCTAGTATTCCAGCTTTCAATACTGCACAATTTTTAGCTCCATCAGCATCAGGATATTTTTTTATAACAGCTTCACATAATTCTAAAGCTTGTTTTTTCATCCATTTATTTTCATCACTTTGTAATGGTGCATATTTGTTACCTTGTTCATTATAGTAGCTTGCAATTTCATAATTAACATCAGCTGAAGCAGAGTTGTTTGCAAATTGTTTTTCTAAACCCAGTAATGCAGTTAAATACAAACTATCTTTTATTTCTGATATAGATTTATTACGAACAAATTTTAATCGTTTTAAATCCACATCTATCAATGCTTGTGGATTTTCATCTTTTGCGTGAAATAGAATTAAATCTTGTAATGTTTTTATTGCATAAAATTTTAATGATAAGGAATCTTTCGATTGAATATTAATTTTTGAAAAGTCTTGAAAATTCCAAAAATAACTTTCTGAGTTTAATTCAAATTTGTATGCAGGACGTGTGATATCTGGTTCTTCATTCATGTAAAAATCAACAGCTCGGTGCCCTAAAAAATCATAAAGTGTTGGACGGAATTTTCTAGAGCCGGTATACTTTATTAGGATATCATCATAAATATTTAAGGGAGTACGTTTTAAGCTGTCTGCACTTTGTAATGAGATTTGATAATGTTTTATTACCTCATTAAAAATGGTTTTTAAATCCCAAGTAGTTATGTCTTTGTTTTCAAAATTGGTCGTTTCTGTTCGGTTATAAAATCGCCAACGATTATTTTGGTAATAATTCCAATAGCTTTCTCCAATTATGGAATGTAAAATTGGTTTGACTGGGTATTTTGCTTCAGCAGCTTCCTCATTAAGTTTGTTTAAAGCTTTAACCAAACTGTATTCTTCCATTTGTTGTTCAAACTTCATGCGATGAATAATTGCTTTTACAAATTGTGAAGCGTTACTTTCTGTTTTTGCTTTATCATAAATACCATTCACTACATCTAGAGCCGATTTATTTAAACCCTTTTTTGCCAAAGAATCAACTTTTTTCCACTCTTTTTCATAAGTGCTTCCTTTTGGAAAAATTAAAACAGTTTGTTTATTATTCGTTTGGTATGCAGTTACAGTAATAGCACCTGCAATACTTGCTAAAGCAGCTAAAGTGATTAATAGAAGTTTTTTGAATTTCATAATAAAACAATTTTGTGTTTTTAGTTAATACATTGAAGATGAAAGAATAAGCAGCTCATCTATGTACTAGATGCAAGTTAATTTAAAATTCCATAAGATTTTTAAAAAATATTTCATCTAAATTTTAAAAACGTATTTTTGTCTCGAAAAATTTAAATTGATTGATGAGCATAATAATAGTATCCATATTTATTATAGGTTATTTAGGAATTGCTTTTGAGCATCCTTTAAAAATCAATAAGTCTGCAAGTGCTTTATTAGCAGGTGTTTTGTGTTGGACTGTATATATTTTGTTTGCAGAAGATACGCATATTGTAAATGAACAACTTACCGAGCATTTAGGAGATTTATCGGGTATTCTATTTTTCTTAATGGGAGCAATGACTATTGTGGAATTGATAGATTCACACGATGGATTTGATGTTATTACTTCTCGTATAACAACCAACAACAAAAGAAAACTAATTTGGATTATTGCAGTCCTTACATTTTTTTTGTCAGCTGTATTAGATAATTTAACTACTGCAATTGTAATGGTTTCGCTATTGCGAAAACTAATTGACGATAAAGAAACGCGATTATATTTTATTGGAATTGTAATTATAGCAGCCAACGCTGGAGGGGCTTGGAGTCCTATTGGAGATGTTACCACTACTATGCTTTGGATTGGTGGGCAAATAACTGCAACAAATATTATTATCAAATTAATAATACCAAGTATAGTTTGCCTTTTGATTCCGCTTTCAATAATTACGATGAGATTTAAAGGAAATATTACACGTCCAACAATTGTAGAAACTAATACAGGTAGCCCCACAACTGAACGTGAGCGCAATACCGTCTTCTTTGTTGGTTTGGGAGCATTAATTTTTGTGCCAATATTTAAAACAATTACACACTTACCACCATTTATGGGTGTTTTGTTTGGCTTGGGTGTGTTATGGGTGATAACCGAAATTATTCATAGTGCAAAAGATGATGAAGACAAAGATGTATTATCTGTTGTTCATGCTTTGCGAAAAATAGATGTTCCAAGCATATTATTTTTTCTTGGAATTTTAATTGCTATTTCAGCTTTGCAAAGTATTGGTTTGCTTACTCAATTAGCCCAATTTATGAATGATAAAATTGGCAACTTAAATATTATTGTAGAAACAATTGGTGTTCTTTCTGCAATAGTGGATAATGTTCCTTTGGTGGCAGCATCTATGGGAATGTATGATTTACAAACCTATCCCCCTGATTCTTATATCTGGGAATTTTTAGCGTATTGTGCAGGTACTGGTGGAAGTATTTTAATTATTGGCTCAGCTGCGGGAGTGGCTGCTATGGGAATGGAAAAGATTGATTTTATTTGGTATTTCAAAAAGATTGCTTGGTTGGCAATTATAGGATATTTTTCTGGTGCAATGGTTTATATCGCTCAGGAATACTTGGTTCATCTGTAAAATCAAATTCATATATTTGATTGATGAAAAAAATAATACTTATTCTTTTCTTAATCGCATCATTTTTTTCTTTTGCACAAAAAGATTCTGTATTTGTTGTTTCTGAATTTCAAGATTCTACCAAAATTATTCCACTGGATAAATATTGGAAATATCAATCGGGGGATGATTTAAGTTGGGCGAACATTGAAATAAATGATAGTTTGTGGCAATCGCATAACACTGATTTTTCTATCAATGATTTATCAAAAATTAAATTTGAAGGGATAGGTTGGTTTCGTTTGCATTTATTTGTTGAAGAAGGAGCACAACATAAACCAATAGCATTGTTGGTAAGTCAACTAGGAGCATCAGAATATTATTTGAATGGGAAACTACTTTGTTCTTTCGGCAAACCCAGTGGAGTAAAAAAAAACGAAGTAAATTATTCCCCCAATTCTCAACCATTTATCTTTCAATTTGATTCGGTAGGGAATCATTTATTAGCCGTGCGTTATTCAAATCAAAATGCAGCTGATGGAATAAAAAAATATTTTGATGATGACAACGGTTTTTCGGTTTCAATTGCTGATGCGAATAAAGCAATACACGAATTTTCAGAAGAATCTATTTCCGCCCATGTTATTTTTATTTTCTTGTTTACATTTTTTATAACCATTGCTTTTCTTCACTTTTTGTTGTATTTGTTTTACCGCTCTCAAAAAACAAATCTTACGTATAGTATTTTTATACTATTATTTAGTTACTTTTTTTTACTACCAATCACATCACAAAATGTTACCGATCCTCAAACAAAAATTTTAATTAATTATACAACTCTTTTTGTTATCCCTGTTTTTTTTACTTCGTTATGGGCGTTTATCAACTCATTGTTTTACGGAAAACAAACTAAATTCTTTTGGATAGTTGCTGCAGTTTTAGGAATTATACTCATTCTAAAATTTTTAGCAATTGAACCCGGAATAGTTTCTTTTGCCTACGTATGTATGGTTACTATTATTTCAACTGTTGAGGTATTTAGAGCAATCATAAAAAAGAAAAAAGGAGCCTGGGCAATTGGTTTGGCTGCAATCTGTTTTTTGTCTTTAATACTAATTATTCTTTTTAAAAACGCAATTGGACTAGGAACAGGATTTACCGTTGATGGAGATAGTTTTTTAGGAATGTTATTAATTTTATTGCTAGTAGGTTCTGTATTAGGAATACCTGTTTCCATGAGTTTTTATTTAGCACGAGAGTTTGCACAAACAAGTAAAAGTCTTTCTAAAAAATTAGTGGAGGTAGAAGAGCTTTCTGCAAAGAACATTGAACAAGAAAAAGAAAAACAAAAAATACTTGCTACACAAAATGAGATGTTAGAAGAGCAAGTAAAAGAACGCACATCTGAAATTTTAGAACAGAAAAAAATTATTGAAGAAAAAAATAAAGACATTACAGATAGTATCAATTATGCAAAACGAATTCAAGAAGCATTGTTGCCAGAACAACATTTACTTCAAAAATTATTTAACGAATCGTTTATTTTATACAAACCGAAAGACATAGTAAGTGGAGATTTTTATTGGTTTACAGAATACAAAACAAAAAAAATAATTGTAGCGGCAGATTGTACGGGGCATGGTGTACCAGGTGCATTAATGAGCATGATTGGTAGCAACACATTAAATAAACTTGTTTTAGAAAATGGTATTGTAGAACCTGATTTAATTTTAAATGCATTGCATGAAGAAGTTAGAAAATCATTAAAACAAAACAATGCTGATGCACAAACCAGAGATGGAATGGATATAGCAATAATTTGTGTGGATGAAAATAAATTAACCTATGCTGGAGCACAACGCCCATTGTGGTTAATACGGAACAATGATTTATTAGAAACAAAAGCAAATAAATTTTCTATTGGTGGAATACAAACAGAAGAAAAAAGAATTTTTACGAAGCATGAAATTTCGCTTGAAAAAGGGGATGCAATTTATTTAACAACTGATGGGTTTGCTGACCAGTTTGGTGGCAAGGATGGCAAAAAATTAATGACCAAAAACTTTAAAGAGCTATTGTTAAAAATACAAAACCAAACAATGACCGAACAACAAATCACACTTGATGCTACTATTGAAAAATGGAAAGGAGAAAGAGAACAAGTGGATGATGTTTTGGTGATTGGTATTAAGATTTAACATTTCAACTGTTTATCTAAAAAAGCTAAACCTTCTTCAAAAGTTTTAGGAGAATAACCCAACTCGTTTTTTGCTTTATCAATTATAAAACCTGTAAAAGGTGGGCGTTTTGCTGGTTGATTTAATGTATTTGATTTAGATGGAGTAATTAATGTTTTATCCAGTTTCCAATAATCAGCCACTTTATAAACCAATTCTAAAATGCTAAATGTTTTTGGTCCCGAAAGGTTATAAATTCCCGTAGCGCCTTTATCTGCAATTAAAATACAACCATCTGCTAAATCTTCTGCTAATGTTGGAGAGCGAAACTGATCATCTACCACATTTATTTTTTGTCCTTTTGTTAAAGCATCTTTTGCCCAAAGAACAATATTGGAACGGCTCATATTATCTACAATTCCATACACAATAATGGTGCGCGCAATTGCCCATTTTATTTTACTTTCTATTAATACTTTTTCTGCTTCCCATTTAGATAAAGCGTAATAGCTCAATGGATTGGGGGTATCCGTTTCTAAATACTCGCTTCCTTTTTCACCATCAAAAATAAAGTCGGTTGATAAATGTATTAAATGTGTTTTGGGAGAAAACTCAGTAATTGCATTTACAATGTTTTTTACTGCAGTAACATTTAGTGCCCAACACTCTTCACGTTTTGTTTCGCAAGCATCCACATTCGTCATTGCTGCTGTATTAATAATCACATCAGGCAAATGTTTTTTAATAATTGTTTCTACTTGATTTTTGTTGGTAATATCTAAAGATTCGTAAACATAACCATCTTGGGTAATAAGTCGGTTTGCGCCAACAGAAGTAGCAATAGTATGAATGTCTTTTCTTTTTAATAAAGCGTAAACTAATTTTTGACCTAGTAAACCGTTACTACCGGTGATAAGAATTTTTTTCATACAAATAAAAAATACAATTACATCAACATCTCTTTAAGTTTGTTTACTTGGTCGGATGTACCTAGTACAAATAATTTTGAATCAGGGATAATAACAGTATCAGGACTTGGATTGATAATATAATCGCCATTTGCTATTTTAAAACCAATAATATTTGCGCCCGATTTATTTCTTACCTCCAAATCACGAATGGTTCTGTTTTTAAATTCGTTGGTAAGGTTTGTAAATTTAATTTCTTCTAAACGAATGTTATCTCCACCTTGCCCCGTAATAAAATCAACAAATTCCATAATGTCTGGCTTTTCAACTAATGATGCCATGTGAGCACCACCAATTTTGTCGGGCATTATTACATTGTCTGCTCCAGCAAGTTTTAATTTTTTGTCAGAATTATCTTCCGAAGCACGGCTAATTATAGTAAGATTAGGATTTAATGTACGAGCAGTAAGCACTATAAAAAGATTATCAGCATCAATCGGAAGAGTTGTAATTAAAGCTTTTGCACGTAATATGCCTGCTTTTAATAATACATCATCTTGTGTGGCATCGCCATCCAAAACCAAATCAGAATATTTGTGATTGATAGTAGTAACAATATCTTTCTTTTGTTCGATTACTACAAAACGTGTATCATGTTTTTTTAAAACATGAGAAGCTTGTCGTCCGTTACGCCCGTAACCACATATAATTACATGGTTTTCTAATTTATCAATTGCAGCACTCACTTTATAGTTTTTAAAATATTGATTTAATTCTCCGTCAATTACATATTTTGATATGGATGTAACGGCATAAGCAAATGTACCAAAACTTGTTATAATTAAAAATATTGTAAATAATCGTCCTTGGTCAGACAATGGTTTCACCTCTTCAAACCCAACGGTAGCAACTGTTATCACAGTCATATAAAAAGCATCAAAAATTCCGTAGCCTTCTATAATGCTAAATCCTACAATTCCAATTAATACAATTAAAGCAATTAGCCCAAGAGGAATAAATAATCGTGAAAATTGGCGAAAGTTATTCAAGGCAAAAAATATTTATAAGTCCCAAACGCTTTTACGTTTACTTTTAAATGGCTTAAAAAACGCTTTGTTTTCAAGTATAAATGCCATAATAAAATAAACAATTATAGGAGAGCCAAAAGTAAAAAATGATAAATAGATAAAATACAAACGAACTTTTGTTGCGCTAATTCCTAATTTGTTTCCCCACCAGTCGCAAACACCAAAAGCTTTTTGTTCAAACCAATTTTGTATTTTTTTAATCATTTGTGTTTCGTTTATCAAGGGCTAATTTACACATTTTTTAGTAAATAATTTCCAATAGTACATTGCAAGCATTTTTTGTTGCTGCAGTATTCGTTTTTTAATTGTAATAAAGCTTGTGTTTGATATGCTGATTTTATAGGCACTTTAAGTAAATCCCAATTTTTTGTAATAGAATTTTTTTCTCCTTTT
Source organism: uncultured Chitinophaga sp. (assembly GCA_964549315.1). Classification (GTDB taxonomy): domain Bacteria; phylum Bacteroidota; class Bacteroidia; order 2-12-FULL-35-15; family 2-12-FULL-35-15; genus 2-12-FULL-35-15. The sequence goes on along the minus strand of CAZJUY010000001.1, from coordinate 158,572 downwards.
GTTTTTTCTAAAAATAACAATGCGCGTTCAATGTATTTTTCATCGCTCATTTGTTTACCGTAAATAAATAAAAAAGGGATAATTGTGTTGATAAGAATAATATCAACGGATTGTGAGCCTAAATTTTTTATTTTTTTTCTACTTATTACATCAAATTTGTAATGGGTTTCCCAGTATTCAGAAGTATTGGCATTCAGTAATTTTTTAATTACATCAATGTTTTCTGTCTCAATAATTTTTGAAAAAAGATGAGATGAGTTAAAAACTAAATTAGCAAACTGAGCAATTCTGATTGTTGGAAAATTAGCAGGATACAACCGCAAAAATTTCCATAAATGCTTGTCAATAGGCTTTAATTTAAATTTATGTTTTAGAAGTATGTATTCATTTTGTAAGGATAAAAGATACTTATCGTTGTAATGTTCATCTAAAAAACCTGCTTGCCCAAACAGCAAAGCTTCAATCTGCAATAAACTATTTTTGTGTTTTGCCAAAACATTTAAAGGAATTGATTTTGCAAGCAATTCGAATGGTTCGGCATTGGTTTTAAAACCAAAATTGCGTGCTAAATGGTGATAAAAAGTTTCTTCCCAATTGTTTTTATTTAAAATTAAACTCTTGGTTATTGTTTCTGATTTCCTTCCTAATCGTTCAACCAATAATTTATCAATAGTAGAATTCAAAACAATATCCGTTGCTTTTTGAATTTGCTTTGCACACGGAATCCAATCTTTACTGGATTTAAAATTTAGATAATTTGAATATAATTTTTTATCAAAAGCATTTTTTATTTCAAGTGTTGGAATGGGTTCTCCATTCTTTCGTTTTATTATTTCATCTGCATTATAAACAACATGTAAAATAATATTGTCAAATGCTTTGTTGTTAGAATGATTGTGTTTATTCCAATCGCTTGCATTCACATGCACTTCAATATTCCCTGCCCAAATGGTTTTGCCAATTTTTATCTTGCCATTAAAAAAGTCTGGCCCAGCATCAGTATTGTGTTCGCCTGATTTAATAATTTCTATTTTTTCTCCTTCGGTGCTGGTAAACTCCAGAATAGCGAATAGCTTAAACTTCCAGATATAATGCAAAAAATCTTCTGTCATAGTTTCCTGATAATAAACAGATGCGAATATAAAAAATGTTGTTTTTGAAATAAAAAAGCTTCTGATATTTATTAGCGAATAAGAAAGCATAAGATTTCAATAAAATTTCTATTTTTGTCGCCTCACAAAAAACTACAAAATGGATTTTAGTAAAAATGAAAATCAGCAAATGATTGCTGATATGATTAAAAAGTTTGGAGAAGAAAACATCAAACCAAAAATGATGGAATGGGATGAGTCGCAAGAATTTCCTGTTGAAGTTTTTAAAAAACTTGGTGAGTTGGGTCTAATGGGTGTTTTGGTTCCTGAAGTATATGGTGGTTCTGGATTTTCTTATACAGAATATGTAACTGCAATTGTTGAATTATCAAAAATTTGTGGCTCTATTGGCTTGTCTATGGCTGCACATAATTCCCTATGTACTGGACATATTTTAGCTTTTGGTAATGAAGAACAAAAGAAAAAATATTTACCAAAACTTGCAACTGCAGAATGGATTGGAGCTTGGGGTTTAACAGAAACAGGAACAGGCTCTGATGCCGGAGGAATGCATACGACAGCCGTAAAAGATGGAGATTATTATGTAATTAATGGTTCTAAAAACTTTATTACACATGCTATTTCTGGTAATGTAGCTGTTGTTATTGTTAGAACAGGCGAAAAAGGAGATTCTCATGGAATGACTGCTTTTATTATTGAAAAAGGGACTCCAGGTTTTAAATCAGGTAAAAAAGAAAATAAATTAGGGATGCGAGCTTCAGAAACAGCAGAGCTAATTTTTGATAATTGCAGAGTTCATAAAGATCAAATGTTAGGCAAAGAAGGAGAAGGCTTTATTCAAGCAATGAAAGTGTTGGATGGCGGACGTATTTCTATTGCTGCATTGTCTGTTGGAATTGCAAAAGGAGCATTTGAAGCAGCAGTAAAATATTCAAAAGAACGCGAACAATTTGGCAAACCTATTTCTCAATTTCAAGCTATTGGATTTAAGTTGGCAGATATGGCTACAGAAATTGAAGCATCAGAGTTGCTTACATACCTAGCTGCTGACAGAAAAAATAAAGGCTTAAAAATGACCAAAGAAGGAGCGTTTGCTAAATATTATGCTTCTGAAGTAGCTGTGAAAGTTTCGAATGATGCGGTTCAAGTATTTGGTGGATACGGCTATACAAAGGATTTTCCAGCAGAAAAATATTATAGAGATAGTAAATTATGTACTATCGGAGAAGGAACATCTGAAATTCAAAAACTGGTTATTTCAAGAGAAATATTGAAATAATTTGGAAATTTACAATTGGGATTTGGAAAAATTTATATATTTGCAACCCATTTATTAAAAATTAAAACACAAAATAATGTTAATTATTCAAGTTAAAGAAGGCGATACAATTGAAAAAGCGCTGAAAAAGTACAAGAAAAAATTCGAAAAAACAGGTGTTGTAAAAGAATTACGCGAGCGTCAAAAATTTACAAAACCATCTGTAGTATTGCGTGAGAAAAAAATCAAAGCAATTTATAAGCAAAAATTACAACAAGCTACTGAAGAGTAGATTTTAACAATATTTTTCTTTTTAAAAGGAAAGATACACTTCAATTGATATAACTTTTTAAAGTTATTGTCGTAGAAGAGTGTATCTTTCCTTTTTTTATGAATATAGATAGCTGCAGAGAAGATTTTATCAATTATATCCGTTTCGAAAAGCGCTTTTCAAACCATACTATCGTTGCTTACCAAAACGATTTACTTCAATTTTCAGATTTTCTCCAATCAACATATAATACAAATGAAATAAATGATGCTAATCATTTATTAATTCGTTCTTGGATTGTAGATTTGATGAATAAAAAAATTACACCACGTTCAGTAAATCGTAAAATAACTACACTTAAAACATTTTATAAATTTTTGTTGCGCCAAAAAATTGTTTCTGAAAATCCAATGCTGAAAATCCAAGCACCTAAAACATCCAAAAAATTACCCGTTTTTGTGGAAAAAGAAAAGATGGATGCTTTACTTGATAATATTGAGTTTGGAGATGATTTTTCTGGGAAAAGAAACAAACTTATTATTGAGTTGTTTTATTCTACAGGAATGCGTTTAACAGAATTAATTAATTTAAAAATTACAGATGTAGATTTTTATAATAACCAATTGAAAGTACTAGGGAAACGTAATAAAGAAAGAATAATTCCTTTTTCTCAAGAGTTAAAATTAACGATTGAAAATTATTTGACAGTAAAAAGGGAAGTGAGCGAAAATGATTTTTTGCTTACATTAAATAGTGGTAAAAAATTGTACGAAAAATTTGTTTATAATATTGTTAAATCATATCTTTCACATGTTACAACCATTGATAAAAAGAGCCCACATGTATTGCGTCATACGTTTGCAACACACATGTTAAACAATGGAGCAGATTTAAATGCAATAAAAGATTTATTAGGTCATGCAAACCTATCGGCAACGCAAATTTATACGCATAATACAGTAGAAAAACTAAAGAATATACACAAACAAGCACATCCAAGAGGATAGGCAAATTAAAACAACAATAATAAAAATAGGAGGAAACAGACTATGAACGTGAAAATTCAATCAGTGCACTTTGATGCAGACAAAAAATTATTAGAGTTTATTCAAGAAAAAATAAATAAATTAAATCAGTATTACGATGGAATCATCAGTAGTGATGTAATTTTGAGGTTAGAAAAGTCTGACGATGCTGCAAATAAGATTGCAGAGATTAGATTACACATACCAGGCAATGATTTATTTGCTAAAAAACAATGTAAAAGCTTTGAAGAAGCAGTGGATATGAGCTTAGGAGCATTGAAAACCCAAGTAAAAAAACACAAAGAAAAAGTAAAAGGATTATAACCCACGAATAGAAACATTTTGTACATTTGCAGCCGCCAAAAAATGGTGGCTGCATTTTTTTTATAAAAAAGCATTATTTTTTTTGTTAGTAAGTAAATCTTTTATAGATTTGCAGTCCTTTTTTAAGGGGGTATTGTTGAAAACTATTTTTTTGAGCAGTATCAAGTTCTTTAAAACACTTGAAAATAAAGAAACATAAGCCGAAGTAGCTCAGCTGGTAGAGCTCCTGATTTGTAATCAGGCGGTCGGGGGTTCGAGTCCCTTCTTCGGCTCTTTTTAGCTTTTTTTCAATTTTAGGGTCAGTACCAGAGTGGCCAAATGGGGCAGACTGTAAATCTGCTGACTTCGTCTTCGGTGGTTCGAATCCATCCTGGCCCACAAAAATGAATGCATTAGGTGTAAAAACCTAAACATAAATATATAGTTCTTTTAAAGTATTAAGCGGAAGTAGCTCATTTGGTAGAGCGTCAGCCTTCCAAGCTGAGGGTGGCCGGTTCGAGCCCGGTCTTCCGCTCACACTGAGTTTCAAGGCTAGAGTTTAAGGTTTCAAGTTCAACGTTTGAAACTTTAAACTTTAAACTTGAACAAAAATTTGTTGTAGCTCAGTGTTAGAGCATCCGCCCATTGGCGGAGAAGAGTCTGCCAAAGGTTATTACAGAAATAATAAGCTGTTGTAGCTCAGTGGTAGAGCACTTCCTTGGTAAGGAAGAGGTCGGCAGTTCAATCCTGCTCAACAGCTCTATCGTTTTTAAGATTATAAAGATTTAACAATAAATAAAAATAAAATAACTAACCAAATAAAAAAATAAAACAGCAATGGCAAAAGAAAAATTCGACCGTAGTAAGCCACACGTAAACATTGGTACTATTGGTCACGTTGACCACGGTAAAACTACCTTAACTGCAGCAATCACAACAGTATTAGCTGAAAAAGGATTATCAGAAATTAGAGATTTCTCTTCAATTGATAATGCTCCTGAAGAAAAAGAACGTGGTATTACAATCAATACTTCTCACGTAGAATATCAAACAGCTAACCGTCACTACGCTCACGTTGACTGTCCAGGTCACGCGGATTACGTAAAAAACATGGTTACTGGTGCTGCTCAAATGGACGGTGCAATTTTGGTTGTTGCTGCTACAGATGGTCCAATGCCACAAACTCGTGAACATATCCTTTTGGCTCGCCAAGTAGGTGTTCCTAAAATTGTTGTTTTCATGAATAAAGTAGATATGGTTGATGACGCTGAGTTATTAGACCTAGTTGAAATGGAAATTCGTGAGTTATTATCTTTCTATCAATTTGATGGTGATAACACTCCTATTATCCGTGGTTCTGCTTTAGGTGGATTAAATAAAGATCCAAAATGGTCAGAAAAAATTATGGAATTAATGGATGCAGTAGATACTTTTATTCCAATTCCAAAACGTGATACAGAAAAAGCATTCTTGATGCCAGTTGAGGACGTTTTCACAATTACAGGTCGTGGAACAGTTGCAACAGGTAAAATCGAAACAGGTGTTATTAACACAGGTGATGAGGTTGAAATCATTGGTATGCAAGATGAAAAATTAAAATCTACAATTACTGGTGTTGAGATGTTCCGTAAAATCCTTGATAGAGGTGAAGCTGGAGATAACGTAGGTTTATTGTTACGTGGTATCGATAAAAAAGACATCCGTAGAGGTATGGTTGTTGTTAAACCGGGTACTATTACTCCTCATACAGAATTCAAAGCAGAGGTGTATATCTTGAAAAAAGAAGAAGGTGGACGTCATACTCCATTCCATAACAAATACCGTCCTCAATTCTATTTACGTACAACTGACGTAACTGGAGAAATTGAATTGCCTGCAGGACGCGACATGGTTATGCCTGGTGATAACATTACAATTACTGTAAAATTAATCAACCCTGTAGCTATGGACAAAGGTTTACGTTTCGCTATCCGCGAAGGTGGACGTACTGTTGGAGCAGGACAGGTAACTGAAATTATTAAGTAATAATAATATAAATTTAGTATGGACAGTAGGCAGTAGAAATATTGCCTGCTGTTTTCTACTAAATACGGGTGATACTTTTTAAGTTTAAAAAGGAACAACACTAAAAAGATTTGGAACCCAATAAACAGGTGTAGTTCAAGGGTAGAATAGAGGTCTCCAAAACCTTTGATGGGAGTTCGAATCTCTCCACCTGTGCAAAAAATAAGAATATGAGTAAAGTTAGTGCATATATAAAAGAAACCACAGACGAGTTAGTTAACAAAGTAAGTTGGCCATCTTGGAGTGAGTTACAAAGCAGTGCAATTGTGGTTATGATAGCATCTATTATTATTGCCCTTTTGGTGTTTGTAATGGATTTTACTTTTAACAAAGGAATGGAAGCAATTTATCACTTGTTTCAATAACCATATTTATATTTCACAAAATGAGCGAGCAAACAACAAAAACTGACACAGCAAAAAAATGGTATGTGGTAAGAGCTATCAGTGGTCAGGAAAAAAAGGTGAAACAATATATTGAAGTAGAAATTAATCGTTTGGGCTTATCTAGTTATGTATCTCAAATATTAATTCCTACAGAAAAAATATATCAAATCCGCAATGGTAAAAAGGTTAGCAAAGAGCGCCCTTTTTATAGTGGATATATATTAATAGAAGCATTGTTGGCTGGTGAAGTTGCCCATGTTATAAAAAATGTAACAGGAGTTATTGGATTTTTAGGAGAAACAAAAGGTGGTGACCCTGTTCCAATGAGATTGGCAGAGGTAAATAGAATATTAGGAACTGTTGATGATTTAGCAGAAAGCGATGCACAAATTAGTATCCCTTTTATTGTTGGAGAAACAGTAAAAGTAATCAACGGACCATTCAATGGATTCACAGGAACTATTGAAAAAGTAAATGAAGAAAAGAAAAAACTAGAAGTAATGGTGAAAATTTTCGGAAGAAAAACACCTTTAGAATTAGGATATTTAGAAGTAGAGAAAGAGAGTTAAATAAATACAGTTTAAAGTTAAAGAGTTTAAAGTTGAAAGTTGGGCTTCCACCAATAAATAGACTCGAAAATTGTGACAGGCTTTGAACAAAATCAATAAGAAAAAGGATAAAGTGAAGTAGCTGTTGAGTAGTAATACACAGAATGACTTTAAGCTTTAAACTTTAAACCTTAAAACTAAAAAAGAAAAATGGCAAAAGAAGTAAGTGCAATGATTAAGTTGCAAATAAAAGGAGGGGCAGCAAACCCTTCTCCACCAATTGGACCTGCATTAGGAGCAAAAGGTGTTAATATTATGGAGTTTTGCAAGCAATTTAATGCTAGAACTCAAGAAAAAGCAGGAAAAGTAATTCCAGTAATTATTACCGTATATAGCGATAAATCATTTGAATTTATTACTAAAAATCCTCCTGTAGCAGTTTCCCTATTAGAAATTACAAAAGTAAAAGCAGGTTCTGCTGAATCTAACCGTAAAAAAGTTGGAAATGTTACTTGGGATCAAATCCGTACAGTTGCAGAAGCAAAAATGCCTGACTTGAATTGTTTTACAATTGAATCAGCAATGAGCATGGTTGCGGGTACAGCTCGCAGTATGGGATTAACTGTAGTAGGTGAATCACCATTAAAAAAGTAAGTTAAACCGATGGAGTCCGCTTAAATGCAGACGTTTGCACATCACAAATTTTTAAAAATGCCTAAATTATCAAAAAACAGAAAGTTGGCTCTTTCTAAATACGACCCTTCAAAGGCGTATTCAGTTGAAGAAGCAGCTAAAATTTTAAAAGACATTACCACCACAAAATTTGATTCAACAGTTGATATTAGCGTACGCCTAGGAGTTGATCCTCGTAAAGCAAATCAAATGGTTCGCGGATCAGTTTCATTACCTCATGGTACTGGAAAAACATTAAAAGTATTAGTGCTTTGTACACCTGATAAAGAGGCTGAAGCAAAAGCAGCAGGTGCTGATTATGTTGGACTAGATGAATACGTTGAAAAAATCAAAGGTGGTTGGTTAGAAGTTGATGTAGTTATTGCTACACCTAGCGTTATGGGTAAAATAGGAGCAATTGCTCGTGTTTTAGGACCACGTGGGTTAATGCCAAATCCAAAAACAGGAACTGTTACCATGGATGTGGCAAAAGCAGTAAATGATTCAAAAGCTGGTAAAATCGACTTTAAAGTGGATAAAGCTGGTATCATCCAATCTTTAGTTGCTAAAGTATCTTTCGATAGCAACAAGATTGCAGACAATGCAAATGAGTTGTTACAAACAATTATAAAACTAAAACCAAGCTCTGCTAAAGGAACTTATGTAAGAAGTGTTTACATGAGCTCAACAATGAGCCCAAGTATCCAAATAGATACAAAAGCTTTAGCACAGTAATTTTATAATTGAGTATAAAAACCATCAATTTACAACGGCTTCCACGGAGTAAATAAAAATTAAGAAAAATGAAAAAAGAAGACAAATCAAAAATAATTGAAGCATTAACCGAAAAAATTAATGCGAACAACAAAATCTATTTAGCAGATTGTTCTTCTTTAACTGTTGAAAAAGTTAATCAATTTAGAAGGTCTTGTTTCCAAAGAAACATTTCAGTAACAGTTGTAAAAAACTCATTGTTAAAAAAAGCAATTGAAAGAGCTGAAGATAGCCGATTAGCAGAATTAATTCCTGCATTAAAAGGTGCTACAGCAATTATGTTTACTGAAGTAGGAAATGCTCCAGCAAAATTGATTAAGGAGTTTAGAGTAAAAAACGATAGACCTTTGTTAAAAGGTGCATTCGTTGAAGAAAACATTTACATTGGCGATAATCAGCTTGAAACACTTGCGAACATTAAAAGCAAAAACGAGCTTATTGCAGATGTGGTTGCATTACTTCAATCTCCAGCTAAACGAGTTATCGGTGCTTTGCAATCACATGCAGAGAAAAAAGACGCAGCTTAATTGGCAAACAGTTTAAAGATAGAAAATAAAAAAATTAATTAGTAACAATTTAAAAATCAAATAAAAATGGCAGACGTAAAAGCAATTGCTGAACAGTTAGTAAATTTAACTGTGAAAGAAGTGCAAGAATTATCAACAATCCTTAAGGATGAATACGGTATCGAACCAGCAGCAGCAGCAGTAGTTGTAGCAGGTGGTGGTGCTGGAGCAGCAGCAGCAGAAAAAACTACATTTGATGTAATTTTAGTTGATGCAGGTGCAGCAAAATTAGGTGTAGTAAAAGTTGTTAAAGACTTAACAGGTTTAGGTTTGAAAGAATCTAAAGATCTTGTTGACGGAGCACCAAAACCAGTAAAAGAAGGAGTTTCTAAAGAAGAAGCTGAAGCATTGAAAAAACAATTAGAAGAAGCAGGAGCAAAAGTTGAGCTTAAATAAGTTGTTTCAGATACTATAATTAATTCCAGTCCTCATCCGCTTTTTGCGGATGGGGAATTTGGCGTTAAAATGTTTAGTTGTTTTAATCTTATTAACCTTAATACTTAAGCACCTTGGCTCAAAATAAAAAACCTCAAAGAATAAGTTTTGCATCTATTAAAAGTCAAATTGATTATCCCGACTTTTTAGATATTCAACTTCAATCGTTTCAAGACTTTTTTCAGTTGGAAACAACTTCAGAAAATCGTCAAAACGAAGGATTATTTAAAGTTTTCTCAGAAAACTTTCCTATTTCCGATGCACGAAATAATTTCGTGTTAGAATTTTTAGATTATTTTGTTGACCCTCCTCGTTATTCTCTTGAAGAGTGTATTGAACGTGGATTAACATACAGCGTTCCGCTTAAAGCGAAATTACGTTTGTATTGTACAGACCCTGAACATGAAGATTTTGAAACAATCGTTCAGGATGTTTATTTAGGGACAATTCCTTATATGACTCCAAAAGGTACTTTTGTTATCAATGGAGCAGAACGTGTTATTGTTTCTCAATTACACCGTTCACCTGGAGTTTTCTTTGGTCAAAGCCGTCACGCAAATGGAACAAAGCTTTATTCAGCTCGTGTAATTCCTTTCAAAGGATCATGGATTGAGTTTGCTACTGACATTAACAATGTGATGTACGCTTACATTGACCGTAAGAAAAAATTACCAGTTACAACTTTATTAAGAGCTATCGGATTTGAAAGTGATAAACAAATCCTTGAAATATTTGGCTTGGCTGATGAATTAAAAGTTAGCAAAGCTGCCTTAAAAAATGCAGTTGGTCGTAAATTAGCTGCACGTGTTTTAAAAACATGGATTGAAGATTTTGTGGATGAAGATACTGGAGAGGTTGTATCTATCGAGCGTAATGAAGTTATCATTGACCGTGAAACGATTTTAGAAGAAGGTCATATTGACATGGTTATTGATGCGAATGTAAAATCGGTTATTTTACACAAACAAGATGTAAACTCAGCTGATTATGCAATTATCTACAATACATTACAAAAAGATACTTCTAATTCAGAAAAAGAAGCGGTAGAGCATATTTATCGTCAATTGCGTAATGCAGAACCACCAGATGAAGAAACAGCTCGTGGTATTATCGATAAATTATTCTTCTCTGATAAACGTTATGATTTAGGAGAAGTTGGTCGTTACCGTATCAACAAAAAATTAAATATCAATACGCCTGCTGATGTTAAAACATTAACAAAAGAAGATATTATTTTAATCATCAAGTATTTGATTGAATTGATCAACTCAAAAGCAGATGTGGATGATATTGACCATTTAAGTAACAGACGTGTACGTACAGTAGGTGAGCAATTATATTCTCAGTTTGGTGTAGGTTTAGCACGTATGGCACGTACTATTCGTGAACGTATGAATGTTCGTGATAATGAGGTGTTCACGCCAACAGATTTGATTAATGCTAAAACATTATCATCTGTAATCAACTCGTTCTTTGGAACAAACCAGTTATCTCAATTTATGGATCAAACCAACCCATTAGCAGAAATCACGCACAAGCGTAGACTTTCGGCACTAGGGCCAGGTGGTCTATCTCGTGAGCGTGCAGGTTTTGAGGTTCGTGACGTTCATTACACACATTACGGTCGTTTATGTACTATTGAAACACCAGAGGGGCCAAACATTGGTTTGATTTCTTCATTGTGTGTATTTGCAAAAATTAATAAATTAGGTTTTATCGAAACACCTTACATGACCGTTACAAACGGGAAAGTAGATTTTGAAAAACCTGTAACATATTTAAGCGCAGAAGAAGAAGATGCAAAAACAATTGCACAGGCAAATGCGCCAATTGATGCGAAAGGTAAATTTATTGGAGGAAAAGTAAAAGCTCGTTACGAAGGAGATTTTCCAGTAGTAGAGCCAGATAAATTGCATTTGATGGACGTTGCTCCAAACCAAATTGCATCTATCGCAGCTTCACTAATTCCTTTCTTGGAGCATGATGATGCTAACCGTGCATTGATGGGTTCAAATATGCAACGTCAAGCCGTTCCATTATTACGTCCGCAAGCACCAATTGTAGGTACTGGATTAGAGCCATTAGTTGCTCGTGATTCACGTGTGTTGATTAATGCTGAAGGTGAAGGGGTAGTTGAGTACGTTGACGCAAATGAAATTGTAATACGTTATAATAGAACGGATTCTGAACGCTTAATTAGTTTTGATGAAGATATCAAACGTTATTCATTAACTAAATTCCGTAAAACAAACCAAAGCACTTGTATCAACTTAAAACCTATCGTTAAAAAAGGCGAAAAAGTTACTAAAGGACAAGTATTGTGTGAAGGTTATGCTACTGAAAATGGAGAATTGGCATTAGGTCGTAATATGAAAGTGGCATTCATGCCATGGAAAGGTTATAACTTTGAGGATGCGATTGTAATTTCTGAACGTGTTGTACGTGAAGATATTTTTACATCTATCCACATTGATGAATATTCATTAGAAGTGCGTGATACCAAACGTGGATTAGAAGAATTGACATCTGATATTCCAAATGTTTCTGAAGAGGCAACTAAAGACTTAGATGAAAACGGATTAATCCGTGTTGGTGCTGAAGTTAAAGAAGGTGATATTTTAATTGGAAAAATTACTCCTAAAGGAGAAACTGATCCATCACCAGAAGAAAAGCTTTTACGTGCAATCTTTGGTGACAAAGCAGGTGATGTGAAAGACGCTTCATTAAAAGCGCCTCCATCATTGCGTGGTGTTGTTATCGACAAAAAATTATTCTCAAGAGCAATTAAAGATAAGAAAGCAAAAGCAGAAGAAAAACCGTTGATTGAGAAAATTGATAAAGAACATAATGCAGAATCAGCAGCTTTAAAATCTAGATTAATTGAAAAATTAAATGCATTGGTGAATGGTAAAACATCACAAGGTGTATTTAATGTGTTGAAAGAAGAAGTTGTTGCAAAAGGTGTTAAGTTCACACAAAAAGCACTTGAAAAAATCGACTTTACAACTGTTAATCCAAGCAAATGGACTACAGACAAAGATGTAAATGATGATATTAGAATGTTGTTACACAATTACAACATTAAATACAACGATTTATTAGGAGCATACAAACGCAAAAAATTTGCAGTAACAGTAGGAGATGAGTTACCAGCGGGTATTGTTCAACTTGCTAAAATTTACATTGCTAAAAAGCGTAAATTAAAAGTAGGTGATAAAATGGCTGGTCGTCATGGTAATAAAGGTATTGTTGCTCGTATTGTTCGTGATGAAGATATGCCATTCTTAGAAGATGGAACTCCAGTGGATATAGTATTAAATCCTTTAGGTGTACCTTCTCGTATGAACTTGGGTCAGATTTATGAAACAGTATTAGGTTGGGCAGGACAAAAATTAGGAGAAAAATTCTTTACTCCAATTTTTGATGGCGCTTCAACTGAACAGTTGAATGAATGGACAGATAAAGCAGGCTTACCGCGTTTTGGACGTACATACTTAACTGATGGTGGAACAGGAGAAAGATTTGATCAGCCTGCAACAGTAGGTGTTATCTATATGTTAAAATTAGGACATATGGTTGATGATAAAATGCACTCTCGTTCAATCGGACCATACTCACTTATTACACAACAACCATTGGGTGGTAAAGCTCAATTTGGAGGTCAACGTTTTGGTGAGATGGAGGTATGGGCATTGGAAGCATTTGGTGCTGCTAATATTCTTCAAGAAATTCTTACGATTAAATCGGATGATGTTATTGGAAGAGCAAAAGCATACGAAGCAATTGTTAAAGGTGAAAATTTACCAACTCCAGGAATCCCTGAATCATTCAACGTATTGTTGCATGAGTTACGCGGCCTAGGATTAAATATTTCGCTTGACTAAATAAGTTCGAAGTTTCAAGTTGGAAAGTTGTAGACCCACAGCGATATAACTTTCCAGCATTGAGCTTTAAACTTTGAACTTTTTTTAAACTTTAACCTTTTTAAACTAAAATAAAAAATGGCTTTTAAAAGAGAACAAAAATTAAAAAGTAATTTCTCAAAAATTACAATAAGCCTTGCATCGCCAGAAGCAATTTTGGAGCGTTCAAGTGGCGAAGTAGTAAAGCCCGAAACCATTAATTACAGAACATACAAACCAGAAATGGGAGGGTTGTTTTGTGAGCGTATTTTTGGTCCGGTAAAAGATTGGGAGTGTGCTTGCGGTAAATACAAACGTATTCGTTACAAAGGAATTGTTTGTGACCGTTGTGGTGTTGAAGTAACAGAAAAGAAAGTACGTAGAGAACGTATGGGACATATTAATTTAGTTGTTCCTGTTGCTCATATCTGGTATTTTAAATCATTGCCTAATAAAATTGGTTACCTATTAGGTTTACCTACTAAAAAATTAGATATGATTATTTACTACGAACGTTATGTAGTAGTAAATGCAGGTGTGAAAGCTGCTGATGGAATCAATTATTTAGATTTCTTATCAGAAGAAGAATACTTGAATATATTAGAAACATTACCAAAAGATAATCAATACTTAGATGATAGCGATCCAAATAAATTTATCGCTAAAATGGGAGCAGAAGCTCTTATTGCATTGTTGAGCCGTATTGATTTAGATGCATTGTCTTTCGACTTGCGTCACAAAGCAAATACTGAAACATCTCAACAACGTAAAAACGAAGCATTAAAACGATTACAAGTTGTTGAAAGTTTCCGTCATGCAAACCAACATGTAGAAAACAAACCAGAGTGGATGATTGTTAAAATCGTTCCAGTAATTCCACCAGAATTGCGTCCATTAGTTCCATTGGATGGTGGTCGTTTTGCTACATCTGACTTAAATGATTTATACAGACGTGTTATTATTCGTAACAACCGTTTAAAACGATTAATTGAAATCAAAGCTCCTGAAGTAATCTTGCGTAATGAAAAACGTATGTTACAAGAGTCTGTTGATTCATTATTTGATAATTCACGTAAATCAAATGCAGTTAAAACAGAAGCTAACCGTGCCTTAAAATCACTTTCTGATTCATTAAAAGGTAAACAAGGTCGTTTCCGTCAAAACTTATTAGGTAAACGTGTGGATTATTCAGCTCGTTCGGTAATTGTCGTAGGGCCAGAATTGAAATTACATGAGTGCGGATTGCCAAAAGATATGGCTGCAGAATTATTCAAACCATTTATCATTCGTAAAATGATTGAGCGTGGTGTTGTTAAAACTGTAAAATCTGCTAAAAAAATAGTTGATAAAAAAGAACCAATTGTTTGGGATATTTTAGAGAACGTATTGAAAGGGCATCCAGTTCTTTTAAATCGTGCTCCGACATTACATAGATTAGGTATTCAAGCTTTCCAACCAAAATTAATTGAAGGAAAAGCAATTCAATTGCACCCATTAACTTGTACTGCATTTAATGCCGATTTTGATGGGGATCAAATGGCAGTTCACGTTCCATTGGGGCATGCTGCAATATTAGAAGCACAATTATTAATGCTTGCTTCTCACAATATTTTGAATCCTGCGAATGGTGCGCCAGTTGCAGTTCCTTCTCAAGACATGGTGCTTGGTCTTTACTACATGACCAAAGGAAAGAAAACAACAAAAGAAGAAAAAGTTAAAGGTGAAGGTTTAACATTCTATTCTCCGGAAGAAACAATTATTGCTTACAACGAAAAACGTGTGGATTTACACGCTTTTGTTAAAGTTCGTTTGCAAGTGAAAGAAGGAGATAAAATGGTAAATAAATTAATTGAAACTACTGTTGGTCGTATCTTGTTTAATCAAGTAGTACCAAAAGAAGTAGGATATATCAATGAATTATTGACTAAAAAATCTTTACGCGATATTATTGGAACAATTGTTAAGGAAACTGGTATGGCTCGTACAGCTAAATTCCTTGATGATATGAAAACATTAGGTTATATGAGTGCATTCCGTGGTGGATTGTCATTTAACCTTGGTGATGTAATGGTTCCAGATGATAAAGATAAAATGATTGCTGATGCAAATGCACAAGTGGATGAGGTGGTTGCAAACTACAACATGGGCTTCATTACTAACAATGAGCGTTACAATCAGGTAATTGATATTTGGACACATACAAACTCTCGTATTACTGCTAAAGTATTAAATACATTAACGAATGACCGTCAAGGATTCAACCCTGTTTATATGATGTTGGATTCTGGAGCGCGTGGTTCTAAAGAACAAATTCGTCAGTTAGGTGGTATGCGTGGATTGATGGCAAAACCACAAAAAGGTGCAGGTGGTGGAGAAATTATTGAGAATCCAATTATTTCTAACTTTAAAGAAGGATTATCGATTCTTGAGTATTTTATTTCTACTCACGGTGCTCGTAAAGGTCTTGCCGATACAGCCTTAAAAACTGCCGATGCTGGTTATTTAACTCGTAGGTTAGTGGATGTTGCTCAAGATGTAATTATTACAATTGAAGATTGCGGAACACTACGTGGATTAGTAGCAACAGCATTAAAGAAAAATGATGAAATAGTAGAATCATTATACGATAGAATTTTAGGACGTACAACTGTAGAAGATGTTTATCATCCATTAACTGGAAAATTAATCATTGGTGCAGGTGAAGAAGTAACTGAAGACTATGCAAAATTAATTGCAGACTCTCCTATTGAAGCGGTAGAAATACGTTCGGTATTAACTTGCGAAAGCAAAAATGGTGTTTGTACAAAATGTTACGGACGTAATCTTGCAACAGGTAGAATGGTTCAACGTGGTGAAGCAGTTGGTGTAATTGCAGCTCAATCAATTGGTGAGCCAGGTACACAGCTTACATTACGTACATTCCACGTTGGAGGTACAGCTTCTAACATTGCTGCAGCAAGTAAATTAGAAGCAAAATATGATGGTATCATTGAAATAGATGAATTAAGAACAGTAAAACGTAAGAATGCAGAAGGAGAGATGGGAGAAGTTGTAATTGGACGTTCTGCTGAGATGAGAATCATTGATGCAAACACAAGAATTGTTCTTACAACTGGAAATATTCCTTACGGTTCTCAAGTGTATGTTAAACCAAATGCAAAAATCAAAAAAGGTGATTTAATTTGTGATTGGGATCCATACAATGCGGTTATCGTATCTGAATTTGCGGGTAAAATCGAATTCGAAAATATCGAAGAAGGTGTTACTTATCGTGAAGAATCAGATGAGCAAACAGGCTTTAAAGAAAAAGTGATTGTTGATAGCCGTGATAAGAGTAAAAATCCTGCGATTAAAATTATTGCAAACAAAGAAGTATTACGTACATACAACATTCCTGTTGGTGCACACGTAATTGTGAATGATAATGTAAAAATTGAGTCAGGACAAATACTTGTTAAAATTCCTCGTACGGCTGGTAAAACAGGCGATATCACAGGAGGTTTACCACGTGTTACAGAGTTGTTTGAAGCTCGTAACCCAAGTAATCCAGCTGTGGTTTCAGAAATTGATGGTGTTGTATCGTTTGGAAAAATTAAACGTGGTAACCGTGAGGTGATTGTAGAATCACGTACTGGTGAAAAGAAAACATACCTTGTTCAATTATCAAAACATATTTTAGTACAAGAGAATGACTTTATTAAAGCTGGTGAGCCTTTATCTGATGGAGCTATTACTCCAAGTGATATACTTGCTATCAAAGGTCCAACTGCTGTACAAGAGTATTTGGTAAATGAGGTTCAAGAGGTGTATCGTTTACAAGGTGTAAAAATCAATGATAAACATTTCGAAGTTATTGTGCGTCAAATGATGCGTAAAGTTGAAATCATTGAATCTGGAGACACTATCTTCTTAGAAAAACAATTGGCTAACAAGTCGGAGTTTATGAATTTGAACGACACATTGTATGGTAAAGTTGTGATTTTAGATGCTGGTGATTCTACACTTTATAAAACAGGACAAATCATAAGCGCTCGTAAATTACGTGATGAAAATTCATCATTAAAACGTAGAGATATGAAATTGATTGAAGCTCGTGAAGCAGTTCCTGCAACATCTACTCAGATATTGCAAGGTATCACACGTGCATCATTACAAACAAATAGCTTTATGAGTGCTGCATCGTTCCAAGAAACAACAAAAGTATTGAACGAAGCTGCAGTAAGCGGAAAGGTAGATAACTTGTTAGGATTAAAAGAAAACGTAATTGTTGGACATTTAATTCCTGCAGGAACGGGCTTGAGAACTTACGAAAAAATGATTGTTGGTTCACAAGAAGAAATGGATAGATTGATGGCTTCGAAAAAAGAAGCGATTGAAGAGGAAGCATAATCTACGAATTACGAATTCTTTTCGAATAATACGAATGATTGAGGGACAACAGAAATGTTGTCCCTCTTTTGTTTTCTTGTATTCTTTTTAATTGTTCATTCCGACCGCAGAGGAATCTCAATATTGGCGAGACTTCTACCTCACTGCATTTTGTTCGAAATGACAGAATAAATAAAATCGTAACTTTACATAAATAAAAAATTAAAGAACATTATGGAAGAGCAAAATCAAAATCAATTAAATATTGAACTAACGGAAGAAATAGCAGAAGGAATTTATTCAAACCTTGCTATTATAACACATTCACAATCGGAGTTTGTGGTAGATTTTATTAAAATGATGCCGGGTGTACCCAAAGCAAAAGTAAAATCGCGTATAGTACTTACACCGCAGCATGCAAAGCGTTTGATGAAAGCTTTGAAAGATAATATTTCAAAGTTTGAACAAACCCATGGTAATATAAAAGATACTGAAATGCCAAATGGTTTGCCTTTGAATTTTGGTGGGCCAACTGCACAGGCGTAACTAAAATATTAAATCATTGGGTTCGAGCCCTAGTCGGACAACATAATTATTGACATAAAAAAACGCCCGATACAACATCGGGCGTTTTTTTATAGTAAGATCTTAAATCTTATTTTTTAGCTTCTGCTTTTTCTTCTTGTGGTTCAATGTAAACACGGGTAAAATCGCGGTATTCCATTGCATTTGCAGGATTGTTGCGAATGTTTGATTGAACTAAACGATAATTTTCATCATAAAAAATAGGCATGATAGCAGCATCATCAATTGCAATTTGGTCGGCTTGTAAATACAATGCCATACGTTTTGCATCATCTACTTCTTCCATAGCAGCAACAAACACTGAATCGAATTTAGCACTACGGTAACGTACAGAGTTTAAGTATGATTTGTCACTTAATTTTTCTGGAATATGTTTGCTATACAATAATGTTAAGAATGTTTCAGGATCTGGATAATCAGCACTCCATCCTGTTCTCCAGAACAATGCTTTTCCTGTTTCAATGCTTTCTAAATGTTCTGCGAAAGGCATTACATTGATCTCTACATCAATATTTAAGTTTTCTTTCAACATTTTTTGAATAACCTCAGCAGTTTGAACGTTACGATCGCCACCGCCACTATTGATTTGTAAAGTTAATTTAGGGAAGCCTTTTCCGTTTGGATAACCAGCTTTTTCCATATACTTACGTGCTTTATCCACATCAAAAGAATAGCCTTTTAAACTTTTAGAGTCATAGTTTGAAAAAGATGGAGGAACAATCCCAAAGTTTCCTGGAATTCCTTCTCCTTGTAAAGTATAGTTTACAATTTTTTCGCGGTCGATAGCATAGTTAAATGCTAAACGAACTTCTTTTTTGCTGAAAATATCGCTTTGGTGTTGGAATCCGTAATAGAAAACACTCATAGCTGGTACAACTTGCATCTCGAAAGGTTTATTGCCTTCTTTAGCATGGTCAAGTTCTCCCAAAATATCCGGAATCATTTCAATAGGCAAACGGAAAATCATATCTAAGTTTCCACGTTTAAACTCCAATAATTCTGATTTTTTTTCTTTGATAAAAGTATATTTTACAGCATCTAAGTATGGCAATTGATTTCCATGCTCATCCACATTCCAGTAGTTAGGGTTACGCTCAAGAATAACAGCTTCTCCTTCTTTAATGCTTTTTACTTGGAAAGGACCTGTACCAACACATTTTACACGCATGTCTACGCCATATTTTTCATATGCTTCTTGTGGGTATAACCATCCTCCTGGAGTGCTTAGTATGTTTAAAAATCCAGCAAATGGACGCATTAGATTGATTTGTAAAGTATAGTCGTCAATTATTTTTACTCCTGAAACACCACCTGCTAAAGGTTTTTTGTCAAGTGTAGATTGAAAATATTCGTTAGCACCAACTACACGGTCTTTAAAGCTATTTCCAAATTGTTGGTTTTCTGGAGATGATGTACAAAGTAAATCAAAGCAATATTTAAAATCTTTTGCTGTTACTTCACGTCCTTTTCCATCAGCAAAACAAGGGTCGTCATGAAATTTAACTCCTTTGCGTAAAAAGAAAGTCCATTGCGTAGCATCTGCATTTTTTTCCCATTTTTCTGCTAAAGCAGGAACAACAGATAAATCGCTTTGGTTAAGCTTTACTAAGCCTTCGTACACTTGATTAGCAATACGATGAGACACAACCTCAGTAAGATTTAGTGGGTAAAGATTTCTAAAATCTTCTACTTCATTTGTTCTAAACACTCCTCCGTAATATACACCACCATTGGCTTTTCGGAATCCTCCTGTAGTAGTATTGTCATTGCCACAAGATGCAAGTAAGGCAACGGCAAATAATGAGAAAATTACTTTTTTCATATGATATTGTTTGTTTTTTTTAATTTCTTGAGTCACAAATATATAGAATATATAGAAATAACATAGCGTTTTAACACAAAAAAGCGAATAATTTAGATGAAGGCTTAAAAATCGATTTCTAATAGTACAGGGCAATGGTCAGAATGTTTCGCTTCGGCAAGTATGGCGGCTCTTTTCATCTTTGAATCCAAGTTGGAACTTACTAGATTATAGTCGATACGCCATCCCAAATTTTTAGCTCTAGCATTTGCTCTAAAACTCCACCAGCTGTAATTATGAGGTTCTTGATTAAAATGGCGGAAACTATCAGTAAATCCAGAATTCATAAAGCTGTCAATCCATTCTCTTTCTTCGGGTAAAAAACCACTGCTATTAGCATTGCTTTTTGGGTTGTGAATGTCAATTGGTTTATGACAAATATTGTAATCGCCACAGATGATAAGCTTTTTACGTTGTTTTTTTAAATCATCGATATACTTTTGAAAAAAAGCCAACCATTTCATTTTAAAAGCTTGTCTGTCTTCTCCACTACTTCCGCTTGGGTGATAAACACTCATCACAGAAACATCACCAAAATCGGCTCTTAGCACTCGTCCTTCATCATCGTAAATTTGTGTTCCACAACCATATTCTACATGTGTTGGTTTTATTTTACTTAAAATCGCTACTCCGCTATATCCCTTTTTTTGGGCAGGATACCAATAATGATTGTACCCCAAATTTTCAAAAACAGTAACGTCAAATTGTGAGGGTTCTGCTTTTAGTTCTTGAAAACAAATCACATCTGGATTGGTGGCTTTTAGCCAATCAACCAAGCCTTTGCTCATAGCAGAGCGAATACCGTTTACGTTATATGTTATAATTTTTGCCATATTTATTCGTTTACAATTTTAGATGAAACAAATGTATAAAATACTACCTTTAAATTTGTGTTGTTGAAACGATTATTATTTACACTGTTTTTCACATTTGTAATTACTTGTGCTTTTTCGCAAAGCGCGAGCAATAACCGTATTAAAACTTTGGTTTTTTCCGATACACTAAAATTAGATACACTAAGTCTTGTTCCGGGTACAGTTATCATTAAAACTATCGATGGAAAAGAACTTGATACCACTTACTACAAAATAAATCATGCATATGGTTTGTTGATTTTTAACAAAAAAAAATTAGTAGAGAGCAGTATAAAATTGGATTCTATACAAGCAAGCTATAAAGCTTTCCCCTATTTATTTTCGGCAGAAACGAAGCACAAAGATGTTGCAAATATTCGACCTGATATGTTTGGAAATTTTAGCCAATTTACTTACAAAGTAGATACAAAAACAGATGATATTTTTAAAACAGAAGGATTAAATAAAAGTGGAAGTATATCTCGTGGGATTACTGTAGGAACCAACCAAGATATGGTAGTGAACTCAAATTTGAATTTACAATTGTCGGGCAAATTAAGTAATGATGTAGAAATTTTATTGGCTGCAACAGATAATAATATTCCTATTCAAGCCGATGGGAATACACAGCAATTGCAGGAGTTTGATAAAGTATTTATTCAGTTATCAAAAAATAAAACCAAATTAATTGCTGGTGATTTTCAGATGCAAAGACCACAAAGTTATTTTATGAATTTTTATAAAAAAGCACAAGGTTTAAGTTTTACAACTGCTGTAGAAACAAATAAAGATTCGCAAGACAAATCGAAAATTGGATTAAACACAACAACAGCTAGTGCTGCTGTTTCTCGTGGAAAATTTGCACGAAACCAAATTCAAGGGATAGAAAATAATCAAGGTCCATACCGATTGCGTGGTGCCGAAAATGAATTGTTTATTATTATTTTATCAGGAACAGAAAAAGTATATATTGATGGAAGGCTTTTGGATAGAGGGCAAGAGAACGACTATATTATTAATTATAATACGTCAGAAATTATTTTTACAGCAAAACAATTGATTACAAAAGATAAACGAATTGTTGTAGAATTTCAGTATACCGACAAAAACTATGCACGTTCACTCGTTCATGTTGGAAATGATTTTGAAAAACAAAATTTAAAAATTCATTTTAATGTTTATTCTGAGCAAGATAGCAAGAATCAACCCTTACAACAAGATTTAAGTCCTGAACAAAAAAGAAAATTATCTCAAATTGGTGATACACTTTCATTAGCATTGTTTCCAAGTTTTGACAGTGTTGCGTATAACAATAGCGAAGTATTGTATTATAAATACGACACAACTATTGGGACACATTTTTTCCCAAACTTGTTTATTTACAATACCAATAGCGATAGCGCACATTACCGAGTTACATTTAGTAATGTTGGAGCCAACAAAGGAAACTATGTGCAAATTACTTCTACAGCAAACGGAAAAGTTTTTAAATGGGTAATGCCCGATACTGTTACCAATACACCACAAGGAAATTACGAACCCGTAATACAACTCATTACTCCTAAAATGAAACAGATGGTTACTGCGGGAGTGGAATATTCCTTTAGTAAAACATCAAAACTAAATGTAGAAGCAGCAATAAGCAATAACGATATAAATACGTTTTCATCGGCAAATAGTAATGATGATGTAGGTTATGCATTAAAAATGAATTTTGATAATGATATTTTAGTGCGAAAAACAAAATCGATGGATAGCACTACACACTTAACATATTTAATTGCAAATGTAAATTATGAATACGCGCAAAAATATTTTTCACCTATCGAACGATTCCGAACAGTAGAGTTTGAAAGAGATTGGAATAGAGGGAGTATTATTCAGATGAATGATCAGCATATAGTTGGTATGGCAACAGGATTAACAAATAAAAAAAATGCAACAGCGATTTATCGTTTCAATGCTTTTTTTGAAGGAGGTAATTATAATGCAAACAAACACAATGCAGAAATTGCATACACAAAAAAAGGGTTTAAGCTTAATTACAATGGAAGCTTACTTTCCTCTTTAAGCACATCCAATACTGATTTTTACAGACATAAAAGTGCTGTCTCGCAAAAAATTAAATGGTTTACTGTTGGTGTAAAAGATGAGTTTGAACAAAATAAGTTTTCATTATCACGTAAAGATTCTTTGTTATCGAGCAGTTATAAATTTTGGGAATGGCAAGCATACATTCAAAATGCCGACACATCAAAATACAGGTATGGTGTTTATTATAAAAACAGAACAGATTATGCAGTTAGAAATAATTTAGGAACAACAAATTTAAACTTATCGGCAACTGGTGAAAGTTATGGTGCTTTTTTCGAAACCTATCAAAATGCAAATAGCCAATTAAAAATTAATACTGCTTATCGAACATTAAAAGTGGATTCTTCACTAACAACTCAAAAGCCCGACAATACTTTGGTTGGACGCATTGAATACAATTTACGATTACTAAAAGGTGTAATTTTTAGCAATACATTTTACGAAATTGGTTCGGGATTAGAATTGAAAAAAGAATTTTCATTTATTGAAGTTGCCCCCGGACAAGGCGTTTATACTTGGATTGACTACAACGAAAATGGAATAAAAGAATTAAACGAATTTGAAATTTCTGCTTTCCCTGACCAAGCAAAATATATTAAAGTGTACACACCAACGAATGAATATATAAAAACATACAGCAACCAATTTAGCCAATCATTAATGCTAAAGCCAGCTGCAATATGGTCGAGCAAAAAAGGATTCAGAGGATTTGTTTCTCGCTTTGCAAATCAAACATCCTATCGTGTGGATAGAAAATCAAATGAAAATGATTTGTCAAAAGCATACAATCCATTTTTGGCAGAAACAAACGATAGTACTTTAATTGCACTTAACTCTTCATTTAGAAATACATTGTTTATAAACCAAATGGGAACAGTGTTTGGTTTGGATGTTACTTACCAAGATGTAAGAAATAAAAATCAATTGATAAATGGATTTGAATCGCGAAGCAATATTTACAAAGAAGCAAAAATGCGATTGAACATGGGGCAAAAGTTTAGTTTAAACATTATGTATAAAGATGGATTAAAATCAAACACATCTCAATTTTTTGCAACACGTAATTACAAAGTTATTTATTACGAAACCGAACCAAGATTAAATTACCAACCCAATACATCTTTCCGTACTTCGGTTTCATTTAAATATACCGACAAAAAAAATCAAGCCGAACTGGGAGGACAACATTCTATTTTACAAGATTATGGTGTAGAAATAAAATACAATGTTTTACAAAAAGGAAGCTTAAATGCAAAAGCAAATTTTATTCAAATTACATATAACGATTCTCAAAATTCTGCATTAGCATTTGAAATGTTGGATGCTTTACGTGTGGGAAAAAATGTTACTTGGGGGTTAAGCTATCAACGGAACTTATCAAATAATTTGCAATTAAACCTTACTTACGATGGACGCCAGTCACAAGGAACAAAAGCCATTCATACAGGTGGAGTACAGGTGAGGGCGTATTTTTAGGTTTTTATTTAAAGAAAAAGGTATTCATCTAAACTAATTATTAATCGTTATTTTTTAAAAAAGTAGAGTTATACAAATAAAATAAAAGCCAAATTTACTAATCAACCAATTAACTAATTAACCCACCCACCAATCCACTAATGAACTAAAATCCCTATCTTTGCAGCCTTAAAAAAAATAAAAAAATGATTTCAGCAGCTAATATTTCATTGCGTTATGGCAAACGTGTTTTGTTTGACGAAGTGAATATAAAATTTATTCCCGGCAATTGTTATGGTATTATTGGAGCAAATGGTGCCGGAAAATCTACCTTTTTAAAAATTCTTTCAGGTGAAATAGATCCTACTACTGGTCAAATAGCAATTACACCAGGCGAGCGAATGAGTGTGCTTTCTCAAAATCACTTTGCTTTTGATAATTTTCAAGTATTGCAAACAGTAATGATGGGGAATAAAAAATTGTGGGATGTAATAAAAGAGAAAGATGCAATTTATGCAAAAACAGATTTTAGTGATGCTGATGGAATACGTGCTGGAGAGTTAGAAATTCTTTTTGCTGAAATGGAAGGCTGGAATGCAGAAAGCGATGCTGCAAACATGTTGAGCGGTTTAGGAGTGAAAGAAGAATTTCATTTTAAATTAATGAGCGAGTTAAGTGGTAAAGAAAAAGTACGAGTATTGCTTGCTCAAGCTTTATTTGGTAATCCTGATATTTTATTGTTGGATGAGCCAACTAACGATTTAGATGTTGATACAATTGCTTGGCTAGAAAACTTTTTAGCTGATTTTGAAAATACAGTTATTGTTGTTTCGCATGACCGTCACTTTTTAGATGCTGTGTGTACACATATTGCAGATATTGATTTTGGCAAGATACAATTGTACACGGGTAATTATACTTTTTGGTATGAAAGCAGTCAATTGGCATTGCGTCAGCGTTCTGACCAAAACAAAAAAGTAGAAGATAAGCGTAAAGAATTGCAAGAGTTTGTGGAGCGATTCAGTGCAAATGCTTCAAAATCAAGACAAGCGACAAGCCGTAAAAAATTATTAGAAAAATTAGTGATTGATGATATTAAACCATCTACACGAAAATATCCAGGAATTATTTTTAAAGCAGAGCGTGATTGTGGAGACCAAATTCTTCAAATCGAAAATCTTGCAAAAAATTCGAATGATGGAACACCTTATTTTGCAAATGTTTCATTTACACTAACAAAAGGAGATAAAGTTGCAATTCTTTCAAAAGAGCATATTGCTATTTCTACTTTCTTTGATATTTTGATGGGTGAAGAAACACCAGATGCAGGAGAATTTAACTGGGGAAGTACAATTACAAAATCGTATTTGCCGAATGAAAATGCTAAATTTTTTACTGCTGATTATAACCTGATTGATTGGTTGCGCCAATACTCAACAGATAAAGACGAAACATTTGTTCGTGGATTTTTAGGACGTATGTTGTTTTCGGGTGAAGAAACATTTAAAAAATCGAATGTTCTTTCGGGAGGAGAAAAAGTACGTTGTATGATTTCACGTATGATGCTAACCAATGCAAATTGTTTGATTTTAGATGAGCCTACTAACCATTTGGATTTGGAATCTATCACTGCATTTAACAATGCTTTAAAAGATTGGAAACATTGTGCTTTATTTACATCGCATGACCATGAGTTTGTACAAACTGTTGCAAATCGTATTATTGAAATTACTCCAAATGGAATAATTGATAAACGTATGACTTATGATGAATACATTGCTGATGAAAACATAAAAGCAATGAAAGAAAAAATGTATCCTAAGTTAGTAGGAGCGAAGTAGGGTTTGTCATTGCGACTCTCGTTGGAACTCTGTTATGAAGTATATCGTTAAAAGATTGAGATTTCTCATTTCACTTCGTTACACTCGAAATGACAGTTCGCTTTTGTCATTCCGAACGATAGAGAGGAATCTCTACAAATAAATCTAGACTCTTTCTAATACCATATTCTTTAGTGCAGAAATCCAAACAGGAGAATCATTTAAACTTTCTACTAATTGAATTTTTTCGCCACCATGTTCAGAAAAAATTTCTTGGTATTCAGTTCCGATTTCATAAATGGTTTCCAAACAATCGGCAACAAAGGCTGGAGAAAAAACTAAAACTTTTTTCTTTCCTTCTTTTGCAAGTTGCTCTATAACCTTATCGCTATAGGGTTTTAACCATTTATCATCTAAGCGTGATTGGTAGGTTGTAGAATATTTACCTTCTGGAATGTTTAATTTTTTTACAAGCGCTTTTGTGGTTGCAATACAATTGGCTCTATAACACAACCGATTTTTATCTGTTATTGTATCACAACAAGTACCTATTTTACAAGAATCATCACTAAATTCTTTTGATGCTTTAGTAATTTGTCTTTCGGGCAAACCATGATAACTAAAAACGAAATAATCATAATCGTTTAAATTATACTTCAAAGCTTTTTCCACTAAGGCTTCAATAAAACCTTTGTCATCAAAAAAATTATTTATAAATTTTATTGGAGGATGATTTTTCCATTTTTTAAATATGCGTTGCGTTTCTTCAATGGATGAAGTAGTACTGGATGTAGCATATTGCGGATACAAAGGGATAGCAATTATAGAACTAACATTTGCAGCTTTTAGTTTATTAATAGCAGATTCAATACTCGGGCTTTGATAACGCATTCCGAGTTCTACAACAAAATCATTTCCTAATTCTTTTTGAAGCGCTTCTTTTTGTTTGATACTGTTTATCAACAATGGAGAGCCTTCTTTTGTCCAAATTTTTTCGTAAAGTTTAGCTGATTTAGAAGAACGAAAAGGAACAATAATTCCGTTTACTAAAATAAAACGACCAACAGGATTGATGTCAATCACTCGGGGGTCGTTCAAAAATTGAGTTAAATATTTTCTAACATCCGAAGTTTTTGGGCTATCGGGTGTTCCAAGATTAATAAGAAGTATTCCTGTTTTCATAAATTACCGCAGAGTCGCGGAGTCGCAAAGTAAGTCAATAGCGACTTTGCGTCTTCGCGGTTAAAAATTAAATATGTAATGCACGCTTACCTGTAGCATCCAAACAAGCTTCTTTAAAAGATTCTGTGAATGTTGGATGTGCGTGACTCATTCTAGAAATATCTTCAGCACTAGCTCTGTATTCCATTGCAACTACTGCTTCTGCAATCATGTCTGCAACGCGAGGTCCAATCATGTGTACTCCTAAAATTTCATCAGTAGTTTCATCAGCTAACACTTTTACAAAACCATCTGTATCCATTGATGCACGGGCTCTTCCGCTTGCTTTAAAAGGGAAGTTACCAACTTTATATTTTTTACCTTGTTCTTTTAATTGTTCTTCGGTATAGCCAACTGCAGCAACTTCGGGCCAAGTGTACACAACACCCGGAATTAAATTATAATTGATATGTGGTTTTTGTCCTGCCATTGTTTCTGCTACAAAAACGCCTTCTTCTTCTGCTTTGTGTGCAAGCATTGCTCCTTTTACTACATCACCAATTGCATATATGCCCGATACATTTGTTTGTAAATGATCATCGGTTTCAATACGCCCTCTATTATCCACTTTTACTCCGGCTTTATCTAAACCTAAATTATCTGTGTATGGTTTGCGTCCTACAGAAACCAAACAATAATCTCCTTTTATTTCTATTTTTTCTCCTTTTGAATTCTCAGCAGTAACAGTTACATCTTTTCCTTTAGCAGAAACAGCGGTTACTTTGTGATTAAAATAAAATTCAAAGCCCAATTTTTTCAAACTTTTTTGTAATTCTTTTCCCAGAGCACCATCCATTGTGCTGATGATTCCGCCAGTAAATTCTACAACAGAAATTTTAGCACCTAATCGAGCATAAACAGAACCCAACTCTAATCCAATAACGCCACCACCAATTATTACCATGTGCTTAGGAACTTCAGTTAATTCTAATGCTTCGGTAGAAGTAATTACGCGCTTTTTATCAATAACAATTCCAGGTAATGAAGATGGTTTTGAACCTGTAGCAATAATGGTTTTTGCTGATTCAATTTGTGTTTTTTTGCCCTCTGTACCAGTTATTTCAATTGTATTTTTATTTACGAAAGAACCATGCCCATTAAAAACCGTGATTTTATTTTTTTTCATTAAAAAATTAATTCCATCACAGGTTTGTTTTACTACATCACCTTTTCGTTTAATCATTTGTTTCAAATTCACTTTTACATCTTTAACATCAATACCATGTTCGGTAAAAGTATGTGTAGCATTGTGAAAATGTTCAGATGAATCTAATAATGCTTTTGAAGGAATACAACCAACATTTAAGCATGTCCCGCCCAAAGTGTTGTACCTTTCTATAATGGCAGTTTTCATTCCCAATTGTGCACAACGAATAGCTGCAACATATCCTCCAGGACCTGAGCCAATAACGGTAACATCAAATTTTTCCATAAATATATTTTGTGTTAAAAGAGTATATTAATAAAAGTGCGAATAATAAGCGCACAAAGGTACTATTTTTTAAGAATTTAATGAGTTCAATATCTTTAATCATTTCCTATCTAAAAAAAACATTTTTTGAACCCTAAAAACCACTAAAAAATATTTAAAAATTTGACTATCAAACATTTAAATCCATGCGAATAAAATTAAAATTTGTCCATACGAAATTTCTTGTCACTTATCAATTTTGCGCCAATGCAATAGTGCAGAAAATTAATAAATTCAAAAATTTTATGAAAAAAAAATCATTAATTATGACAGGGGTGTCTTTATTATTTGCAATGAGCATGGATGCCAGAATTATTATTAAAAGAAGTGGAAGTACAGATGGTGTAAATTACAACAGGGTTGAAGAAACACACGGCTGGTTTAATCACACATTAAACTGTCATGGTGCAGGAGCAATTATGTGTGGGTGGTCTGTAATGCCAACAGTTGAAGGAGAAAACGGCATATCGATTTCTACAGATGAAATTGTTAAATTCATTGATTCCGAAATATTAAAAGGCAAAACAGGAGGAACTGTTGTTTATTCTGGGGTTAATGTATTGTGGAAATATACTGAAGACAATAAAAGCTCTGTAATAGCAATTTATGAGAAAGGCGAAAAACCAGAAGTAGGAGATTTAGATGCTAAATAATGCCATACTTTTGATAAGTAAAATAACGAGTAAATTATTTTTTTACTCGTTATTTTTATCCTCACAAATGTTATGTGCTCAGTTTGGTGTTGCTTTCAAAAAAGTTTCACTTTTTAACTCCGACTACCAAAATGACCAAGCATTGGTTTCAAAGTTTAACAATAAGATAGCTGTTTTAACTCGAGATTTTAATCGAGATAAAATACAGTTATGTGTTAAAGAAAACAACAGGTCTAAATTTGACACTTCATTTGTTAATATTGGTGAAATTTCATTTTCGGAAAAAGATATTATTGAGGACTTTTGTTTTACAGATAGTTCGCTTTGCATTTTAACTGAAGGTAAAATTTATTTTTTTAGGCTTTCCAATGAAAAAAAATGGTTGATTAATAATAATATTGAAAACAAAAAACTCTATCAATACTATAAATGCAAGACAATTAACGATTCGTCTATTTTGTTTTACAAATGTTATAATTTTCATAAGGATGATTCAAAGGAAAAGGTCGAATTGGCAATTTATGACGTAAACAAAAACAAATTTGTAAGTGTTAAGAACCCCAAGAGCGATGGTATTATTTATTCCTGTTTTGTAAATAATTGGATTACATACTCTAATAATTTTATTTTTTTCTCGAATACGCTACACTATAAAATATTTATTTATGATACTAAACTCAATTTAATAGATTCAATCATCTATCTCCCTAATAACTGGAAACACTTTGATAATTATAAAATAAATTTTGAAACTGAATTTGAAAAAATAAACCCCAAAGAATGTTTAAAAAAAGCCAGATACGAAGGCTCCAAAATTGATCGTATAGAAAAAATATTAGCACTTAATGATTCTGTTTTAATTGTTTCAGTTGCCCCCGATTTTAAAAACCAAAGGTATCGAGAGGTTTATATATGGAAATTTGTCGACCAAAAATGGGTGTTAAGCAAAAAGAAAATTAAGTTTAAAAATGAGCCTATGTTTTTGACTAAAAAAAGATTTTTGTTTGGATTAAATTATTCGAGTGAATTATTTTTTATAGATGACAATGCTTTTTTTCTTGAATTATATTGCAAAACACCTTTTTTATTTTCATTAAAACCCTTTTATATAAATCAAAAATTTAAAACCACCCAACAACTGAATTTTGGTTTGTATCAATACAAAATTATTTATAAATGAAATATAATGTAGTTGTTTTCTGGCTTTTGATAGTTTCTCTACTTTGTTCTTGTCATAATCAAAGCGCTATTTTTGATGCAGCAGGAAATAAAAGAAACGTATTTAAAGATTATAAGGTTATAATTTTTAAAAATAGCATTTCTTGCGCCCCTTGTTTTACGATTATTGATAGTGTCATAAATTATTATAAAAAAAATGAATTGGCATGCATAATTACTGAAGTACCCCAAAATAAAATCTCTTTGAGAATGGAAGAAGACTTATTGAATAAACTTTTGCCTAATATTAAAAATCATTATTATACATATTCTGAAAAAGATTTGTTTGATAATAGCTCTAGTGATAAAAGTGTATTCAACAAATTTAAAATAGACAAATGCCCTTCTGTAATTTTTATTAAGAACTCAAATAATAGAGAGATGTATGATTATTTAAAAATATTTGATATGAGTGGAGTTATTAAAATGGATTTTGTGGATAAACTAAAATCTTTATAAGGTCTTTTACCACCTTTCAAATTTAAAATATTTATTTTCTTGAAATGAATCTTACAAAAAATGAATAAATAATTAGCATAAATGCTATATACATTGCTGACCGAGCAATATAATCGCCATACTTAGTATAAAATGTTTGGTTGTTATCAAGTGTTATTCTTTGTTCTATTACATCAGCTTGCCACCATTTTGTGGCTTGTAAAATTTCTCCTAATGGATTTATAAAACAAGAAATTCCAGTGTTTGCAGAACGTGCAATCCACTTACGAGTTTCAATAGCACGTAAAGTGCCGTATTTTAAATGTTGTTTATAGCCGGGTGTATCGCCCCACCAGCCATCATTAGTGATAATAGAAATAAATTGTGCGCCATTTCTAATGTATTCGCCTACATATTCGCCATAAATACTTTCATAGCATATTACTGGAGCAGTGTTCATTGATTTGTCAGGAGAGCTAAAAACGGTTCGCTCATCTTGTACTCCTAAGCTGCCAGATGTTCCTCCTAAATCAATTGCAAATTTTTCGATGTGTTTAAAAATAAATGGGAATGGCATTTTTTCTACACCAGGAACAAGTTTGGATTTATGGTACACCTGTATGTTGCCAGAATTATCAAGTTGAAGAGCGGTGTTGTATGAATCATAATAAGCATCCTCCATTGTAAATTTTCTGGCTGTTTCAGATAGCGTTTCTCCACTCTTAAAAACTTTTGCTGTATTTGCTCCAATTACTATTTTGAGTTTTGGGAATTGTTTTATATAATTTTGAAGTGTTTGTGTGCTCCAACTTTGGTTCAAATTATTTTCCCAGATATCTTCTGTTAATGATGTTTCGGGGAGTAATAAATAATCAGTAGTAGAATCTACTTTTTGGTTTGCAAGGTCAAGCATTTTGTTCACTTGCTCTTGATAGTTTATAAAAAATTTTTCGTTGTATGGATCAATATTTGGTTGTACTATCACCACTGAAATTCCACCTTTCCATAATTTGTCAGCAAATATTTTTATTATAAATGAAAAGAGAATAGGAACTAAAATCAATGAAAAAATCAGCAGTGAACTTTTGACTTTTGACTTTTGTCCTTTTGATTTAAATATAATTACATTAACAAAAAGCACCCATAAGCTGCCACCAAACACCCCAGTATACTCATACCATTGAACCCAATTTGGGTTGTCAGAAAAAACATTTCCGAGGGTAAGCCAAGGCCATGTTAAA
This sequence comes from uncultured Chitinophaga sp., assembly GCA_964549315.1. Taxonomy (GTDB): domain Bacteria; phylum Bacteroidota; class Bacteroidia; order 2-12-FULL-35-15; family 2-12-FULL-35-15; genus 2-12-FULL-35-15. The sequence continues at coordinate 125,977 of CAZJUY010000001.1, read as the reverse complement.
TCCCAATCGAGATGCAAAAATTCAAATGCAATCCAAAAACAAATAAAAATTATGAAACCATATTTTTCTCCGATACGCTTTTTTACTTTGTGGTACAACATAAAAACAAATGTCATTAGTAATGCGTTGGAAAGTATTGCCATTGCTGCTCCTCCAAAAGATGCATTTTTTATCCACCATGTAACTAATATGTTCCAAGTAAAAAATGTGATATATGAACAAGCAAAAAGTGTTAGTGTTTTGTATTTTAATTGATTGTTAAAAAGTTCATTTTCAACCACCAGTATTGGAACAAAAGCAATAAAAACAAGAGGAGTAAGTCCAACAGGAAACCAACTAAAAGAAAGCAGCAAGCCGCTTAATAATGAGAGCAAGTAGAGTTGGTAGATTTTCATTTTTTTAATTGCGATTTATTTTACAAGAATTTTTGCTTCCATCATGTCCATGATTGCATATTTTACGCCTTCGCGCCCTAGCCCACTATTTTTAATGCCTCCATAAGGCATGTGATCAACCCTAAATGTAGGAACATCATTTAATATAACTCCGCCCACATCAATAGTATTAAATGCTTCTTCTATTTCTGAAATATTATTTGTAAAAACACCTGCTTGTAATCCAAAAGTTGTATCATTTACCATTTCAATTGCCGATTTAAATTTGTTGTACTTTTCTATTGTTACAACAGGACCAAAGATTTCTTCAGCACAAATTTTCATTTTGGAATTTGTGTTTGTTATAATTGTTGGTTCAAAATAGTTGTTGGTTCTATTTCCTCCCAACAAAATTTTTGCGCCTTCTGCTTTTGCTTCGTTTACCCATTGTTCCACACGTATGGCATTTTCTTTATCTATCATAGCCGACAGATCTGTATCCTCATGAATTGGATTTCCGAATTTTAATTTTTTTGTAGCTTCTATAAATAAAGTAATAAATTTTTCAAAAATAGAATCATGAACAAAAAATCGTTGCGCATGAATACATATCTGTCCGCTATAAGCAAACCCACCAATTACAGACTTATTAATTGCAAGGGTAAGGTCTGCGCTTTCAGTGATTATTACAGCGGCATTTCCTCCTAACTCTAGAACTGTTTTTTTCTTTCCTGCATTGTTTTTCATTTTCCAACCTACTTCTGGAGAGCCTGTAAATGATAATAATTTGAATCTTTCATCAGTTACTAATTGATTCCCTGCTTCCCGATTCATTGGTAAAATAGATACAGCACCTTTTGGTAATTCTGTTTTATCAATAATTTTGGCAAGCTCTAAAGTAGATAATGGAGTACTTGATGCTGGTTTTAATACTATAGGACAGCCAGATGCAATTGCAGGAGCGATTTTATGTACTGCTAAGTTTAATGGAAAATTAAAAGGAGAAATGCCTGCAACCAATCCAATAGGAAAATATTTTATAATTCCTTCTTTGTTTTTTGCGCTTTCAGTCCAGTCTAGAGATATGTATTCTTTTGGCAAGCGTTTGCTTTCTTCAGCAGCAATAGTAAAAGTTTGTGCAGCTCTTTCAATTTCTGCTAAAGCATATTTTATAGGTTTAGCAGATTCATTACAAAGAACTTCTGCTAAATGTTTTTTGTTGTTTTTAATTTCATTAGCAATTTGTGAAAGTATTTCATAACGTTTATAAGCAGGTAAATTTTTTAATTCGCTCGCACAATTGTTCGCTTTTGAAATTGCGGTTTCTAGTTCCTCTTTATCTGCCAAATAAGTATTTGCAAAAACAGTTTGTGTAAAAGGATTAATTACATCTAATTTGTTTTTTGTTTCAACAAATTCTCCTCCAACATATATTTTATAGCTTTTACTCATGTCAACAAAATTAATTTAATTCATCAATATCAAATCAATATACGAAGATAATAAGTACTTATATTTGCTGCGCATAAAAAAATAGAATGAACACTAGATTTATTAATTGGCTAATACTAATTGCATTGGCAATAACATGGGGCAGTTCATTCATATTAATGAAAAGAGGACTTGATGCTTTTTCGAGTGATGAAGTAGCTGCATTACGTATTTTTATTGCTTTTATTTTTCTTTCTCCATTACTTATTAAACATTTTAAAAAAGAACATTTAAAACATTGGAAAGGTTTTATTGGAATGGGAGTTCTTGGAAATTTTATTCCAGCGTTTTTATTTACAAAAGCAGAAACAGGAATAAGTAGTTCATTAACGGGAATGTTAAATTCATTAACGCCATTATTTACAATGCTTTTGGGAGTTTTAATGTTTAAAACAAAAACTAAATTAATAAATGCTATTGGAATATTTATCGGATTTATTGGTGCTATTGGGTTGTTGGCGGTGGGTAAAAGTGATGATACAGACAATAGTTTATTGTATTGTTTGTTTGTTGTTTTGGCTACAATTTGCTACGCCTTAAGTGTAAACATTATTAAAAAAGAATTAGGAGGAGTAAACTCAGTAACTGCAACAGTTTGGGCAATGACTTTTATTGGCCCATTAGCTGGAGTATATCTGTTTGGAGCAACAGACTTTATATCTGATTTTACTTACAATCCAAAAGCTTATGAAAGTTTAGGGTATGTAAGTTTACTTGCAATTTTTGGAACTGCACTCTCTGTTATAATATTTAATGTATTGATAAAAAATACGAACGCATTGTTTGCATCCTCTGTTACCTATTTAATACCTATTGTAGCAATGATGTGGGGAGTGTTGGATGGAGAAGTAGTTCTTCCCTTCCACATTCTTTCGATTGGGGTAATTTTATTAGGAGTTTATCTTGTAAATAAAAAAGAGAAGCCTACTATTTAATTTCTTGACAAAGTTCAATCAGCACTCCGTTGGTAGTTTTAGGATGCAGAAAACAAATTAATTTATTGTCTGCTCCCTTTTTGGGTTCTGCATTTAAAATGGTGAATCCTTCTGCCTCTAAACGTTTCATTTCAGCATGTATATCTTCAACTTCAAATGCAATATGATGAATGCCTTCTCCTTTCTTTTCAATGAATTTTGCAATTGCGCTATCAGGATTCGTTGCTTCTAATAATTCAATTTTACTTTCTCCCATCATAAAAAAAGAAGTTGAAACACCTTCTGATTCTACTTTTTCAAGTTTATAGGGTTGTTTATTGAATAGTTTAGAAAACAATGAATTTGATTCTTCAATGTTTTTTACAGCAATTCCTATGTGTTCAATTTTTAGCATAACAAGAGGTTAAAAAAAAATCCCGATGCTAATGTGTATCGGGATTTTAAATAAGTTTAAATAAAATTATTTTTTAATGAACTCGCCCATTTTATTGTCGTAGTTCAAGTAATAAGCTCCTTTTGGTAGGTTAGAAGCATCAACAGATGATGCAAAACCTTTTTTCACAATATTTCCATATTGGTCATAAATTTCAAACATAGTTTCTATTGGAGTGCTTCCTGCAAAGAATGTAATCTCTTTAGAAACCTTAGCTGGTGAAAAAGTTACTTCTCCAATTGTAGAAGTAAAATCAACTGTTTTAGATACTTTTGGTTGTCCTGTGTAATCTACTTGTTTTACACGGTATTGGTTTTTACCAGAATGTGGTACAACTTTAAATGAATAAGAATTTTCTGTTGGTGTACCGTTTCCTTCAACTTCACCAACTTTTACCCATTTATTCCAACGGTATTGTTCAATTGTGAAAGTTAGTTTCCCTGTTTCTCCTTTTGTGGTCCATTTGAAAGTTAGGTCCTTTTCAACAGACATAGTAACGATTTCATAAGTGCTTTTTGGTTTTAAAACCTCAGGATTTAAAACTTTTGGCTTGCAATCATCTTTATGTGTAATCTTAACCTCTACTTTATCTCCTATTTTTAATTGTAAATTTCTGAAATCAATTTCAAACGCACTTGATGCAATCTCGTCTGTAGTTACATTGCCATTCACTCGAACTTCCTGTACGCAAAAACCAACACCAGAACCCGCAAATGGATTTTGTATGTATAAATTTTTTCCTTGGTAGTTCCCTTCTAAAACGATTACACCAACTGCAGAGCATAGTGTTGATACAAACATTCCAAATATTACAAAAAGTATTTTTTTCATTTTCATAAAAAGTAATTAAAAAATGAGAAACCACATTTGGCTACTCTGATTTTTCGAACGCAATATTAAAATGTTATTTATGAATATCAAAATAAAAAGCAACATTTTTTATCACTAGTCGCAAAAATAAACAAATTTATCTTACACAAAAGCATTTTAAGGTAAATTATTAATTTATTTTAATTTTGTACATTTATTTGCAATTTTGCTAAAGATGCTGTAATCTTGTAACAAATTTAGCCTGTATAACCATTATTTGTATAAAATAAAATCAGATTATGAAAAAATCATTATCAATTATTGTTGCGTTAGCCGTATTTTACAGTTCTTGTTCTAATTCCACAAGTACTGATAGTCCTAAAGAAGCCAAAGGAGGGAAAGTTTATGGTGGGACTTTACGTATTAATGAAACAGAGTTAATTCAAACTCTTTTCCCGTCTGCTATCACTGATATTACCTCTGCACACATCGCAAACCAAGTTTATGAGGGTTTAGTAAAATTCAATTCAAAGGACCTTTCTATTATCCCTAGTATTGCTGAAAAATGGGAAATGGATGAGGCTGGAACTACTTATACTTTCCACCTTAAAAAGGGCGTAATGTTTCAAGATGATGAGTGTTTTGAGGGAGGAAAAGGAAGAGAAGTTAAAGCTGCTGATGTAAAATATTCATTTGAATTGCTTTGTGTTGACAGTAAAGATAACTCAAACTTTAGCGCTACATTCAAAGACAGAGTTGTTGGAGCAAATGAATTGTTTACTGCTAGTAAAGGAAAAGTTAATGGAAGTTTAAGTGGATTAAAAGTGATTGATGATTATACTTTATCTATCACATTAACTGCTCCTAGTGCTTCATTTTTATATGCTTTAGCATCACCTGCTGCAAGCGTTATAGCAAAAGAATCTGTTGAAAAATATGGTGTAGATTCTAAAGTTGGAACTGGGCCATTTGTGTATGTTCAAAATACAGGAGCAGATAAGGTTGTTTTAAAACGTAACAATAACTATCATGGACTAGATTCATTAGGTAATCAATTGCCTTTCTTGGATTCAATTGTTGTTAGCTTCTTGCCTACTAAAAAACAAGAATTAGATAAATTTGAAAATGGCGATTTAGCTATGGTTATTGGTCTTCCTTCTGAGTCTATTAAAGATTTAGTAGAAAGTCAAATTTCAAATTTCCAAAACAAGCCACCAAAATACATATTAGAGCGTTCACCAGAAATGGCTACTCAATATTATGAGTTTAACTTAACAAAAGAACCATTTAACAATCTAAAAGTTCGTCAAGCATTTTGTTATGCTATTGATAGAAACAAGATAGTAGAAGATGTATTAAAAGGAGAAGCATATGGTCCTGGAATTAACGGATTATGCCCTCCATCTTTTAAAGGATATGATATTTCTAAAATCCAAGGATATGATTTTGATGCTACAAAGGCGAAAAAATTATTGGCAGAAGCTGGATATCCAAACGGAAAAGGTTTCCCTAAAGTAAAAATTGAATTAAATAGTGGTGGTTCTAAAAACGCAAACGTAGTTTTAGAAATCCAAAAGCAATTAATGGAAGTATTAAATTTAAATGTTGATTTTGAAGTTGTACCTCAAAAACAAAAATTGGATGACCAAAAATATGGAAGAGCTGAAATTTTTAGAGCAGCATGGATTGCAGACTTCCCTAGTCCAGAAAACTTTTTATGGACACTTTACGGAGGAACAGTACCAGCTGATTTAACACAACCGTCTTACCCAAATACTCCACGTTATAAAAGTGCGGAATTTGACAAATACTTTGATTTAGGGAAATCGGCTAAAACACAAGAAGAAAGTTATGCTAACTTTATGAAGGCATCTCAAATATTGATGGATGATGCTCCTGTAATGGTTCTTTGGTATGAAGAGAGCTATCGTTTAGTAAAATCAAATGTGCATGGCATTTATTCTAACCCTATGCGTTATAGAGATTATTCAGCTGTGTATATAAAAGATGTACAACAAGCTGTTGCAAAAGAAGAAAACAAATAAAAAGTATAAACATAAAAAAAACCCTGCTTTATCTTAGGCAGGGTTTTTTTTTCTCTAACCAAAACCGAAAATGAAAAAAGTACTTTTACAAATTATTTTAGCTGTTTTAATTATTCAATCAGTAAAATCACAAACAGAACATACACAAAATATTACAAGTTCTGTTGAGTCCGCTATAATATATTTATATGGCGCAGAAGTAGCTCATACGCAACAAGTGGTCTTAAATCCTGGAAGAAATAAAATCGTATTCGTTGGTTTATCATCAAAAATAATTTCAAAAAGCATTCAAGTAAATGTGAGTGGAAATGTTTCTATTCTTTCTATTTCAGATGCTATTAATTATATGGCTAATCAAAAAGAAAGCACTAGAATAAAGCAATTAAAAGATTCATCGGTGATGATAACAGAAGGGCTAAAACTTGCCAGTTTTGAGTTAGATGCGTACAACACCGAAAAAAACATGATGCTAAAAAATCAATCGATTGGTGGTAACGAAAAAGGAGTAGCAGTGGCAGAATTAAAATTGGCTGCAGATTTTTATAGAAGTAGAATAAAAGAAATTAATGCTGAAGTTTTTAGACTTGAAAAAAAGCAAGCTTTATATAATGAAACTCTACAAAAAATTAATCAACAATTGTATGAGTTAAATGCAAAGAACAATCAACCAACCGCAGAAATTTCAATCTTATTAAGTTCTACAATTAAAGCAACCACCACAATTGATTTAAAGTATGTGGTAACAGAGGCCGGATGGGCGCCAAGCTACGATTTACGTGCAGAGGATATTAACTTACCAATTGAATTAAAATATAGAGCAAAAGTTTTTAATAATACAGGCATTGATTGGAATGATATTAAAATAAAACTATCTACTGCAGATCCTTCCAAAAGTGCAGCGAAACCAGATTTGGCAATATGGAATTTAGATTTTGTTTCTGATAATCTATACAGAAAAAGCAATGCCTACTCAAATCAAAATCAAAGTTTTCAAATGAATGAAGGTTACATGCAGAATGCTCCTACAAGCGCAGCATTTGAAGAAAGAGAAAAAAATAAAATAGCCCAAAAGCAACAACCTATTGAATTTGAAGAAATACAAGTTTCAGAATTGAGTGCTGAATTTGATATCAAAACAAGTTATACTATTCCTTCTGATGCAAAGCCCTATATAGTTGATGTTACAGAGTATAAATTGCCCGCTACTTATAAACATTATAGTGTGCCAAAAGTGGATAGAGATGCATTTTTGTTAGCGCGTATTACTGGTTGGGAGGATTTGAATTTAGTGGAAGGACCTGCAAATGTTTACTTTTCTGGAACGTATGTTGGTCAATCTTATATTTATACACGTAGCACGGATGATACGCTGGATTTGTCATTTGGAAGAGATAATAAAGTGTTGGTTACTAGAACTAAAATAAAAGAATATAGTAGTAAAAAATTAATTGGGAACAGCACAAAAGAAACATTCGCATATGAAATGGTAATTAAAAACAATCGTAAAACACCTGTTTTGATTGATTTGCAAGATCAATTACCAATTTCAACTAAAAGTGATATTATAGTTGAGCCAGTTGAGACTACTAAAGGGGAATACGATTCAAAAACAGGGAAATTGAATTGGGCATATACTGTTCAACCAGGAGAAGCAAAAAAAGTGGTGTTGTCATTTTCCATTAAATATCCACGCAATGCAACTATTAATTCGCAAAACACCAAGAAACAATACAGAGCAAAATTCTAATGAATGGCAGTTAAAAATTATTACATAATACTTGGAATAAAAAAAACTGCTTCGATAGAGGAAATAAAAACTGCTTTTCGTGAGCTGGCTAAAAAGTATCATCCAGATAAAAACCCAGGGAATAAGCCAGCAGAAGAGTATTTCAAAGAAATTCAGGAAGCATATATGGTGCTTTCTAATGCAGAAAAAAAGAAGAATTATGATCTGAAAATGATGTATGGTTCTTCTACTTCACAAGCAAGAACAACACCTCATGGAAGATACACAGGCAATGCATATCAATATGCCCAACAACAAGCCCAAGCTAAAAACAACTTTCAGTTTAATAATTTAAAAACAAAACCAAAACACAAGCCCGAAGAACGGTATCAGGTATTAGTAAGTGTTGGAATTGCTTTATTGTTATTGTATTTTGTGATTTCGTATAATGTATCGAAAGATAAAAAAGCAGAAAAAAAAGTGCTTCCTATTACTGAAGAAATGACTAAACAAATGGAAGAATTATTGAAAAATGAGATTCCTGAACCAATGATTAACAATTTTGATTCTCCTTACACAGAATATTTTGGAGCTGAAGTTTATTTAGAAGGCAGCAAAAATAATATTCAAATTTCGAATAGTAATTATAGCGAAGCTGTGGTGTGTTTGGTTGAAAACAAAAAGCCGTATAAAACTATTCGTAACCAATACATTAATGTGGGTGGTACTTTCAAGATGAATGAAATACCGAATGGTGATTATTTTATAAAAGTTTTTTATGGTAATAATTGGGATACTGCAATTACTTTTTTACAAAACAAATTTAGAGGTGGTTTTAAAGAACAAATTGCTTTTATAAAAATTTTGAATGGGAACAATGCATTTAAAATGAACCATGATTCAAGAGGTTTGAGCTCTTCGTTTTCGAGCTATGAAATACTCTTAAATCCTAACAATGCCGAAGAAAAAAAGCATAAAATTACTGTAGAAGATTTTTTTGAGTAAGCGAAAAAATTACTTGTCGTAAATAGTTTTGATTACAACGCTATCGCTAAGTTTTTCTTTTGGTTTTACTTCAGAGGGCGGTAAAATTTCTTTAAATGATTCAATAGTTTGAATAAAATCATTCATGTATTTTTCTTTATTTTCTGACCTTGTCCAAATCAACAATTGATAAAACGCATTTGTTGTTTCAATTACTGCCAATCGATAATATACTTCATTGTTATCTACTTTTCCTGAAATATCCGCTGTAAGCGTTTTGTAGCCATTAATGGTTTGTCTGCCTGGAGGGCTAATTTTTCCGTTTTGTATTTGTTCAGAAAAAGGCTGTAATGCAATTGCTTTGTAGTATAAATCAATATCATAATCTAAATCATAGTTTTCCATCGTCTCCTTTTTTTCATCAATCACCAAAGCATAAATTTCAAGCTCGGTGTTTTGATATTGTAATGAAGCATCAGGATGTATATCTGCACAGGGTTGCAAGTATTCTGGAAGGGTGATGGTATATTGATTGTTAATAGTTACTTCATGAAATGCAGTTTTAGTGCTACATGCCGAAAAAATAATTATTACTATTAATATTGTTGTGATTTTTCTTATCATAATATTTTAATCAAAGCAAATGTACCGAAAAATTATTGCAAAAAAACTATAGGTTTTCGAGTTTTTTTCTCAATTCTTCAATAGATTTTTCACATAAAAGAGTGGCTTTTTTGCCAAATGAAGTATAGTCAAAGTTAGTAATACCTTCTAGCCCTTTTTTTTCTAGTTCAGATAGTACTTCTTTTAATTCATTTGCTCCCATTAAAGCCGCTGGACTTTTCATTTTATGAGCGTGGGCTGCTACCTGAATTATATCGTTTTTTTGAATAGAATCAGTAAGTTCAGTCAAATATTTTGGCATTTCTAAAATATACGATTCAATTATATCTTTTAAATACACATTATCCCCTTCTGCTTTTTCTAATATTAAAGATAAATCAATGGTATTTGTTTTGTTAGACGGTAAAAATTTTTGAATTTTAAGATAAAGCTCTTCTGCGTTAAATGGTTTTGATATATAGTCGTTCATTCCTTCTGCCAAACATTTTTCTTTATCGCCTACCAAGGCTGAAGCAGTCATAGCAATTATTGGAATATTGTTTTTAGGTGAATCAAATTTATTACGAATGTGGTGGGTTGCTTCAAAACCATCCATTTCTGGCATTGTAACATCCATTAAAATAATGTCAATTGTTTTATTTTTTAAGATGTCAAAAGCCTCTTTTGCACTGTCTGCTATTAACACATTAAATTTTAATTTTCGTAGGGTAAGGGAGGCGACTTGTTGGTTTATTTTATTGTCATCAACAACCAAAATAGCTACAATCTTATTTTTTTCTAATGAATTAATTTGAACAATTTTTCTTGTTTCGTTTTCTTTATCACCTTTGTAAAAATTCAGATTAAAGGTAAATACAGAACCTTTATTTATTTCACTTTTTACTGTTATTGTCCCACCTTGCCCTTCTACTAATTGTTTTACAATAGATAATCCTAATCCTGTACCACCGTGTTTTCTGTTAATATTAGAATCTACTTGAGTAAAGGAATTAAACACATCATTTAATTTATCATTAGGAATTCCTATTCCTGTATCTGCAACTGTAAATTCTATTTGTGAATAGTAGGTAGAATCATGAATTAATTTTGTTGAAATTTTTATTTCTCCTTTTTCTGTAAATTTTATGGCGTTACTTATAAGATTTAATAATATTTGCGTTAAACGTATGTTATCTCCCATAAGCACAGGATTAATTCTTGAATCTGTTTCAACAATTACTTTTAAATTTTTTTCTTCTGCTTTATTTTTTAATGAAGCAGTAACGTTTTTTAAAATCTCAGACAATTTGAATGCTTTAGATTCAAAAGCCATTTTGCCTGAATTTATTTTTGATAAATCCAGCAAGTCATTAACAATTGCTAATAAATTGCTTGATGATTCTTTTATTATACCCAAATATTCTTTTTGTTCAATGGAAAGTTTGGTGTCATTCAACAAATCGGTCATACCAATAATTCCATTCATTGGTGTTCTAATTTCATGACTGGTATTTGCAATAAACTGCTCTTGAATTGCTTTGGCCTGTTCTGCAAAATTTTTTGCTGCAACAATTTTTTGCTGAATTTTTTTGTTTTCTTTATATCTATATAAAACAAAGCCGAGTAATATTACGACTAAAACAATAGCAGTAATTAATAATCGTTTTTGAATGGTTTGTGTTTTAATTTTTTGTTCTTGTATCTCAGCGTTTTGTTTTAATAATTCTATTTCTTTGTTTTTGCGTTCTAAATCCAACTCTGTTTGTAGGCGTGCGGTTGTAATTGCGTTTTGCTCATCTGCAAGTGAATCCTTATATAGCGTATAGTTTTTATAATATTCAAGCGAATTGTGTAGGTCGTTTTTGGATTTATAGATATCTGACAAAAGCAAAAAGCAATTCATTAAAGAATTTTTTACATGGCTTTGCTCCGCTAATTTTTTTGCTACTAGGCAATGTTCGGTTGCTTTATTTAAATTATTTAGTTTATAGTAGGCGTGTGCCAGATAAATATTTGTATTTAAAAGCCAATTATTGTTTTTTTCTTCTTGATATTTTTTTAAGGCTTCTTCATAGTAATGGATAGCTTTATTTAAATTATTTAACTTTTCGTATGTTTCGCCTATATTTAAAAAACTCAGTGCTTCTAAATCTGGAAAATTATTTTCACGCGAAAGTTTTAACGAACGCAACGAAAAATCAAGTGCATGAAAAAATGTTTGTTTGTTTTTATCTTTATCCCCTAGGATGTTATGCGCATCAGCTAAATTAATGTGCATTGTAGTTATTTTCTTTTTGTCTTTATTTTTTTCAGCTATTTGTAGTGCTTTTTTATAAATTTCAATAGCAGTATAAATGTGAGCAGTATCGTTTCTAAAATTGCCAATATCCATGTGACGATTTGCAATTCTACTCAAGTAAATAATTGTTTTTTCGTAGCTGTTTTCAGATAGGCTTATCTCGTATGCTTTTTCATAATTAATAATTGCTTTTTCATAATCTTGTAATTGTGAATATACATCGCCAATATTTTGATATGTTTTTGCATTTTCAGAAATATCATTTGTTTTTTCCGAAATTTCAATGGCTTGTTTTAGCTTTGAAAAAGCTTTTGAATAATGCCCATCGCTTTTATCCAACATTGCCAAGGCATTTAATGCTTCAATTACACCATTTTTATAATTAGTTTCTTTTGAAATTTGAAGTGATTTATTTCCATACTCATAAGCTTTTTTGTTATCTATATAGGTGTATTCAAAAAGCAATTTTAGGTAGGTATCAGCTTTTAATTTGCTGTTGGAAGAGCTATCTATTGTTTTGTTTAATGAATCAATAGAACGATGATTCTGTGCTTTTGTTTGTAATAACAATAACACAAATAATAATAGAAGAGTATGTAATTTACTTAAGCCCATTTTAAAAAAGTAGGCTAAATTAATACATTGTACTCATTCCATAAGCATTTATTTTTGCTATAAAAAATTGAACTTCTTAGGAGTTAGATAATTCGGAATAAACGCCATATGCTCTTTAGAGCAAGCCAAAAGGGTGGGAAGGTATTTTTAAATTTAAATAACACAAAAAGTTACTATTTAGTAATTGCTTTTAAAATCTCTTCGTATTCTTTAAATCGATGTTCTCTAATTGGTTTAATTTTGGGTTCTGTTGTAAAATATAAAAGCAAACAGGGGCTGATATTTTTATACTTTTCCACATATTCATAACGTTCTAATTCTTTATTTTTTATGCGTTGTTTTATTTTGTTGTGATAGGGGTACATTATTTTACGTTTTGGAGCTACTCGAATGCACTAAACTTTCTTAACTGATAATCTTAATTAAATGTACAAAAGGGAATGGCAAATGCAAAAAGTCCTGCGCTTTGCGCCCAGCATTTTTTTAGGTGTTGTTAGCTACTGTGCTTACTTTATTTATAAGCTTGAATTAATACTTCCGTAGGAATTTTCAAACTGTCGTGTAACAGTCGAATCATTTCCAATGTCAATTTTCTTTTCTTGTTAAGGATTTCGCTCGCGCGACTTTTAAGTCCAACAACATTTGCTAAGTCTGTTTGACTGTACCCCATTTGTTCCATTCTGAATTTTATAGCTTCAATTGGGTCAGGGAATCCAATAGGGAAATGTTCGTCTTCATATTTCTCTATTAAAATTCCTAATATTTCAAGCTCGTCTCCATGGCGCGAACCTTTCTTTGCATCAAATATTGATTCAAGTCTTTCTAAGGCTTTTTGATAGTCCTTTTTATTTTTGATTGGTTTTATTGTCATTGTTTTTAAATTTTAGTAGCGTCAATTTTATCATATTCTGCATGTGTTCCAATAAATCGAATCCAAATCATACGATAATCATAATTTATTTTTACAATTAGTCGATACTTATTTCCTTTAATATTGAAAACCACACGATTGTCAACTAAAAAACTTGCACTAGGGTACTCTTTTTTAATTTGTTTTGGATTTTTCCATTCAACTGAACTCGTTTCTTGAAACCAAGATTTTAATTGTTGTTGGCTGTCAGAATGTTTTTCCCAAAACTCCCGTAGTATTTTTTTAGAAATTATTCTCAATTTGAATTCCTTTTAACAAAGATACGAAAAGTTCCCGAAATGGGAAATTATTTTCGAAATATTTTTTCGGTGTCGATTTGGCCTTGCCACTAACTTACTTATATGTACACCTTTTCCCATAAAAGGTGTACATATACAACAAATATGTGTTGGCTTTGTATACCTTTTCAAAAAACAGGTGTGCTTTATTTTTATATTTCCAAATCATCTATTGGCGATTTTATTTGTTGTATTGACTTGTTGCTTACGTGCGTGTATATCTCTGTTGTTCGGCTGCTTTTGTGACCCAATATTTCTTGTATATACCGCAAATCAGTCCCCTTTTCAAGAAGGTGAGTCGCATAACTGTGTCTTAACCAATGCAAACTTATTGGCTTGTTTATTTTTGCTAAAATAACGCTATTTTTTAATACTTTTTGCAAACTCTGTTCAGAATATTTTTCATATTTATTTTGACCCTCAAATAAAAAAACCTCAGGCTTGTATTCAACATAATATGCCCTTAATAAAACAATTATTTTTTCGGGCAATGGGGCAATTCTGTCTTTGCTTCCTTTGGCTTTTCGTATTATCAATAATTTGCGTTTCGAATCAACATCATTAATTTTTAAATTTAACAGTTCACTTCTTCTTAATCCGCAAGCATAAATAAGAGAAAGCGCTGCTTTGTGCTTAATATTTTTTGTGCTTTTTAGTATTTTCTCTATTTCTTCTTTACTCAAAACATTAGGCAACATCTTCGGTTTTTTTGGTCGATGAATTTGTTCAATTTCAATTTTAGTATTTTCTATCTTGCTGAAAAATAATTTTATTGCATTTACTACCTGATTTTGAAAGGCAGCCGAATAATCATTTGCTAAAATATATTCGTTATTAAACAGTATTACATCTTCATTAGTAATTTCTAAAACTGATTTTTGATTGTAAAAACGCAAAAATGTTCGCAGAGCATCAGTATAAGTTCCAATTGTACTGTCGCTATACCTTTTTGATAGCATCCATTTCTTGTATTTTTCAATTTTATCATTTGCATCTTTACTCAGTTCCCCTAAATCTTTTGAAGGGTTGAGTTTTTTAATGTTTTTTATTTCACTTGTTTTTTTTGTTTTTAAATCATCGTAATTTAACCAAGCTTTTCCCTTAAATAATAAAAAAACTGCATTAAAATTTTCTTTTGTATCAGCAATATGCCATGCTTTTAAAGAGTTGCTCCATTTGGCATCAGGCAATTGTTTTATTAAAACAATTAAATCTTTGTTGTATGCAAATTCCAAAAGCAAACGATTTTCGTTTTTGTAATTAGCACGTTTTAAATTAATAGTAATGTTTGATTTTTGCATTCCCCTGATAATTGATAAACAAAAATATTCAAAAAAAAGAAAGTATAATAAAATTCAATAAAATCTTGTCGCACGTTCTCGACTACTCCCGATAGCTATCAAAACAAATTATTAACGCGCTATACTTACTCAGCGCGCAGATTCTGAAACAAGCCTGCCTACCGGAAGGCAGGTTCAGAATGACCTTACACACTTAGACATTTTAACTTTTCGCCTAGCAAAACATAATTTATAATTTTTGTTTTATTACGAAGCAGCGGGAAGGAATGACGGCAAACGATGCCGATTCGCCCTGTGGGAAGCGGTTTTGCCGTCTTGATTTTTTGTTTCTTTTTTATTAAGAAAAAAGAAAACATAATGAAATTTAATTTAATGCTGCTGCACGTTCTCGACTACTCCCGATAGCTATCAAAAAAAAATTATTAACGCGCTATAGTTACTCTGCGCGCAGATTCTGAAACAAGTTCAGAATGACCTTACACACTTTTTTATCAAGAAAAAAGAAAGCATAAAGTAGTTCAAATAGATGCCTATGCACATTCTTTACTACTCCCGATAATTATTGGGACGAAATGAGAACGCACAGTTTAATGAGATTTCTCCCTGCACTGCGTTGCGCCTACCTGCCGGCTAGGCAGGTTCGAAATGACATGATGCTAAGCTTCGCACACTCTTCGACAGGCTCAGAGTGACTAACGCACGGATTGTGTGCGGTCATACTGAGCCTGTAGAAGTATGTGGGCTGTTTAATTTTCACTAAATTAATTGCAGCCTAAAATCATACTAATATTCAAACAACAATTCAAAAGTGCAATTAAAGCGTTCCTCTTTTTGCTTGTTCTCTTTCAATTGATTCAAACAATGCTTTAAAGTTTCCTGCGCCAAATCCTTTTGCTCCCATACGTTGTATTATTTCATAAAACAAGGTTGGTCTGTCTTCAACGGGTTTTGTAAATATTTGTAATAAATACCCTTCTTCATCAGCATCCACTAAAATAGATAATCGTTGAAGTTCTTTAATGTCTTCTTTCATCATCTCCATGTGTACACCTAATCTTCTTGGTATATCATCATAATATGCTTGTGGTGGCGGTGGTAAAAATTCAACTCCACGTGCTTTTAATTCCGCTACTGTTTTTATGATATCATCCGTTGCAAGAGCTAAATGTTGTACTCCTGCACCTTCATAAAAATCAATATATTCTTCAATTTGTGATTTCTTTTTACCTTCTGCTGGTTCATTAATCGGGAATTTAATTCTTCCGTTTCCATTACTCATTACTTTACTCATAAGAGCAGAGTATTCAGTAGTAATTTGTTTATCATCAAACGTTAAAAAGTTTACAAAGCCCATTACATCTTCGTACCATTTTACGGTTGCATTCATTTGATTCCAGCCAACATTTCCTACCATATGGTCAATAAATTTTAAGCCAACTGGCGCTGGATTATAATCGCTTTCCCATTTTCTGTAGCCGGGTAAAAATTCTCCTTTGTAATTTTTACGTTCCACAAAAATGTGAACTGTTTCTCCATAAGTATAAATTCCTGAGCGAACTACTTCACCATGTTCATCTTTTTCAACGGTAGGCTCCATATAAACTTTTGCGCCACGTTTTACCGTTTCTTCAAAAGCTTTACGCGCATCTTCCACCCAAAGAGCTATTACTTTTACACCATCGCCATGTTTTTTTACATGTTCGCCAATAGCAGAATCGCTTGTTAATGCTGTAGTTAAAACCAATCTGATTTTATCTTGTTTTAACACATAAGATGTGCGGTCTTTTAAACCAGTTTCTAATCCTGCATATGCATAAGATTGAAAACCAAATGCTGTTTTATAGTAGTGTGCAGATTGTTTTGCATTTCCTACATAAAATTCTACATAATCGGTTCCTAATAAAGGAAGAAAATCTTGTGCTCCTTCAAATATTTTTTCTAAACCGTATTCTACATTTTTTATTTCTTTCATATTAATTAGATTATTAGCTAATTAGCTGATGGGCTAATTGGCAGTTTGTTTAACATTTTACTAGTTGATATTATTTTATTTAACAGCTTTTTAATACTTAATAATTTTTCTAAAAGATGATTGGCATTTGGATAACTATCTATTTCATTACACAAGAGTAACCAATATTCAAGCTCGTCAGATTCTTTAGATGAAATTTTTAGTTTGTGAATAAAATCAGCTTTGCTTTCTGCATTTTGTGCTTCTTTAATGTTTGCTCCAATTGAAGTTCCTGAACGAAGGATTTGTTTTGAAATCGTATATTTTCTTAACTCATCTAATTTCTCTGAAAAATTTATAACATCCACCGCTAATTCAAAACTTAGTTTTAAAATAACATTTTCTTGGTATTTCGGATTGTCTGTAAATTTCATTTTTAAATCATCTATCTAATTATTACATCATCACATCATCACATCATCTCATCATCAATTATTCCACCCAGCTTTTATAATATTTTCCATCATCAATTTTAATTGCATCTTCAGTAACCATTAAAGGTTTGAAAGTATCAACCATCACAGCTAATTCTTGTGTAACAGTTTGTCCGATGCTTCTTTCATAAGCTCCAGGTGCTGGTCCGTGTGGGATACCTTTTGGATGCAAAGTAATATGTCCTTGTTCAATATTATTTCGGCTCATAAAATCACCATCTACATAATACAAAACTTCATCACTATCAATATTGCTATGATTGTATGGTGCAGGTATGGCTTTTGGGTGGTAGTCGTACAAACGAGGGCAGAATGAACATACAACAAATGTTGCTGTTTCAAATGTTTGATGTACTGGAGGTGGTTGATGCACACGCCCTGTTATTGGTTCAAAATTATGGATGCTAAATCCGTATGGGAAATTGTATCCATCCCAACCAATTACATCAAAAGGATGAGTTGCATAAACTACTTCATGCATCATTCCTTCTTTTTTTATTTTAATTAAAAAATCTCCTTTTTCATCAAATGTTTCCAATTCGTTTGGTAATTTAAAATCACGTTCACAAAAAGGAGAATGTTCTAACAATTGTCCCGATTCATTTTTATATCTTTTTGGAGTATAAAAAGGAGAATGTGATTCTACATAAAAAATGCGATTATCAGTAGTTTCAAAATCTATTTGGTAAATCATTCCACGCGGGATAATTAAATAATCGCCATACTCAAAAGAAATATTTCCCATCATGGTGCGTAATTTCCCTTTGCCTTTATGGATAAAAAGCATCTCATCAGCATCAGCATTTTTGTAAAAATAACTGCGTAATGATTTTTGTGGTGCTGCCAAACCAATTGTACAATCGCTATTTACAAGCATAGCTTTGCGGCTTTCTAAAAAATCTTCGGTTGGTTTTACTTTAAACCCTTCTAACAATAATGCTTTAATATTTTTATCAATAGCAATTTTTGGTGTAACCGAATAAGATTTTAGTATTTCTTTTACTTGTGTAGGGCGGTGAACTTCGTAAAGCAACGATGAATGTCCATGAAACCCTTCTGTTCCAAAAAGTTGTTCGTAATATATTCCTCCATTTGGCTTTTCAAATTGAGTGTGTCGTTTCTGCGGAAATTTTCCGAGTTGATGGTATATCGGCATATTATAAAAAGTTAAGTTGAAATTTAAAAGAAGGGAAAGCAGGAAGCTTTCCTTATGTATATAAACGAAAGAAACTATTCGGGATTACGCTTGGTAATGCGCTTTATGTCAATGATAAAAGATTTTCCTACTGACTTCATAAAACAAATTTAAGAAATACTATTCTAAAAACAAATAATACTGATTAAAATCATTTAAGTATAAAATTGCATAATATTGTAAAATGAATTTTACTGATACGCATACTCATTTATATTCCACAGAATTTGGAGAAGAAAAACAAAATTTGATTCAAAAGGCAATTGAAGATGGTGTGTCTCGTTTTTTTATGCCAAATGTAGATAGCAAGTCGGTTGAAGGAATGTTTGAAATCGAAAAACAATTTCCAAACAACTGTTTTTCAATGATGGGTTTGCATCCTTGTTCGGTTAACGAGCATGTTGAAACAGAATTACAAATAGTAGAAGATTGGTTAAGCAAAAGAAAATTTGTGGCTATTGGTGAAATAGGAATTGATTTGTATTGGGATAAAACATTTTTTGTTCAGCAACAAATGGCTTTTAGAAAACAAATTGAATTAGCAAAAAAATACAATTTGCCTTATGTTATTCATTCCAGAAATTCATTTGATGAAGTAATGGAAATTGTAAATGAATTTAAAGCCGATAATATTAAGGCCATTTTTCATTGCTTTAGCGGATCAGTAGAACAAGCCGAGCAAGTTATTCAGTCAGGAAATTTTAAATTAGGTATCGGAGGAGTAGTTACATTTAAAAATTCTGGCTTGGATAAGGTAGTGGAAGCAGTGGATTTAAAACATATCGTTCTAGAAACAGATGCGCCTTATCTAGCACCTGCTCCTTATAGGGGAAAAAGAAATGAACCAGAATATTTATTGCTTGTAGCAAAAAAAATAGCAGAGATTAAAAATATAAGTATTGAAGAGGTAGCAGAAATTACAACTAAAAATTCGGTGGAAGTGTTTGGAATATAATAATACACACCCCTAACCCCTCTCAAGAGGGGAGTAAAAATAAACTATGAAAAGTAAAGTACTATTAATTTACACAGGCGGAACAATTGGCATGATGCAAGATGCTAAAACAGGGCAATTAAAACCTTTTGATTTTAAGCAACTGACAGACCAAATTCCAGAGTTAAAAAAATTTGATGTTCAACTATCTGCAGTTGCTTTTGAAAAGCCTATTGATTCAAGCAACATGCAACCGAGCATTTGGATTGAAATTGCTACAACAATTCAAAAAAATTACGACAAGCATGATGGTTTTGTTGTTTTACATGGTAGTGATACAATGGCATTTACGGCTTCGGCATTAAGCTTTATGCTTGAAAATTTAAATAAACCTGTAATACTTACAGGTTCTCAATTGCCAATAGGAACAATACGTACCGATGGTAAAGAAAATTTAATTACAGCAATTGAAATTGCAGCTGCAAAACAAAAAGGCAAGCCTATTATTTCTGAAGTGTGTATTTATTTTGAATATCAATTGTACAGAGGAAACCGTACACATAAATTTAATGCAGAACAATTTCAAGCATTTCAATCGGCAAATTATCCTGTTTTGGCGGAGGCGGGAGTTCATTTAAAATACAATGAGTCTGCAATAAAAAAAGTAAATTCTAAAAAACTAGTTTTAAATAAATTGTTAGACCCTAACATTGCCATATTAAAAATGTTTCCGGGAATAACTCAAAATGCTGTAGAAGCTGTTTTAAAAACAAAAAATGTAAGAGCAATAATTCTTGAAACGTTTGGTTCGGGTAATGCTACTACTGAAAAATGGTTTATTGATGCATTACAAAATGCTGTAAAAAAAGGAATAACAATTTTGAACATTACACAATGTAATGCTGGCGCTGTTGAGCAAGGAAAATATCAAACAAGTGCAGCTTTTAATAAAATTGGAGTTATTGGTGGTGCTGATATTACAATGGAAGCAGCAGTAACAAAGTTGATGCATGTATTAGGAAAAACAAAAGATTTAAAAACTATCAAAAAACTTTTGCGAACAAATTTACAGGGAGAGATAACTGTAAAGTGAAATTTTGAGTGTTCGCTTCTCGTTACTCGAACTGAGATAAATAAAAAACGAACCAACAAAAATGTTGGTTCGTTTTAATTTTGAATCTATTATTTTATTCTAAAAAGCAAATGTAGCTCCTACAGTAAAAGGGTAAACTTGTGGTCCTTGATCTTTTTTAAACAAACGGTTTAGTCCGTAGTTCGCAAAAATCGTCACATTGTTATATCCAATTCTTGCAACAGCACTGTAACGGAATGGTTCTAGGTTAAAATCATCACGTTGTTTAATTTTTATATTTTTATCATTCTGGGAATATTTTTGTTTGGTAACAGAATGTATGCGGTAAGCAAATTCAATCCCTCCAGCAATATGAAAGTTTTTTTCTGGATTTTTACTTGTGTTTATTTCTAACAATAATGGAGCTTTTAAGTACGTAACATTTAATGTGTTTTTCTTGTATTTAATAGTGTTATCGGTTGTTGCCCATAAATAAGCAGTATCGCCCATTAATGTAGTGCTGTTTTTAAAAGCGTAATGGTTAAAATCAAATCCTAAACCAGTAACAATATTGATATAGTTTTTATAGATATGAAAATCTTTCTCCATTAAGTTTAAACCAAACTGTGTTGATTTTGAATAATCCAACTCCAAGAATGTTGCGCCAGGAGGAACATCTAAGCTGTTTTTATAATCCATCATTCCGTTTACTCCAATTTCCCATCCATTCCAATGTTTGTATTTTTCATTATAGTTTTTTACAGAATCTTTGAACGAATATTTTTTTGTTTCTTTTTCGTCATCAATAATCATGTATTTTTTATTTCCCAATTTTATTTTGGTTGTATCACTTGCTGTTTCTTCTCCATTTCCGCTTTTACTTTCACGAACAGACCCAGCACCGCTAATGTTTACATTTCTGTCAATCGGGTTTCCTTTGTAAATAACTGAACCAGCCCCCGAAACATCTGCATCAATAGATTTGCTTGCGTTTACTTTAGCATCACCAGCACCTGAAACTTTTACTTTTACTTTGTCGGCCATTAAATGGCTTGCTTTTAAATCCCCAGCACCAGATACATCAGCTGTCAATTCTTGAGTACTACCTTTAATAGTTAGGTCCCCAGCACCGCTGACGTCTGCTTTTATATTACCAGCTGTTGTTTCCACATAAACATCTCCAGCACCAGAAGATTTTATGCTTAACATGTTTCCAGAAATTGAGTTATCTGTTTTAACTGTAGCACTTCCCATCACATTTATAGATTGTAAGTTTTTAGCACCAACAGTAATAATTACTGGTAATTTTTGATTTATATTTCCTTCAGCAGAAATATGTAAAATATTGTCTTTTATTTCTGACTTTATTTTTGCCATATCTGCTTCAGCTACTTCAATTTTAATAGTATTGGATTCTGCTTGGGAAATATTTACGGTAAAATTGTCTCCTACGGAGATTCCTGTAAATTCATCTAATGGTTTAGATTCTTGAGCCATTACTGTACCCATAGCAATAAAACTTAAAAGTATTGTTGCTTTTATTTTATTAGTTATTGTTTTCATTGTTTTTTGTTTTTATAAGTTTTTTAAAAATAGTAGCGCTATTTGTGTTTGTTTTTGAATAGGACGACTTGGTGTTTTTAAAAGTTACAGGTAGTAAAAAAAATTACAGAAGAATATTGTCAATTAATCTTACTGCTCCCAATTTTAGAGCAATACAAGCAACTGCTTTTTTTGTTTTTTCGAAGCTACTTATAGGTAATAATGTTTCTGTATCCACAATTTCAAAATATTCCAAATCCATTTTTGGTTCTTGTGAAATATTTTTTTTTGCAAACTCGATTAATTCAAGAGGTGTTTTTTCGGTTGCTATCTCCTTTACTTTATTTAAAGTTTGAAAGATAAGCGGAGCAATTTTTCTTTCATCTGATGTTAGCCTAACATTTCTTGAACTCATTGCTAAGCCATCATTTTCACGAATAGTTTTGCAAGCAATGATTTCAATATCAAACTTCAGTTGTTTAACCATGCTATTGATGATAGCTAACTGCTGAAAATCTTTTTGTCCAAAAAAAGCTTTATGAGGGTTAACAATTCTAAATAATTTACTAACTACTTGTGCCACCCCATTAAAATGTCCAGGGCGCTGAGCCCCTTCCATTTTTTTGTCTAATATTCCAAAATCAATTAGTTTTCCTTCTGCCCAAGAAAGGTCTTCTATTTTTTGTTTTTTTAGTTCCAATTCTTGATTAGAATACATTTCGGCTATTTCAGGAACAAAAACAATATCGCAACCATGCGTTTTTAATAATTCCAAATCTTTTTCAATAGTGCGAGGGTATTTATCCAAATCACTTAAATCATTAAACTGTGTTGGATTTACAAAAATGCTACAAACAATTCTATCTGAATTTTTTTTTGCTTCATCTACTAAAAATGCATGGCCTTGATGTAAAGCACCCATAGTTGGGACAAAACCAATAATTTTATTGTGTTCTCTAATACTATTTAGATGATTTTGGAGTTCTATCTTGGTATTGAAAATAAGCATGATCTAAAAATTGTTAAAAACTAACAAAATCAACACTAATAAGCCTTTTTTTTCGATTAAAGGGAGCAAATCTAACGTTAAAACTTTGAAATGTCCGTTTTTTTTTCGTAATTTTGCTTACTTTTTTGAAAACTAACCTTATAAAACTACCGCATGAAGAAGAAAGCAAGAGTTCTGTTTGTATCACAAGAAGTTACCCCTTATTTAGATGAAACTCCGATGGGACTTATCGGTCGCCACTTACCACAAGGTATTCAGGAGCGCGGAAAAGAAATCAGATTATTCATGCCAAAGTATGGTTGTATCAATGAAAGACGCAATCAATTGCATGAAGTAATTCGTTTATCTGGGATGAACTTGATTATTGATGATACAGATCATCCGTTAATTATTAAGGTAGCATCTATTCAATCTGCTCGTATGCAGGTGTATTTTATTGATAATCAAGAATATTTCGAAAGAAAGCATGTTCTAGTAGATAAAAAAGGAGCACATTTTGCTGATAATGATGAGCGTTCAATTTTCTTTTGCCGTGGCGTAATCGAAACCGTTAAAAAATTAGGTTGGGCACCAGATGTAGTTCATTTACATGGATGGTTTACTGGTTTAACAGCAATGTATTTGAAAAAATCATTTAAAGACAATCCTTTGTTTGCCGATACAAAAATTATTTATTCGGTTTACGATGATGAATTTACTACTCCTTTACATAAAGATTTTGCTAAAAAAGTAACATTTGAAGGAATCGAAAAATCGGATGTAGAAATACTAAAAACTCCTAACTTTGTAAATGTAAATAAAGCTATTATTGATTTAGCTGATGCTGTTATCAAAGGAAGTCCGAAAATAAATTCAGATATTGATAAATACATAAAAAAATCAGGAAAATTAGTATTGGATTACCAATCACCTGCTGATTATGTAAACGCTTATTCTGAGTTTTATGATGCGGTTCTTGAAGGTGTTGAAGAACTTGTAGATTAATAAATTTGTATGAAAAAAAATTTTATAGTTGAATTTTCTATTTTGTCCCGAGTGGTCGGGACAAAATTTTTTATAACCACTCTTGTTTCATTTCTTTTTCTTTTTTCTGCATGTGATAAAGCATCAGTTGTAGGATTGGATGTGCAGCCAGAAGATGATTTGTTGAATGTCATTTACATTGATTCAACAACAATTCATTCTAAAACTGTAAAATCAGATTCATTAAAAACAGATGAAACTGTTATTACAACTGGCGATGCATTATTAGGAAAATATGTTGATCCTTATTTTGGAACAGCAAGTGCAAGTATTTATACTCAATTACGATTACCAACTACCAATCCTTCTTTTGGTTCTAATCCAACAGTTGATAGTGCAATTTTATGTATGGTATATAATTCAACTAGTTATTATGGCGATACGCTTTCACAACAAAGAATTAATGTTTATCAACTTACTACAGAACTTAAAGCCGAAGATGATTTTTATTCTAATAACACTAAACCTTTACTTTCGGCTGATTTAGCTGCTTCTTATTCTTATTATCCAAAACCAAAAGACAGTATAGGAATTGTGCCAAAAAGAGAAAAATCACAAATTAGAATACCCTTGAATTCAGCTTTTGCCCAAGTAATTCTTTTACAACAAGGGACGAGCAACTTGGCCAGTAATACTAACTTTCAAAGCTTTGTAAAAGGTTTGTATATTACTACTGAAAGCAGTTCTTTAACGAGTGGACAAGGTGCAATAATGTATTTGAAAATGAATGATACAAAATCTCGTTTATTGGTATATTACCATAACGATACTGGAACATATCAAAAGAAATATGAGTTTAGTTTAACCAACTCTGCTCGATTCAACAATTTTAAACATGATTATTCAAGCAGTGTACATCCTGATTTAGCAACGCAGCTAGGGACAAGTGCAGAAGAAAACAACACCGTAGTGTTTGCACAAGCAATGGCTGGATTAAAAACAAAAGTTACTTTTCCATATTTAAATAGAATCAATGACTCTGGGAAAGTTGCAGTAAATAAGGCAGAGTTATATGTTAAACTTGATACAACCCAATCTCCTTATACGCAATTAAAAGCGTATGCTCCACCACCAACACTTGTATTGTTTCAAATAAATGATGATGGAACAAGTTATGTTGTTTCGCCTGATTATTTTGAAGGCTCAAATTATTTTGGTGGAACGTATGATGCAACTAGGAAAGAATATCGTTTTAACATTTCAAGACATATACAACAAGTTCTTGCTGGGAAAAAGAATAATACCGGACTTTATATTTTAGTATCAAATGGTGCTGTGCTTGCAAATAGAATTGTATTAGGAGGCGGGAACAGCACAAATTTTAAAATGAAATTAAATATTACTTATACAAAACTACATTAATCATGTGTGGAATAGTTGGATATATCGGAAATAAACAAGCGTACCCTATTTTAATAAAAGGGCTTCAACGACTTGAATACAGAGGTTATGATAGTGCAGGTGTTGCATTACTCGATAACGATTTAAACGTTTATAAGTGTAAAGGAAAAGTAGCCGACCTTCATAATTTTATTGGAGAAAAAAATAAAAATGGAACAATTGGGATTGGTCACACACGTTGGGCTACACATGGTGTTCCTAATGATGTAAACGCTCATCCTCATTATTCTGCTTCTAAAAATATGGTGATGATTCATAATGGAATCATTGAAAATTATGGTCCATTAAAAGAAGAATTAAAAAAACGTGGACATAAGTTTTTAAGTGATACCGATACAGAAGTATTGATTCATTTAATAGAAGATATTAAAGAAAACGAAAATGTTCGTTTGGGAGAAGCTGTGCGTATTGCATTAAACCAGGTAGTTGGTGCTTATGCAATTGTAATTTTATCAAAAGAAAATCCTGACGAATTATTTGCGGCTAAAAAAGGTAGTCCAATGGTAATTGGAATTGGTGCAGATGAATTTTTTATTGCATCAGATGCTACTCCAATTGTTGAATACACAAAAAATGTGGTTTATCTAGAAGATGAAGAGATCGCTTTTATTGAACGTGGTAAAGAGTTAAAAATAAAAACCATAAAAAACAAAACGAAAACGCCCTACGTTCAAGAACTAGAATTGCAATTAGAGGCTTTAGAAAAAGGTGGTTACGACCACTTTATGCTTAAAGAAATTTACGAGCAACCGCGTTCTATAAAAGATAGTATGCGTGGCCGTATTAGTGCTGAAAATGCTATTGTAAACTTAGGTGGAATAACTGAATACGAACAAAAATTTATCAATGCAAAACGCATCATATTTGTTGCTTGTGGTACTTCATGGCATGCCGGTTTAGTTGGAGAATATTTATTCGAAGACTTAGCACGTATTCCTGTGGAGGTGGAATATGCATCTGAATTTCGTTACCGCAATCCAATCGTTTATGAAGACGATGTAATTATTGCAATTTCTCAATCAGGAGAAACAGCAGATACATTAGCGGCAATTGAATTGGCAAAATCAAAAGGAGCAACCATTATTGGTATTTGTAATGTTGTAGGTTCTTCTATTGCACGCGCAACACATGCAGGTTCTTATACACATGCAGGGCCTGAAATTGGGGTGGCATCTACAAAAGCATTTACAGCACAAGTAACAGTACTTACATTAATGGCATTAAGAATTGCTTTCCGTAAAGGAACAATTTCTTCTTCTCGTTTCCATGAATTATTAACCGAATTAGAGGCTATACCAGATAAAGTAGAAAAAGTATTACAGATAAATGACAAGATAAAATACATTGCAGATATTTATAAAAATTCTACGAATGCACTTTACTTAGGTCGTGGATACAGCTTCCCTGTTGCCTTAGAAGGTGCTTTAAAATTAAAAGAGATTTCTTATATACATGCCGAAGGTTATCCTGCTGCAGAAATGAAACACGGACCAATTGCTTTAATAGACGAAGAAATGCCTGTGTTTGTGATTGCAACCAAAGGAACATCTTACGAAAAAGTAGTAAGCAATATTCAAGAAGTGAAAGCTCGTAAAGGAAAAATAATTGCGATTGTTACCGAAGGCGATACACAAGTAAAAGAAATGGCTGATTATACAATTGAAATTCCTGAAACGGACGAAATATTGGTTCCATTGGTTTCTGTAATTCCTATGCAATTGCTTTCATACCATATTGCAGTAATGCGTGGATGTAATGTTGATCAACCTCGCAATCTAGCAAAATCAGTTACTGTAGAGTAAGAAGAAGAAGGCTGCGCTCATACTTCCATAAACTCAGTATGACCTGCCCTCTAGTCACATTGAGCTTGTCGAAAGGTGAATTGTGCAAAATAATCTTACTTAAACTATCATTCTTTTTTGTAAATTTAGTATCCTAAAATAATATTTTGATTAGCCCACAGGACATAGAACGAATTATTGATGCCGCTAAAATTGAAGAGGTGGTAGCAGACTATGTTAATTTAAAAAAACGTGGGGCAAATTTTATTGGGCACTGTCCTTTCCATGATGAAAAAACTCCTTCATTTTATGTATCACCAAGCAAAGGGATATGTAAATGCTTCGGTTGTGGTAAAGGTGGTAATGCTGTAAATTTTATTATGCTTAAAGAAACATTGGCTTACCCCGATGCATTGCGTTTTTTAGCTAAAAAATTTAATGTAGAAATTACAGAAGAAAAACCTACAGAAGAACAAATACAATCACAAAATACACGAGAAAGTTTATTTGTTGTTTCGGCTTATGCTCAAAAACATTTTTCTGAAAATTTGTACAATACAGATGAAGGAAAATCTGTTGGTTTAGGTTATTTCAAAGAAAGAGGCTTGCGTGAAGATATCATTCAAAAATTTCAATTGGGGTATTCGATTAATCACCGTTCTGCTTTTACTGATATAGCAATAGCTACTGGCTATAAAGCTGAATATCTTGTAAAATCAGGGCTTACAATTGAATTTGTAAATGAGCGTACAAATGAAAGTACGGATGAAACTGCGGAAAAAACAAATCCTGAATACAGATATGTAGATCGTTTTTTTGGACGAGTAATGTTTCCGATACATAATGTGAGTGGCAGGGTAATTGGCTTTGGAGGACGAACATTAAAAACGGATACTAAAAAAATTGCAAAATACATTAACTCTCCTGAGTCGGAAATATACCATAAGAGTGATGTTTTGTATGGTTTGTTTCAATCAAAAAGTTCAATAGCAAAAGAAAAGTTTTGTTTTGTGGTGGAAGGATACATGGATGTAATTGCTATGCATCAAGCGGGAATTGAAAATGTGGTTTCAAGTAGCGGAACATCTTTAACAACTGGGCAAATAAAACAATTAAAACGTTTTACGGACGAAGTAATTATTGCTTACGATGGTGATAGTGCTGGTATTAACGCGTCTTTGCGTGGAGTGGATTTGTTGCTAGAAGAAGGAATGAACGTAAAAGTTTTGCTTTTTCCTGATGGTGACGATCCTGATTCTTATTCTAAAAAAGTTAGTACCGAAGAATTAAAAAAATTCATAAAAGAAAATTCTCAAGATTTTATTTCCTACAAAGCACAAATATTAACACAGAATTCTGCTAACAATCCTATTGAAAAAGCGAATGCAATAAAAAGCATTGTTGAAAGTATAGCATTAATTCCTGAAGCTATTTTTCGTTCTGTTTATATAAAAGAGTGCGGACGAATAATGAAAGTAGAAGAAGAAATATTGATTAATGAAGTAAATAAAATACGCGCAAAAAGTTTTCAAGAAAGGCACAATAGAGAAAAAAAAGCAGCTGAAAATGTATACCAGTCAATAGAAGAAGCGGAGAGTGTAATTGAAGAAAAAAAGCAGCAACAACAAAATATTTTTAATGCTGAATTTCAAGAAAAAGACATTGTGCGCATATTGATAAATTTTGGAAATAAAATAGTGGAAGTAGATTCAGAGGATGAAGAAAACAAGCCTATCAAAATACAAACTACTATTGCCGAAATTGTGTTGCATGAATTACAAAATGACAATATTGTTTTTGAAAATATTGTGTACAACACGATATACAATGAGTTTATTGAAAAAATAAACAATCATGAAATTCCGGACTCTAATTATTTTGTAAACCATCAGAACCAAAGTATTTGTTTTTTAGCAGTAGATTTAATGAGCGAGCCATACTTTCTATCGAACTGGGAAGGTCAAAGTATTTTCACTGCCAAAGAAGAAGATGACGTTAAAAAATCGGCTTACAATGCCATCTATTCTTTAAAAAGCAGAAGGATAGAATTAATGATTGATGATATTCAAAAGCGATTAAAAGACAATGTAAACGAAGAAGAATACATTGAATTGATTCAATTGCATCAAAATTTGCTCAAAGCAAAAAAAGAATTTAATTTAATGTTGGGCAGAGTAGTGGTAAAATAATTTTTTTCTACACAGAATTTTTTTTAACCGCAAAGGCGCAAAGAGGCGCAGAGCCATGTTTAAATTTAAAACTCTGCAGTTTTTGGCGCTCTTGGGAAAGCAATCACATCTCTGATGTTTGTCATGCCCGTTACAAATAAAACCAAACGTTCAAAACCTAGTCCAAATCCCGCATGTGGAGCAGTTCCAAATCTTCGTGTATCTAAATACCAATATAATTCTTCAGCAGGAATATTCATATCGTGCATGCGTTTTTCTAAAAGTTCTAAACGTTCTTCACGCTGCGAACCTCCTACTATTTCGCCAATACCAGGGAATAAAATATCCATTGCTCGAACTGTTTTTCCGTCATCGTTTTGACGCATGTAAAACGATTTTATGTCTTTAGGATAATCAGTAAGTATAACGGGTTTTTTAAAATGTTTTTCTACTAAATAACGTTCGTGCTCACTTTGCAAATCAGCACCCCAAGATTCAATTAAATATTTGAATTTTTTCTTTTTGTTAGGAGTTGAATTTTTTAAAATTTCAATTGCTTCGGTATATGTTAAGCGCTCAAAATCGTTGTTTAAACAAAAATTTAATTTAGCTACTAAATCCAGTTCAGAACGTTCGTCTTGTGGTTTCTGTTTTTCTTCTTCCAGCAAGCGTGTTTTCAAAAATTCTATTTCATCAGCACAAGTATCCATTGCATGTTTAATAACATACTTTAATAACTCTTCTGCTAATTGCATGTTGTCTTTTAAATCGTAAAAAGCCATTTCTGGTTCTATCATCCAAAACTCAGCAAGGTGGCGAGTAGTATTTGAATTTTCGGCACGGAATGTTGGTCCAAAAGTATAAATATCACCAAAAGCCATTGCAGCAAGTTCGCCTTCTAATTGCCCACTAACAGTAAGGTTGGTTGATTTTCCAAAAAAATCTTGTTTAAAATCCACTTTTCCATCTTCTGTGCGAGGAGGGTTATCAAAGTCCAATGTTGTTACTCGAAACATTTCACCAGCACCTTCAGCATCGGATGCTGTGATAATTGGCGTGTGCATGTAAACGAATCCACGGTCGTTAAAAAATTGATGAATAGCAAATGCTAAAGCGTGACGCACTTTAAATACTGCATTAAATGTATTGGTACGAAAACGTAAATGAGCTATCTCGCGTAAAAATTCAAGACTGTGTTTTTTTGGTTGTAATGGAAATTTTTCTGGGTCGCTATCGCCCAATATTTCCAATTGTTTTACTTTAATTTCTACTTTTTGACCTTTTCCAAGTGATTCAATTAATTCACCCGTAACGCTTATTGCGGCTCCAGTTGTAAGTCGCTTTAAAAGAGTTTCATCTGTATTTTCAAAATCTACTACTGCTTGAATATTATTTATTGTTGAACCATCATTAATAGCAATAAACTGATTGTTACGAAATGTACGTACCCAACCTTTAACTGTTACATTGCTTCCGAATGCTGTTGAATTTAACAGCTCTTTAATTTTTGTTCTTGTTGCCATCTTGTTTTTTGCTTTGGATTGCAAAAGTATTAAATAATAATAAATGACTTGTTTGTTTAAGTAAAAAATTAAAATGGAGTAAGATGTGTAAAATTAGATTATTGTGAGTCATATTGAGCTTGTCGAAATATGTGGCAAGCCTCGTACAATTCATTAATAGGCTCAGAGTGACAACCGCATGCTGCTAAATAAAAAAGTCTGATGTTTCCATCAGACTTTGATTATTATTTAAGCGTTTCGCTCAACCATTTATAAAATTCACGTTGCCATACTAAGGCATCTTGGTCTTTTAAAATCCAATGGTTTTCGTTCGGGAAATACAATAATTTACTTTTTATTCCAAGTAGTTGTGCTGCTTGAAAAGCTCCTAACCCTTGCTCTGTAGGAACACGGTAATCTTTTTCTCCTTGAATAATCATGATTGGAGTATCCCAATTTTTCACAAAGTTTACAGGGTTAAATTGGTTGTAGCTTTTTTGTGCAGCCACATTGTCTTTTTCCCAATATGCTCCACCCAAATCTTGGTTAACAAAAAATATTTCTTCAGTTGTTCCATACATACTTCTCCAATCAAAAATCCCATCGTGTGCAATAAAAGATTTAAAACGTTTTTCATGAATACCTGCTAAAAAATAAACAGAATAACCTCCATAGCTAGCGCCAACACAACCAACACGAGATTTATCTACAAATGGTTCTTTTGACACTTCATCAATTGAAATTAAATAATCTTTCATGTTTTGTCCACCGTAATCACGGCTAATTTGTTCGTTCCATTTTACTCCATGTCCGGGCATTCCTCTTCTGTTTGGTGCAACAACAACATATCCATTTGCTGCCATCAATTGAAAATTCCAACGGAAAGAATAAAATTGAGTTAGTGGTGATTGTGGTCCTCCTTGGCAATATAATAATGTTGGATATTTTTTTGTAGCATCAAAATTTGGAGGATAGATAACCCAAACCAGCATTTTTTCGCCATCAGAAGCAGTTACATAACGTCTTTCAATTTTACTTAATGTGATTGATTTGTATGTTGCATCATTTACATGCGACAATTGTTTCATTGCAGCAGTTTTTAAATCCACCGAATAAATTTCAGATGCATGATTCATGTCTGTGCTTTCTACAATCATTGTATTGCCAACTTGTGCAACCATTGAACGGATATCAAAATCGCCTTTCGTTACTTGTTTTACTATAGGAGCTTTTTTGCCACCAACCGTATAATCTACATTAAACATTTGTACCGTTCCATCAAAAGCAGCAGTAAAATAAAGGCTTTTGCCATCGTTGCTCCAACGGAAATCATCTACTGTTCCATCCCAATCTTTGGTTAGATTAATCATTGATTTACCATCAAATACGATGATGTCATTTTTATCTGATTCATAACCATCTGTTTTCATGCTTAAAAAAGCAAGTGTTCCAGTTGAAGAATAGCTAGGCTTAATGTCATAACCCATCATACCTTCTGTTAAATTTTTTGTTGTTTTGGTTTCAAGGTTGTATTGAAAAATATCAGTATTGGTGCTAATAGCGTAAGCAGTTCCGTATCTCTTTTTAGTAACATACAAAACATTTTTACCATCAGGACTCCAAATAAAATCTTCATCACCTCCAAAAGGTTTTTGTGGACAATCATAAGGCTCGTTTTGCATAATATCATAGCTATTTGTTCCATCAACATTGCTAATAAATACATGACCATACTTCCCATCTTCCCAAGTATCCCAATGACGATTATTCAATGTTTCGTAAATCATTACATCTGATTTATTTAATTCAGGGTAAAAGTCAGACCCATAAACATTTTTTACTTTAACATCTTTACTACTAATCATAAATTTGCCATCAGCAGAAATTCTGTTATTTGATAATAAAGCATCAGCATTATCAAGTACTTTAGCTTCGCCACCAGCAATAGGCATAATGTATAAGGTGTTTGTAGCTTTACCTTCAGCTATACTATATTTGCGAACATTGTAAACAATAGATTTACCATCTTTGGTAACACCTAGTGCTCCAACTTTTCCAAGTTCAAGTAGCATTTCGGGAGTCATTACTTTTTGCGCATTGATTGTAAGAGCAATAGCACATACAGAAATAAGAGTAAATAGTTTTTTCATATTGTGTTTTTGTTTGTTTTTAAATTGTCAAATTTATAGTGGAGAATATCGGATTCGAACCGATCACCTCTTCACTGCCAGCGAAGCGCTCTAGCCAAATGAGCTAATCCCCCAGCTTAACTTAGTGTGCAAAAATATCAATTAAAATTAACTATCAAATTGTTTTTAGATGAACGGCAAATATTGATGTATTAACGAGGAATATCTCATTTTAACTAACTTGTGATTTTCGCCTCAAAATCATACATTTGCACTCTTTTTATTAAAATAATAGAAATGGCAGAAGATAGAATAAATTCAAGCAAAGCACCAGAACCAGTTGGGGCTTATCCACATGCACGAAAAGTGGGAAATTTATTGTTCCTTTCAGGGGTTGGTCCGCGTGAACGTGGCACCAAAAAAATTCCAGGAGTAGAGCTGGATGAAAATGGTAAAATTATTTCGTACGATATCGAAACACAATGTAAAAGTGTATTTCAAAACATAAAATATATTTTAGAAGATGCTGGGAGCAGCTGGGATAATATTGTGGATGTGCAAGTGTTTTTAACCAATATGAAAGATGATTTTGCAATATACAATCGTGTGTATGCAGAGTGGTTTAAAGACAATCAGCCATGCCGCACAACAATAGAAATTAATTGTTTGCCAACACCTATTGCTATTGAATTAAAAGTGATTGCAACAATATAGTTAGAAAGTTCAAAGTAGAAAGTTCAAAAGCTCGGCAACTTTAAACTTTCAAACTTTGAACTTTAATCTTTACAACTTTGAACTTATGAATTATAAAACATATACAAACCTAAATCTTTCGCAAACCGCTAAGGATGTTCAAAAGACTTGGGACGAAAATAAAACCTTTGAAAAATCGGTTACTTCGCGCGAAGGAAAAACGCCTTTTGTTTTTTATGAAGGACCGCCAAGTGCAAATGGATTACCTGGGATACATCACGTAATGGCTCGTTCTATCAAGGATATTTTTTGCCGTTACAAAACACAAAAAGGATTTCAAGTAAAACGTAAAGCAGGTTGGGATACACATGGATTACCAATTGAATTAAGTGTTGAAAAGGCTTTAGGAATTACAAAAGAAGATATTGGTAAAAAAATTACAGTAGAGCAATACAATATAGAATGCCGTAAAGATGTAATGAAATATACCGATGTGTGGGAAGATGTAACTCGTAAAATGGGTTATTGGGTGGATATGAAAAATCCTTATATCACTTACGATAATAAATATATTGAATCGGTTTGGTGGTTGTTGAGCAATTTGTACAACAAAGGAGCAATTTACAAAGGCTTTACTATTCAACCATATTCACCAGCAGCAGGAACAGGACTTTCTTCTCACGAATTAAATCAACCAGGTTGTTACAGAGATGTGAAGGATAGGACTGCGGTGGCGATGTTTAAGGTTGATTTTAAAAATAACAATAATCCAAATAATGAAACCTTTTCCTCATTAACTAAAATTCATGAAGAGAAACAAATCAATATTTATTTTTTAGCTTGGACGACCACACCATGGACATTACCTTCGAATACTGCTTTGGCAGTTGGTGAGAAAGTTGAATATAATTTGGTAGCAACAATAAATCCTTTCACAAAAAATGTTGATTTAGTTGTCGTAGCTCAAAACTTATTTTCTTCTCATTTTGTTGAATCGTTTACCTCCTCAGATTTCACTCAAGGAGATTTGGATGTCTTAGGAAAGAAATACGAAAACGATCCAATCTCTTATTTGAGAGATGTTTCGCAGAAAAATTTAAAATTTCCAAATGGGAAAGCGATAGGGATAAAACTATCATTTGGTAAATCAGTTTTTGGTAAATCTTTTGAAGGAATACGTTACGAACAATTATTACCATTTACCCAACCAACAGACGGTGATGCTTTCCGTGTAATCATTGGTGATTTTGTTACAACTGAAGATGGAACAGGAATCGTACACATTGCTCCAAGCTTTGGTGCGGACGACTTTCGTGTTGCCAAACAAAATGGAATTGGCTCTTTAACTCTTGTAGATAAACGTGGAAAATTTTTACCGGAAGTAAAAGATGGAATCTTTTTGTATGGCGAAGAATACGTGAAAGAAGCTTATTTAACTGATGAAGAAAAAGCACATGAATTTCAGTTTCAGAAAAAAATATTAGAAGATAACGGAAAGATAAAAGAGCTGAAAGCTTATTTAAGTGTGGATGAACGAATTGTTTTAAAATTACAGGAAGAAGGAAAACTGTTCAAAAAAGAAACCTATGAACACAGTTACCCTCATTGTTGGAGAACAGATAAACCTGTTTTGTATTATCCTTTGGATTCTTGGTTTATAAAAACTACTGATTACAAAGAGCGAATGATTGCTCTAAACAAAACAATTAATTGGAAGCCTGAATCAACTGGTACTGGTCGTTTTGGCAATTGGTTAGAAAATTTGAACGATTGGAATTTATCACGTTCTCGTTTTTGGGGTATTCCAATTCCTATATGGACAAGTGAAGATAAATCAGAACAAATTATTATTGGTTCAGTTGAAGAGTTGAAAAAAGAAATTGAAAATGCGATTTCAAAAAATGTGATGAAAGAAAATCCGCTTGCAAAATATACTGCAGGTGATATGAGCGCAGAAAACTATAATACGTTTGATTTACATAAACCTTATGCTGATAATATTATATTAGAGCGTAATGGGAAAAAACTTTTTCGTGAGCCGGATTTGATTGACGTTTGGTTTGATTCAGGTGCAATGCCATATGCACAATTGCATTATCCGTTTGAGAATAAAGAATTAATTGATCAGAAAAAATATTATCCTGCCGATTTTATTGCAGAAGGAGTTGACCAAACACGTGGTTGGTTTTTTACATTGCACGCAATTGCAACGATGTGTTTTGATTCTGTTGCATTTAAAAATGTTGTTTCTAACGGATTGGTATTAGATAAAAACGGTAGTAAAATGAGTAAGCGTTTAGGAAATGCTGTTGACCCATTTGAAACAATTGAAAAATATGGTCCAGATGCTACACGTTGGTACATGATTACCAATGCTGCGCCTTGGGACAATTTAAAATTTGATATTGAAGGAATTGCTGAAGTGCAACGCAAATTTTTTGGAACGCTTCACAATACCTATTCGTTTTTTGCATTGTATGCAAATGTAGATGGATTCAATTATTCTGAAGCTGATGTTCCATTGAGTGAACGTGCAGAAATTGACCGTTGGATTTTATCAGAACTGAATACTTTAATCAAAAAAACAGACGAGGCGTATAATGATTATGAACCACATCGAGCAGGGCGATTGATTGAAAATTTTGTGGACGAACATTTGAGTAATTGGTACGTACGTTTATGTCGTAGACGTTTTTGGAAAGGAGATTATTCACAAGATAAAATAGCAGCTTATCAAACGTTGTATCGTTGTTTAGAGGTAATAGCACAGCTTTCGGCTCCAATAGCTCCGTTTTTTATGGATAGATTGTTTTCTGATTTAAATGCTATTACAAAACGTGATACATCAGAATCAATTCATTTAAGCAACTTTCCTGTTGCGGATGAAAAACAGATTGATAAAAATTTAGAAGAAAGAATGGAATTAGCACAAAAAATTTCTTCTATGATTTTATCTATTCGTAAAAAAGAAAATATTCGTGTTCGCCAACCATTAAAAACTATTCAAATTCCGATTTTGGATGAAAGTATAAAATCAAAAATAGAAGCGGTTAAAGATTTGATTTTATCGGAAGTGAATGTAAAATCGATTGAATTTGTGAGCGAAGCAGATACACAAATTGTAAAAAATCTAAAATTGAACTTTAAAACATTGGGTAAAAAATGTGGTAAACACATGAAAGCGGTTCAAAGTTTTGCCAATGAAAATGCAAATTCAATCATTTCTGGAATAGAAAAGGCGGGAAAATTTGAAATAAAAATAGAATCGGATTCAATTGTATTGGAGAACGAAGATGTAGAAATTATACCTATTGATATTCCAGGCTGGAAAGTTTCAAATTCAGGACAACTAACTGTGGCTCTGGATGTTACAATTAGTCCTGAATTAAAAGAAGAAGGTATTGCAAGGGAGATTGTTAACCGTATTCAGAACATTAGAAAGGACAAAAACCTAGATGTAACCGACCGTATTGACGTAAAAATTCAAAGAAATTCTGCCATAAATTCTGCCATAAACAATAATTTGGACTATATTTGCGCGGAAATTTTGGCTTCTTCTCTAGAACTAGTTGATAATGTGGATGCTACAAAAGGCTCGGAGATTGAATTAGAAGAAGAAATTAAGACAATTATTACAATTACTAAACTACTAAATTAAATTACAATGGCTAAAAAAACGCAAAAAGGTAAACCAGCAAAAAAAGCTGCAAAGCCTGCAAAAAAAGCGGTTGCTAAAAAGCCTGCAAAAAAAGCGGCTCCTAAAAAAGCAGCTAAACCAGTGAAAAAAGCAGCAAAAAAAGCTCCTAAAAAAGCAACAAAACCTGTAAAAAAAGCGGTAGCAAAAAAACCGGTTAAAAAGGTTGTTGCAAAAAAAGCGGTAGCAAAAAAACCAGTAAAAAAGGTAGTGAAAAAAGCAGCTCCTAAAAAAGCTATTAAGAAAGTAGTAAAAAAAGCGGTAGCTAAAAAGCCAGTAAAAAAGGTGGTAGCAAAAAAAGCAGCTAAGCCAGCTAAAAAGGCTGTTGCTAAAAAAGTGGTTGCTAAAAAGGTTGCTAAACCAGCAAAAAAAGTGGTTGTTAAACCTGTAAAAGCAGAAAAACCTGCTAAAGTTACTAAACCGGCTCCAGTTGCTAAAGTTGCAATAGCTAAACCAATCGGTAAGAAAAAAGTAGAGCGTGAGTATGATTTAGATGATGACGGGAAAAGAAGAAATTATGATGATGCTCCAATGGTGGTAGAATATAAAACACCTTCTATTCGTAAACCAATGGGTCCAGCACCTAAGCCACACATTAATACTG
Organism: uncultured Chitinophaga sp.; assembly: GCA_964549315.1. GTDB lineage: Bacteria > Bacteroidota > Bacteroidia > 2-12-FULL-35-15 > 2-12-FULL-35-15 > 2-12-FULL-35-15. The sequence goes on along the minus strand of CAZJUY010000001.1, from coordinate 87,960 downwards.
ATACTCGTACTCGTTATTCTGATGTGGAATTGAAAGAGTTTAAACAGTTGATTCTGAAAAAATTAGAAGAAGCTCAAAAAGATTATGAATTATTAAAAAGCACATTGTCTCATAAAGATGACCATGGTACAGATGATACTTCTCCTACATTTAAATTATTAGAAGATGGTTCTGATGTACTGTCAAAAGAAGAAACAGCACATTTAGCTGGTCGTCAAGAAAAGTTTATTCAGAATTTACAGAATGCACTAATTCGTATTGAGAATAAAACTTATGGTATTTGTAGAGCAACAGGAAAGTTGATTTCCAAGGAGCGTTTACGTTCGGTGCCTCATGCTACTTTGGCTATTGAAGCTAAATTAGACCAACATAATTAATTTATTTTTTAAATTTTTATAAAGAAAGGTTACCATTGTGTAACCTTTCTTTATTTTTGTGCAACTTCTAAATTAAAATATTTGTGAAAAAGCCTCTTTTAATTGTATTCTTGATTTTATTTGTTGACCAACTGATAAAAATTTATATCAAAACCCATTTTTATTTAGGAGAAGAATTACATGTTGCAGGAAATTGGTTTATTCTGCATTTTACTGAAAACAACGGAATGGCTTATGGTATTGAATTAGGAGGAGAGTTTGGTAAATTATTTTTAAGTGTATTTAGAATTATTGCAGTGGCAGGAATTGGTTATTACATGTGGACTCTAACCCAAAAGAAAGAAGATAAATTTTTTATTATTTGTATTGCTTTAATATTTGCAGGTGCATTAGGTAATATTCTAGATAGTGCATTTTATGGAATTTTATTTAGTGATAGCGGATATGAAGTTGCTCGTTTTTTACCAGAAGAAGGAGGATATGCTTCTTTTTTACATGGTAGAGTAGTAGATATGTTTTACTTTCCAATTATTGAAGGTCATTTCCCTACTTGGTTTCCTATTTGGGGTGGAGAAGAGTTGGTGTTTTTTCGTCCGGTGTTTAATTTCGCAGATGCATCAATAAGTGCTGGAGTAATTTTAATAATTTTAAATCAAAAACGATTTTTTGGGAAAAAAATAAAAGAAGAAGAAACAGAAATAGTATCCGAAGAATCGTCTACATCCGTATCCCAATAAATAGAACATCATCTACTTGATCGTAGCCTTCTTTCCAACGGTTAAAATGCCTATCCACAATCATGCTCTGTTTTTCAATAGGTAAAGTTTTAATTTCTTCTATAAGAGCTTTAATATTTGCCAATTTTAATTTTTTCCCTTGGTCGCCACCAAATTGATCTGGGTAGCCATCCGTAAATAAATAAATTGTATCTCCTTTTGATAATTGAATATCTGTAGTTTCATATTTCCCGTAGTTGGAAATTTCTTTTCTCAAAACAATTAATTCATTATTTTTTACTGCTAATACATGACGTTTTGTAGAACAAATTCGTACAAAAAAAGTTTTTATATCGATTTCACAAATAATTAAATCTACGCCATCAGATGTTTGATCCGTATCTCCATCGTGTTGATGAAGTAGTAATTTAATTTCGGCATCAACAGCAGCTAATGCGTGTGCTGGAGATGTTACTTCAAAACGAGATGTAATATCTTTTAAAAGAGTACTTCCAATCATACTCATGAAAGCTCCAGGAACCCCATGTCCTGTAGCATCTGCACATGCAATAATTAATTTATCATCATAAAGTTTGTACCAATAAAAATCACCACTCACAATATCTCTTGGTTGAAAAAAGATGAAAGATTCTTCAAAAATTTCTTTTAGTTCATTTATTCCTGGCAATAAAGCATCTTGTATGCGTTTTGCATAACGAATACTATCAGTAATATCTTTATTTTTCTTTTCAATTTCATCTTTTTGTGCAATTACTTCTCTTGTTTTTTCATTCAATTCTTTTTGTAGTTGCGCTTGAAATATTTTGTGGTTGCGTTCACGAATTTTTACAAACAAATAAAAGCCATACAATAAACCAGCAATACAGAGTATAATGAACCAGGCTTTTTTCCAATAAGGTTTAGAAATACTAATCTTAATTGAATAAGGAATTTCATTTGATACATCATCATTATTGTATGCACGAATTAAAAAGGTGTATTCTCCTTCACTTATTTTTCCGTATTGTGCAAATTGATTATTGCTTTTATCACTCCAATCGGCATCATAGCCTTCTAATTTATATTGATATAAAACAGTTGAGTTTGCTTTGAAACTAATGCCTATAAAATCAAAACGAACTTTATAGTTATCATAAGGGAGAGTAATATTTTTTGTGCTATCAATATCTTTGTCATTAAATTTAATAGAAGTAATATTGATTATTGGAGGGATAAGATTTTTTTTGTCTTTGTGTGGGTCAAACATTATTACTCCTTGAGTAGTGCCAAACCAAGCATTTCCATTTTCATCTTTGAAAAATGCATTACTATTACAATCGCCAGTTATTCCATCATTTTTATCAAATCTGCTGATAATGTGTTTGCCTGGCTTTATTCTGCTCAAACCTTGTCTGTGACCAATCCATACATTATCTGATCCATCTGTAATGATGCTATAACAATAATTTGATTTTAAACCATTTTGTGTGTTTAAAATTCTAACGCTGTCATCTTTAACCATAAACACTCCATTTCCAAGGGTTGAAACCCAAGTAGTGTTTTTTGAATCTTGAATAATTCCTGTAATATTTATTAGTTCATTGCCTTTGTAAATTAAAATATTTTTTAACTGATCATTCTTGTTTATGTAAGATAAAAAATTAGAATGTGTTCCTATCCACACATTTTTGTTTTTATCTAAAAACAATTGATTGATGTTATTGTGTGTAAGTCCGTTTTCTGTTGTAAAGTGAGTAGTTATTTTTTTCTCGTAATTCAGTTTAAATATTCCATTTTTTGTTGCAATAAATAAGATATTGCCATATCCAACAATGCTGTTGATTTTATCGCTTAAATTATCTTCATTTAAAATAATTCTCACAAATTTTTCTTTTTGAATGTCAAAAGAATAAACACCACTTTTTTCTGTTCCTACAATAATTTTTGTTGTGTCGGGCTGAAAAATACATGTTATTTTATCAGTAATAAATTTGTTTTTTGCGTTATAAAAGTCAAATTTTTGTTTTGTTCGGAGGTCAATTTTTAAGAGGCCATTTTCTGTCCCAAACCATTTGATATTTTCTGTTGCTAAAACACATGAAACATTATTTGAATATTCTGGTTGAGAATGGGAATAAAATTTAAAAAAATTATCAGTTATCATTACCACACCAGAGCCGTATGTGCCCACCCAAATATTCCCTTCATGATCTGCATAAACTGTTTTGGTGTGTTTAGTTGGTAGTCCGGATGATTCAGAGAAATGCTGAAATTCATTGTATTCTAAAGTGTTGCTGGAGAGTATAAGTTTTATTATTCCATTTGAAAACGTAGCAATCCATAAATTAGAAATGTTGTCTTCAAAAATTCCTTGTATGTTCCCAAAATCAATATTATTTTGCTTATATACTTTTGATGCTTTAAATGGTTTGTTCTTATCTGATGTTGGCGTAAGCAAAAAAAGCCCTTCATCCTCTGTGCCAATCCAAAAGCTAGTAGAATTATTTTTTTTGACAATACAATTTATTCTTGTTTCAGGAATAGCTTCTATAATGGAATTGAATTTAGGTTTTCTACTGTCGCCCAATAGATCGTAAAGTTTTAACCCTTCTGCTGTTCCAATTATTAATTGATTTTTATTTGTTACAACAATTGAAAAAATATTCTCTTGATCAAATTCTAATTTAAAAACATCTACCTCAAATTTTTTACTTATGCGATAAACTCCATCGCTTTGTGTTGCGCACCAAGTATAACCTTTTTCATCAGATGTAATTTCTGTTACAGGACTTTTTGCAAATCCAGAAGTGTTAATTGATTTAAATTTTTTTCCATCAAAAAAAGTTACACTCCCCTGATTGTGGCCTATCCACAAATTTCTATATTTATCTTTGTATGTAGTAGAAACAAAGTTGTCTGATAGTCCATCGGCAGTGTATGCTGTTTTAAAACTTATACCATCATATTTGCAAAAACCTTCGCCTGTTCCTATCCATAGGTAACCGTTTTTATCTTGATTAATGGAATAAACATAAGGTTGTGTGATTCCATTATCTACACTAAAATTTTTAAACTGATAATTTTGAGCAAATAAAATATTTGCAGTAAAAAGAAAAAATGCTAAAACTATTTTATCAAAAATTCTCAAAGTAAATAATTAATAGGTGGTTGTTTTCTTTTTTTGGTCGAACTGTATTTTGTAATTACTTCCTGGTGTTCCTCCAATCGGAATTGTGTAAATTGGTAGTACTCCACCGTATTGATTTACAACGTATAGGCTTACGTTATTGTTTTTAATTTGATTTTTTTTATTTTTAATAAATTGCACATCTAAGGTGGTTTTTTTTTCTTTTTCTACAATAGTATGCAAACTTGTTGCCCAAACGTTATCTCCAGATACTTTTGTTTTTTCTGAACTTTTTGCCATTGAAACAATATTTATTTCACCGTCATTGTCAAAATCAAAATTTGAGATTTTTACTGAAACTACATTCTCCTCTACAAATGGGTAAAGATGGGCCACATTGTTAATATTATCAGGCAAACGAAAAGTATATTCAAATGTGAAGGCATTACCTCCTTCAACAGCTTTGTTTTCTGTAGGAGATGTACTTAAAAAATATTTATATAAGTTTCCATCATCACCACTTACACCTTCTGCAATTATTTTAAAAATATAACCACCGTATTCTGGAACTAATTCACCTTCCGATGGATTAAAAGGCCCAAATGTGTACCACTCTTCGTCATAAATTTCATTGCTTCCAAAAGTTTTGGTGTATAGAATATTTCCACTTTTATAGTTGCCTATAGGCTCGCTATTTCTTACGTCTTTCCCTGTAAAACAAGTTTTACCACCATAAACAGTAAACTTAGTTTTGGTATTGTATTCACCTTTTTTTTCGTCATTTTCTCCACTTGTTTCAGGGTCATAAATTCGAATATAAATAGGTTTAATTTGGTATTTGGGAATTACAAAAAAGAAAGTTTGTGAAAAATCATCATCGCCCCATGATTTATCGCCTTCTTTCCCAAATGTAACTAAGTATGAAATGTTTTCTTCAACTGCAGGCACTTGTTGAGAAATTAAAATTTTACTAAAAGCTAAAAAAATAAAGAGTAGTAAAGATGTACTGTTTTTCATACTATGTAAATATATCCATCAATGAGCAATTTATCAATATTTTTTGACAAGTAGCATTATTCTATCGATTAAATACTTATTAATGTGTGCTAGTATATTATTATTTACTTAATTCTTCATCCAAAGAAAAATTTGCAGTGTTTTTTCCTTTTATATTTTTGTAAAAATCCATTATTTCTTTCATGTCTTTTTTGAAATCACCTGATGGATAAATTATTTTATCTACTCCACATGTTTTGGTTTCGTAATTAATAAATGCTAAAGCGATTGGAACATTAGCTTTTAATGCTACATGATAAAATCCTGTGCGCCATTTATTCACTCTTGAGCGTGTCCCTTCTGGAGTGATTACTAAACGTAAATTTTGATGTTGTTTAAATAAATCTATCATTAAATCTACTGTGCTTGTTTTGTCGCCATTGTTTTGTTTTTTATTTCTATCAATGGGTAATGCACCTAATGAAAACATTAATTTTTTTAATGGAAATCGGATCCATTCTTTTTTTATTACAAAACGTTGGTTTAGTTTCATTACTTTAACAGCACCCATTCCAAAAATAAAATCCCAATTACTGGTATGTGGAGCGACTACAATAACACATTGTTTAACGTCATCTGAAAGAAAGTGGCTTACTTTCCATCCAAACATTTTAAAGATTAGTTTAAACATAATCAGGCTTCTGTTTTATCCGAACGAAGATAAAGGAATAATCACTAATAAAAAATATAACTTATATTCGTGCAACTAAAAAATAAAAAATTGATTTTTCGAGATTTAAATTTTCATGAAAGTTTGCAAGAAGGACTTGATTCTATGGGATTTGAGAAACCTACTCCAATTCAAGAACAAGCTATCCCAATAATTCTGAATAATAAAGATTTAATAGCATGTGCTCAAACAGGAACTGGAAAGACTGCAGCTTTTTTGTTACCAATACTTAATAAGCTTTCAATAAATCCAACTAATTCAACTAATACATTAATAGTTGTTCCTACGCGTGAACTTGCACTGCAAATAGATCAGGCATTACAAGGGTTTTCTTATTTTACGTCTGTAAGTTCATTGGCTATTTATGGTGGAAGTGATGGGAGTGTATTTGAAACAGAAAGAAAAGCATTAACACAAGGAGCAAATGTAATTATTGCCACACCAGGCCGTCTGATGGCGCATTTAAATATGGGATATGTTAAGTTGGATAAATTACAGCATTTAATTTTAGATGAAGCAGACAGAATGTTGGATATGGGATTTGTAGATGATATAATTAAGATTTCTACTTATTTGCCAAAGAATAGACAAACATTGATGTTTTCGGCTACTATGCCATCAAAAATTAGAACACTTGCTACTAAATTATTAAATAACCCAGAACAAATAAGTATTGCAATTTCTAAACCAGCTGAAGGGGTAATTCAAGGAGCATATTTGGTTTATAATACTCAAAAAAACAATCTAATTGTTTCTTTACTTGAAGGAAAAGAATTGACTAGTGTGATTATTTTTTCTTCCACAAAACAAAATGTAAAACAGCTCGAGCGTGATTTGCAGAAGGCGAAATTAAAAGCAAAAGCAATTCATTCTGATTTGGAGCAGCCAGAGCGAGAGCAAGTGTTGAGAGATTTCAGAAGCAAACAAACACAAATTTTAGTTGCAACAGACATTCTTTCAAGAGGTATAGATATTGAAGATATTGGTTTAGTAATAAATTATGATGTGCCTAATGATGCGGAAGATTATATACATCGTATCGGAAGAACTGCACGGGCTGCTTCTACGGGAGTAGCATTAACATTTATTAATGAACTAGACCAACAAAAATTTGCACAGATTGAAAATTTGATTGGTGCCGAAGTCAAAAAAATATCTTTGCCAGCCCATCTTGGCGAAGGACCAATCTATGCTCCAGATTTAAAGGTGAAAAAGACATTTGTGAAAAATAAAAATTTCAAGAGAAAACCTAAACCTCAAGCCAAAAAACCATCTTAAATTTCTATTATTAATAAAAAAGGAAACAAAATAAACATTTTTTGTTTCCTTTTTTATTTTGAAAATCAAGTAGTTGCATGTGTTTCGTATAAATATTTAATTGGAAACTTTGGAAATAAAAAATGTTTCCATAGTTTTGTGCTCGAAAATATTTAACCCCTGTAAAAATTATGGAAACAAAAGACAGAATATTGAAAGGAGCAGAAGAGCTGTTTTTTAAGTACGGAATAAAAAGCGTAACAATGGATGATATTGCCAAACATTTGGCAATATCTAAAAAAACGATTTATCAATTTTATTCTGATAAAAATGAAATCGTTGAAACGCTTATGCAATATTCCTTAAAGCAAGATGAATGTGAATTTGAACAAATTCAAAAAGAATCTGCAAACATGATTGAGGAAGTGATGAACATGATGAAGCATATTAGTACCATGTTCACAAAAGTAAATCCAAATATATTTTACGATTTGCAAAAATACCATCCAAAGGCTTGGGGGCAATTTAAAGTATTTAAGCAAGAATGTATGGCAAAAATGATTGAGTCAAGCATTGAAAGAGGTAAGTCTGAAGGTTTAGTAAGGCCAGATATTAATTCGAAAATTTTAGCGCGTATGCGAATTGAGCAAGTTGAAATGGGATTGAGTCCAGAAATATTTCCTCCATCTGAATTCAAAATTTTAGACATACAGCTTACTATGATAGATCATTTTTTACATGGTATTTGCACTTTAAAAGGGCATAAATTAATTAATAAGTACAAGCAAGTAATAGAAGAAGAATAAAAACACTAATAAATAGTATATGAAAAAAATATTTTTAATTATAACGTTAGCGGTAAATACCATCAGTACGTTCGCTCAAACAAAGGAAGGAGAAATTTTTTCTTTTTCATTAAAACAAGCGGTTGATTATGCTTTGCAAAATCAAAATAATGTGCAAAATGCATTGATTGATGAACAAATAGCAAGAGCAAAAGTAAATGAAATAACAGGCATGGGCCTACCTCAAATTAACTCAAATTTTGATGTGAAAGATTTTTTGGAAATACCAACATCATTAATTCCTGCCGAAGTTTTTGGTGGGCCAGCAGGCTCATACGCAGCTGTTAAGTTTGGCACGCAATATCAAGCAACTGCAGGGTTAGACGCTAGCCAATTATTATTTAGTGGGGATTATTTTTTAGGCTTAAAAGCTACAAAAACATTTGTTGAAATTTCTAAAAAATCTACTGAAAGAACCAAAATAGAAGCAACAGCAACTGTTTGTAAAGCATATTATACTGTTTTGGTAAACCAAGAAAGAATGAAGTTAATGGATGCCAATGTTACTAGAATTAAAAAAGCATTAGATGATACCAAAGCGCTATACGAAAATGGGTTTGTAGAAAAAATAGATTACGATAGAATTTTTGTTGCGTACAATAATTTGTTGGTAGAGAAAGAAAAAGTAGAACGTCTTTTGAATTTAGGAATGTATTTTTTAAAATACCAAATGGGAATGCCCATAAATGCAAACCTTACGCTAACAGATAAAATTGATGATGTAAAATTTGATATAACAGAAAATATTACTGTAGAAAAATTTGACTATAACAAACGAGCGGAATTTAAATTAGTTGAAACACAACAAACACTTGCAAAACTTGATTTAAGAAGAAATAAGTTTGCATACCTACCTAATGCGTTTGCCTATGGTAGTTTGAGCGCAAATGCTTTCCGAAATGAATTTGATATTTTTCAAACAAGCAAACCTTGGTATCCGATTGCTTTGGTAGGTGCTAAAGTTACAATGCCAATTTTTACGAGTGGACAACGACATTTTAAAATTCAACAAGCAAAATTAAAATTTCAACAAGCGGAAAATAATCTTGATTTTATGAAACAATCTATCGATTTAGAAATTGTTTCGGCAACTACAAGTTTACAAAATGCTTCTAAATCTTTAGAAACACAGCGAAAAAATATTGGAATAGCAGAAGATGTTTATCGTGTAACGAAATTAAAACAAGAACAAGGTGTAGGTTCAACACTTGAAATGATTACTGCTGAAACAGCTTTAAAAGAAGCACAAACTAATTATTATAACGCTCTATTCGATGCCTTAGTTGCAAAAATAGACTTTGATAAAGCAACAGGAAATTTAAAATAAAATAAAAACTAAAATTACGATTTATGAAAAAATTAGCATTGATATCGATTTTTGCAATAACAATTATAGCATGTAATTCGGGGACAGGAGATAAAAAAGTTGAATTAGAAAATTTAAAAAAACAGGAAGCTGAAATAAAAGCTAAAATTTTATTGCTAGAAGCCGAGCTAGCAGCAAATGATACTTCTCAAAAAGGGATAGCTATTGCAGTAGAAAAAATAAAACCAGAAATATTTAAAAATTATATAGATGTACAGGGCAAAGTAGATGCCGATGAAAATGTTGCATTAAGCACAGAAATGCCCGGAACAATTAATAAAATAAATGTAAAAGTTGGTGATGAAGTCCGTGTAGGTCAAATCTTAGCTGAAACTGATGCCAAAGCATACAATCAACAAATGTCTGATTTACAAACAAACTTAGATTTGATTAATCAAATTTATGAAAAACAAAAAAATCTGTGGGAACAAAAAATTGGTACAGAAGTTCAGTTCTTGCAGGCCAAAACAAATAAAGAAAGCATGGAGAAAAAAATGGCCGCTCTTCAAGAACAGATTAGAATGACCAAAATTATTTCTCCTATAAACGGAACTGTTGATGCAATTGACATTAAGATAGGTCAAGGAGTTGCCCCTGGAATGCCAGCAATAAGAGTAATAAATTTTTCTAACTTAAAAGTAAAGGCAGATGTTGCAGAAAGTTATGCTTCAAAGATAAAAAAAGGGAGTGAAGTTGTTGTTTATTTTCCTGATATGAAGGATTCCATTGTTACAAAAGTAAATTTTGTAGCTCGTGCAATTAATTCAGCAAGTCGAACTTTTTTAGTTGAAGTATTATTAGATAACAAAAAAGAGTATCATCCAAATATGGTTGCAAGGTTAAACATTAATGATTACCAATCTTCCAATCCTATTTTAATTATTCCTGTTAGAACCATTCAGAAAGATGAAAATAAAGAACTTTTTGTTTATGTGGCTGAAGGAAATAAAGTAAAAAAACAATTAGTTAAAGTAGGAAAACAATACAATGGAAAAGCAGAAATACTTGAAGGGCTGAAGGATGGAGACTTACTCGTTACATTAGGTTATGATATTGTAAATGAAGGAGATGTTGTGTTATATAAAAAATAACACAACTTAATATTATAACTAAATAATAAAATTTACGATAATTTAATTATTGTAATAATGAATAATAATAAAAGAAATTTTACAGATGAAATTCAAAGAATTTAAACCGTCAAGTTGGGCAATAGATAATAAAATAAGCGTTTATGTGCTAACAGCTTTTATTGCAATAGCAGGAATTATGTCCTATAATAATTTACCAAAGGAGAGTTTTCCTGATATTGTTGTACCAACAATTTATATAAATACAGTTTATGCAGGTAATGCTCCCACTAATATTGAAAATTTAGTTACAAAACCTATTGAGAAACAATTAAAATCAATTTCTGGTGTAAAAAAAATAAATTCCACTTCTTTACAAGATGTCTCTGTAATTATGGTAGAATTTAATACGAATGTTGATGTAGCAGTTGCAAAACAAAAAGTTAAAGACGCTGTAGATAAAGCACAATCTGATCTGCCAAAAGATTTAACATTACAACCAAATGTAATGGAGGTTTCATTTTCTGATTTACCCATTATGTACATTAATATGGCTGGTAAAATGGATTTGAATAAATTAAAAAAATATGGCGACCAACTGAAAGATAAGATTGAAGGTATGAAAGAAATCACTAAAGTGGTGATGGTTGGGGCATTGGATAGAGAAATACAGGTAAATGTGGATATGTATAAAATGCAAGCCGCATCACTCACTCTTGGAGATATTCAAAGAGCGATACAATATGAAAACATGAATATTTCTGGAGGGCTTGTGCCAATGGATGGCATGAAAAGAAGTCTTACCGTTCGTGCACAATTTAAAACCGTAGAAGAAATTCAAAATTTAGTGATGGTTTCACAAACGGGAGCAAAACTTTATTTAAGAGATGTAGCAGAAGTAATAGATAGCAATAAAGAACAAGAAAGTTATGCTCGTTTAGAAGGGAAAAATGTAATTACTTTAAATGTAATTAAACGCTCTGGAGAAAATCTTGTTCAGGCATCGGATAAAATCAACGAATTAATAAAAACAATGCAAGATGAAAATTTTCCTAAAGAACTAGTTATTACCGTTTCAGGAGACCAATCAGATCAAACACGCTTAACATTACATGATTTAATTAATACCATCATTATTGGATTTATTTTAGTGACATTTATTTTAATGTTTTTTATGGGTGTTACAAATGCTCTGTTTGTAGCTGCATCCGTACCTCTTTCAATGTTTATTGCCTTTTTATTTATGCCAAGCATTGGATTTACTTTAAATATGATTGTGCTATTTGCTTTTTTATTAGCACTTGGTATTGTGGTAGATGATGCGATTGTAGTAATTGAAAATACGCATCGCATTTTCGATAATGGGAAGAAAAAAATAAAAGAAGCGGCAAAAATGGCAGCAGGTGAAGTGTTTTTGCCTGTATTGAGTGGAACACTTACTACGCTTGCTCCTTTTATTCCGCTTGCTTTTTGGCCAGGAATAATAGGGAAATTCATGTATTTTCTGCCAGTAACACTCATCATAACATTACTAGCTTCGTTAGCTGTTGCATATATCATCAATCCGGTTTTTGCAGTTGATTTTATGAAAACGCATGAAGAAGAAAAACAAAAATATGGTAAACTCACTCGGTTAGGGAAAATCAGAATAGTCCTATCCATTTTAGTTGCATTGTTATGCTATGCTAAAGGCTATGTAGCAATTGGAAACCTTTCACTATTTTTTACTGTGTTTATGTTGATACATCGTTTTTGGTTATATAAGATAATAGAAAAATTCCAAACAAAAGCATGGCCAGCTTTTCAAAGAGGATATACTAATTTATTGTTAAAATTTTTAAAACGTCCATGGATGGCTCTTTTTGGGACATTAGTTTTATTTTTATTTTCGTTTATTTTCTTTGCTATCCGTGAACCTAAAGTGGTATTCTTCCCGCAAGGCGATCCTAATTTTATTTATGTTTATGTAAAACTACCTGTTGGAACAGATCCAGCACAAACAAATGTTGTAATGTTGGATGTTGAGCAAAAAGTAAACTCTGTACTTGGCGACTCAAATAAGATAGTTAAATCTATCATTACAAACGTTACAAAAGGAACCACAGACCCACAAGATCAGGATCAAAGCGATTATCCAAATAGAGGGAAAATAGCAATTTCTTTTGTTCAATATTCCAAAAGAAACGGAGAATCAACTTCAAAATATCTTTCTACTTTACAAAAACTTAATTGGAATATACCTGGTGCTGAAATTTCTGTTTCTCCTGAACAGGCCGGACCTCCAGTTCCAAAACCAATTAACATAGAAGTAAAAGGAGAAGATTTTGATGAACTTGTAAAAAATGCTATCCGATTAAAACGATTTATTGATGAACAAAAAATCGATGGAGTGGAAAATTTAAAATCAGATTTTGAAAATAATAAGCCTGAGATTGTATTTAATATCGATAGGGAAAGAGCTAATAGGGAAGGGATTTCAACTGGCGTTATTGGTATGGAAATTAGAAATGCTGTTTTTGGTGCCGAAGCTAGCAAGTTTAAAGATGAAAATGATGAATACCCAATTCAACTACGTTACCAATATGACCAAAGAAACAATATTGAAGCACTTCGTAATTTAAAAATCACTTTCCGAGATATGAATATGGGAGGTATTTTAAGAAGTGTTCCTTTATCAGCGTTTTGCGATGTAGAATATAGCAACACATATGGCGGAATTAAACGTAAAATGCAAAAACGAGTAATCACACTTTCTTCAAATGTATCAGAAGGTTTTAATCCAAATGAAGTGGTTGAAAAAGTTCAAAAGATTGCTGGACAGTTTATGCCTGAAGGAAATGTTACGGTTGATTTTACTGGTGAACAAGAGGAACAAAAAGAAACAGCTGATTTTCTTTCTACAGCAATGTTAATTTCCTTAGGACTAATTTTGTTAATATTAGTAACACAATTTAATTCTGTTGGTAAACCATTTATTATTCTTACTGAAATTTTCTTTAGTGTAATTGGCGTTTTATTAGGAACAGCCTTGTTTAAGATGGATATGAGTATTGTTATGACAGGAATAGGGATTGTCGCTCTTGCGGGTATTGTGGTTAGAAATGGAATTTTATTGGTTGAATTTGCCGAGATGGCAAGAGGAGAAGGAATGAGTTTGTGGGATGCAACGCTTGAAGCAGGACGCACACGCATGACACCAGTTATTCTAACAGCTACTGCTGCCATACTTGGCTTAATACCATTAGCTGTAGGTTTAAATATTGATTTTCAAGCGTTGTTTTCTACAGGCAATCCACATATTTATTTTGGTGGTGATAGTGTGGTATTTTGGGGGCCGCTATCGTGGACAATGATTTTTGGATTGAGTTTTGCCACTTTTTTAACTTTGTTATTAGTGCCTGCAATGTATCTTATTGCAGAACGATTAAAACGAAAGTCAGAAATTGTACTGAAACATTTTGGGCTACCAACAGCATTAATGTATGTCCCATTTTTAGTTTTAATATTGCGTTTAGCACTATACTTAAAAGGTAAAAAATTAGAATACGGAAACCTAGATTATTAAGAAAAGGGCGTTCAAAATTTTGAACGCCTTTTTAATTTTTTATTATATGAAAACACTTATAAAGTTTGAAGAGTTATCTATGTTTACTTTTGGCATTTATTTATTTAATCAGTTAAATTTTGATTGGTGGATATTCCCAGCATTAATTCTTTTGCCAGATATTAGTATGCTTGGTTACCTAGTTAATACAAAAATTGGAGCCATTTGTTATAATATTATCCATCACAAAACAATAGCGCTAATTATCTTAATAACTGGATATTTCATTAATAATGAATATGTAGAATTAAGTGGAATAATTTTGTTTGCACATTCAAGTATGGATAGAGTTTTTGGATACGGGTTAAAGTATTTAGATAGTTTTAATAATACGCATTTAGGAATAATTGGAAAAAATATTAAATAAAATGAAACGGACATTTTTAATTTTATTATCGGCTTTGCTTATTGTTAGTTGTAAAAATAATAACGAAACCACTACTATACAGAGTAAGGATTTAACACAAGCGGTTTATGCTTCTGGCAAAATATACCCATTAAATAATTATAAAGTTTACAGCAAACTTCCTGGTTATATAGAAAAAATACATGTTCATGTTGGCGACATTATTAAAGTGGGTGATCCATTACTTACACTGAAAAGTGTGGTGAGTGAATTGAATGTAAATACTGCAAAAAATTTATTGGATTTAGCTAAAAAAAACGCAAATGAAAATTCTTCTTTTTTCATATCGCTTAGGCAAGATGTGGCTTCTACAAAATCTAAATATGAATTGGACTCAATAAACTTTAAACGTTTTGAATCGCTTTTAAAGGAAAATGCAATATCAAAATTACAGTATGACCAATCAAAAACACAATTTGAAATTTCAAAACAAAATTATTTGAAAGCTGTAAACATGTATAGTAATACAAAAGATAAAGTTAAAATAGAACTTGAAAATGCACAGATACAATACGATGCTCAGCTGTCAAACAAAAATGATTATACGCTTACATCTGCGGTTAATGGTAAAATTTATGATATTATACCAAAAGAAGGGGAATTGGTGAATACTCAATTTGTTTTAATGGAAATTGGTGATGGTGAAAAATTTGAAATTGAACTGAGTGTTGATGAAACAGACGCGTCTCTTATAAAAAATGGCCAATCAATTGTTTATATGATTGATGCTTACAAAGATGTTGTATTTAAAGGGAAGGTAGAAGAAACATATCCAAGAATTAATCAAAACAATAAAACGGCAAAAATTATTTCTTCGATTGAGCTTGACAAAAAATATCAAATATTTTCAGGAATGGCTGTAGAAGCAAATATTATTATTGCTGAAAAGAAAAACATTTTAGTTGTTCCGCGCGAATTTTTAATAGAGGGGAATAAATTAAAACTAAAATCGAGTGGTAATATTGTGAAAATTGTAAAAGGAGCAGAAGATTTAGAGTTTGTTGAAATCCTCTCTGGAGTTGAAGAAGGAGCAGAAATAACAATGCCTTAAGATGATAAAAAAAACGCCAGTCATAAAAATAGCTTTAACGCATTTGCTTTCTAAAAAAAGGCAAACTATAGTTGCTATGCTTGGTGTAACTTTTGGTATTGCTATTTTTATTTTTCAAGCTGGATTAATGTCAGGATTTCAAGCTTATTTTATTGATGAAACGGTGAGTACAACAGCCAACATAAGAATATTTAATGAAGCAGAAAAAAACAGAAAAAGTATTTTAGATAAAATAAATGATTCAGATAAAAATTGGAATTTAGTCTTAAACCAAAAGCCAAAGGATGAACAAACAAAAATCAAAAATGGTTATCAAATAATTGCTGCACTCGAAAAAGACCCGAGAGTAGTGGGTGTTTCACCATTTTTAGGTTCTCAAGCAATATTTAAAGTAGGCATTTCACAAATTGCTGGTCGTGTTTCAGGAGTTGATATTGTAAAAGAAAACATTTTGTTTAATGTGTCAAAAAATATGACGCAAGGCGATTTAACAAAATTACAGACCATCCCTAATGGAATTATTTTAGGAGACGGTTTGGCAGATTTGTTAGGAGCAAAAATGAATGATAATATTTCAATCACTTCTCCATTAGGTGTTACGCTTGATATGAAAATTGTTGGAATTAACCACAGCGGTTTAACAGATGTGGATAAAAGCAGGGCATATATAAATATACGTAATGCGCAAAAACTATTAAAAGTGGATGGAGCATATATAACGGATATAAATATTAAACTCAAAAATTTTGAAGAAGCGGAATCATTAGCAAAATTTTACAATAAAAAATTTGGTTTTAGAACCGTTGATTGGAAAGAAGCCAATGCAAATATTTTTAGTGTATTTAAAATTCAAAATTTAGTTACTTATTTAATTATTGTGTCCATTTTAATCGTATCTGGGTTTGGTATTTTTAATATTTTAATGATGATAATTTATGAAAAAATGCCTGATATTGCTATTCTTAAGGCAATAGGGTATAAGGATGGCGACATAAAAAAAATATTTTTAACGGAGTCGTTAATTATTGGAATCATTGGTGGCTTATTAGGTTTGCTGCTTGGTTTTTTGTTGCAAAAAATAGTAGGTAGTATAAAAATGGATATTAAAGGATTTGTTTCCATGGAATACTTGCGTTTTAATTCTTCGCCAGCATTTTATCTTTTTGCATATATGTTTGGATTAATTGCAACAGCAATAGCTGGTTATATTCCTGCGCGCAAAGCTGCAAAATTAGATGCAATAGATATTATTAGAAGTAAATAATGAATATAATAGAAACAAAAAATCTAAATAAATCATTTCATGATCCTGTTGAATTTCAGGCACTGAAAAATATTAATATAAGTATTCGTCAAGGCGAATTTGTTTCTATTGTTGGTTCCTCTGGTAGTGGAAAATCAACGTTACTATATGTTTTGAGTACATTAGATACAGACTATAATGGGCATATTTTTTTTGATGGTGACGATTTAAGTTTAAAAACCAAAAATCAATTATCAGAAATCAGAAATGAAAAAATTGGATTTGTATTTCAATTTCATTATTTGTTGCCAGAGTTTACAGTTTTAGAAAATGTTTGTTTGCCTGCACTGAAATTGGCCAGATATTCTGAAGAAGAAATAAAAGAGATGGCTTATAATAAATTAGATTTACTGGGTTTACGAGACCAAGCATTAAAAAAAGCCAATAAATTATCAGGCGGACAACAACAAAGAGTTGCCATTGCAAGAGCATTGATAAATCAACCAAAAATTATTTTTGGGGACGAGCCAACAGGAAATTTAGATTCTACCAATTCCCAAAATGTGTTTGATATTTTTAAAGAGTTAAAAGAAGAATTGAATCAATCTATTGCGGTAGTTACACACGATATGCATTTTGCTGAAAAAACAGATAGAATAATTACTTTGAAAGATGGATATGTGGTATCGGAATAATGTAAAAATTATCTTCTGGCCCTATGCAAATTAGTTCTTTTGGAAGGATCACCATGAATTTTTGTAATTAATCGTTGTCTCTCTTCAGCATCTTTTTTTGCTTTTTTACGTGCTGCAACTGTTGTGAACCAAGCTATTCCTATTACTACGCCAAAGCCTAAAATCATGTAAACATAACTCCACATCTCCTTCTCTTCAGCTATCTTTTTTTGTTCATCCTTAATAGCAGATAGATTTTTCTTAAGATTACTTATACCAGCATCTTGTGCGTAGCCTTGAATATTTGAAAAGGCAAATAATAACAAAAGAGATAGTCGTAATAAATTGATTTTCAAATTTTTAGTAATTATTTTTAATAAAGTTTCCATAATATTAGTATTAGGTTTTTGAAAGTCTCCCCTGAATTAGTCAACCTTAATAAATATTTGTCTTCAAAAATAGACAATTTATCTCTTTCAATTACCTGTTAGACGGAAAAATAGCACATAAAGTTGCTTAAAAATATATTTTGTTATTTAAAAAGATTTTAGTACATTTGCATTCACTTTCAGATGAATTATTTAATCAGAGGGGACGATTAGTCCCCTCTTTTATTTGTTAAAAAGTAATGATTACGGTAGAAAAAATAAAACGGTTGGTAGAAGAAAAAATTGAGGGAAGCCCCAATTTTATTGTAGATATAGCTGTTAAGCCAGGAAATAAGATTACCGTATTAATGGATAGCGATAAAGGAATTGTGGTGGCAGATTGTGTTGCAGTTAGCCGACATGTAGAAGCAAACTTAGATAGAGAAATAGAAGATTTTTCAATAGAAGTTTCATCACCAGGGCTGGACTATCCATTTAAAACAAAGCGCCAATACAAAAAAAACATTGGCAGAGAAATAAGTTCATTAACAAAAGAAGGTGAAAAAGTGATTGGAAAATTACTTTCAGTAAATGATGAATCAATACTTATTGAAACAAAAACAAAAGAAGTTATAGCAGGAAAAAAATCAAAACAATTAATAATAAATAACGTCAACTTAACTTTTAATCAAATAAAAGAAACGAAAGTTGTATTATCATTTTAAAAACTATAAAAACAATAAAAATCATGGAAAGCATTAATTTAATTGAATCATTCTCAGAATTCAAAGAAATTAAAAACATTGACCGTCCTACGTTAATGAGTATTATCGAAGACGTTTTTAAAAGCATGTTGCTTAAAAAATACGGTCCAGAATCAGAAGAAAATTTTGACATTATCATGAATCCCGATCGTGGAGAGATTGAGATATGGCACAATCGTGAAATTGTGGATGATGAATTTGCAGAAGATAGTTTCGACTTCGATCCAGGTAAACACATTAGCTTAACAGATGCTCGTAAAGTAGAAGCTGATTTGGAAATAGGTGAGGAATTAGTAACTCCAGTTAAATTAGATGATTTTGGAAGACGTGCTGTATTAGCAGTTCGCCAAAATTTAGTTTCTAAAATTTTGGAGCGTGAAAAAGATGGTGTTTACAAAAAATACAAAGAAAAAGTTGGAGAAATAATCACAGGTGAAGTTTACCAAATCTGGAAAAAAGAATTATTGATTTTAGATGAAGATGGTAATGAATTAATTTTACCAAAATCAGAACAAATACCTACTGATTTTTACAAGAAAGGCGATACAATGCGTGCTGTAGTTAGACGCGTAGAAATGAAAAACAACTCGCCAATAATTGTTCTTTCTCGTACAGCTCCAGAATTTTTAGCTCGTTTATTTGAACAAGAAGTTCCAGAAGTATTTGATGGATTAATCACCATCAAAAAAATTGTGCGTGAACCAGGCGAAAGAGCTAAAGTGGCTGTTGAATCTTATGACGATAGAATTGACCCAGTTGGAGCTTGTGTTGGTATGAAAGGTTCTCGTATTCATGGTATTGTTCGTGAGTTAAGAAACGAAAATATTGATGTTATTAATTATACTAACAATGCACAATTATTTATTACACGTGCATTAAGCCCAGCAAAAATTACATCCGTAAAAATTGATGAAGAAAATAGCCGTGCAGAAGTATATTTAAAGCCAGACCAAGTTTCATTAGCAATTGGTAAAGGTGGACACAACATTAAATTAGCTGGCAAATTAACTGGTTATGAAATTGATGTGTATCGCGATACAGATGTGGATGTGGAAGATGTGGATTTAGAAGAATTTGCAGATGAAATTGAAAGTTGGATTATTGATGAATTTAAAGCAATTGGTTGTGATACAGCTAAATCTGTTTTAGAATTATCAGATGAAGAACTTTTAAAACGTACCGATTTAGAAGAAGTAACAATTAAAGATGTAAAAGCAATTTTACAAGCTGAGTTTGAATAAAACAAAACAATGAAATAGGGAATAGGGAATAGCAATTGCAAATGCCCCTTCACTAAACAAAAAAATATGTCAGAAAACAAAACATTACGATTAAGTAAAGTAGCAAAGGAGTTAAACGTAAGTACTTCTACAATTACTGATTTTTTAAAAACCAAAGGAACTACTATCAATAATAGTCCGATGGAAAAAATTAGTGACGAAGTATATAGTTTACTTTTAAAAGAATTTCAGTCGGAAAAAGCGGCCAAAGAAGAAGCTGTTAAAAAAGCTAACGTTACCCGTGAAAAGAAAGAAAGTGTTACGATGGAAGAAGAAGTTCTTAAAAAAGAACCATCCAAAGTAAAAGAAGAAGAAGCTGAGATTATTATTAAAAATGTTCAAGCAGTTGAAGAAAAACCAGCAAAAAAATCAACTGCAAAGGCAAAAAAAGAAGATAAAGAAGAAGAAGTAATTAAAGCTAAATCCGAATCAGATGTTAAAGTTAAAGTAGTTGATAAAATCGATTTAGATGCAATCAACTCAAAAACAAAGCCTGATAAAAAATCGAAAGCGAAAAAAGAAGAGAAAGAAGAGCCAAAAGCAAAAACTACAAAAGGCAAAGCTAAAAAAACGGCTGAGCTTGAGGAGGAAAAAATAGTTGAAAAACCAGAAGAAGTAAATACTTCAGTAGAAGATACTACGCCTAAAGAAGAGTTTTACGAAACAAAAATTGAAAAATTAGAAGGGCCAAAAATTATGGGTAAAATTGATTTGCCTGTAAAAGAAGAAAGAAAAAAACCTGTTGCTTCTTCTAATGAAAATTCAAAAGATCAAAAGAAAAAACGTAAACGTATTAAGAAAAGTTTTGGTGGAAATGTAATTGGTGATAGTTGGAATAAAGAAGGAGGGTCAACTACAAATACTCCTGCAGGTGATAAGCCTAAATTCACACCAGGTGGTGGTTCTGGAAGAGGTAAGTTTCAAAAACATCAAAAAGTTGAGCTTACACCAGATGAAATTCAACAACAAATTAAAGAAACCCTTGCACGCTTAAGTGGTGCGGGAAAATCAAAAGCATCAAAACACCGTAGATCAAAACGTGATCAAGTAAGTGAGCGTTTACAAGAAGAAGCGGAATTACAAGATTTAGAAAAAAAGATAATAAAAGTTACAGAGTTTGTTTCTGCTAATCAGTTAGCACAAATGATGAATGTTCCTGTAAACGAAATTATTTCTACTTGTATGAGTTTAGGAATGTTTGTTTCTATTAATCAACGATTAGATGCTGAAACAATTGCTATTGTTGCCGAAGAGTTTGGATACAAATTAGAATTTGTAAGTGTAGAGGTACAAGAAGCAATTAAAGAAGAAGAAGACAAACCGGAAGATTTAAAACCTCGTCCACCAATTGTAACCGTTATGGGTCACGTTGACCATGGTAAAACATCTTTATTAGATTACATTCGTAAAGCAAATGTAATTGCTGGTGAGGCAGGTGGAATTACACAACATATTGGAGCATATAGTGTAACATTAGAAAGTGGGAAACACATTACTTTCCTTGATACTCCTGGTCACGAAGCCTTTACAGCAATGCGTGCTCGTGGTGCTCAAGTAACAGATATTGCTATTATCGTTGTAGCTGCTGATGATAGTGTGATGCCTCAAACAGTAGAAGCTATCAACCATGCACAAGCTGCTGGTGTTCCATTGGTTATTGCAATAAATAAAATTGATAAGCCAGGAGCTAATCCTGATAAAATACGTGAGGCATTATCTGCCATGAATATTTTAGTTGAAGAGTGGGGAGGTAAATTCCAGTGTCAAGAAATTTCTGCTAAAATGGGTAAAAACATTGATTTGCTTTTAGAAAAAGTTTTATTAGAAGCAGAGTTATTAGACTTAAAAGCAAACCCAAATAAAAATGCTTCAGGTACTGTAATTGAATCTGAATTGGATAAAGGAAGAGGTTATGTAAGTACAATACTTGTAGAAGCTGGAACATTAAAAGTAGGAGATATTTTATTGGCAGGATGTTACAGTGGTAAAGTAAAAGCTTTACATAATGAGCGCGGACAAGTTGTAAATGAAGTAGGACCTGCAACACCAGTATCATTACTTGGTTTAAGTGGTGCGCCACAATCAGGTGATAAATTCCATGTGATGTATGATGAACGTGAAGCAAGAGAAATTGCATCAAAACGTTTGCAATTACAACGCGAACAAGGTATTCGTACGCAAAAACACATTACACTTGATGAGATTGGAAGACGTTTAGCAATTGGAGATTTCAAAGAATTAAACGTAATTGTAAAAGGTGACGTGGATGGTTCAGTAGAAGCATTATCTGATTCATTACAAAAACTTTCTACTGATAAAGTACAAGTTAAAATTGTACACAAAGCAGTAGGAGCAATTTCTGAATCAGATGTATTGTTAGCATCAGCATCCAATGCGGTAATAGTTGGTTTCCAAGTGCGACCTACTGTGAGTGCACGTAAAATTGCTGAAACAGAACAAATAGATATTCGTTTATATTCAATTATTTACAAAGCAATTGAAGAAATAAAAGCGGCAATGGAAGGTATGCTTGCTCCTGAATTTGAAGAGAAAGTAGTATGTAACATTGAAATACGTGAAGTATTTAATATTACAAAAGTTGGAACCATTGCAGGTTGTTATGTATTGGACGGAAAAGTAACACGTAATACTAAAGTGCGTATTATACGCGATGGTATTGTGGTCCATTCCGGTGAGTTAGGTTCACTAAAACGCTTTAAAGACGATGTAAAAGAAGTGAACAAAGGATTTGAATGTGGATTAAACATTGCTAATTACAACGATATTAAAGTAGGGGATATTATTGAAGGGTATGATATGGTTGAGGTGAAAGCGAAACTTTAAAATTAATTCTTAGTTAAATAAAAAACTCCCGAAATTTTTCGGGAGTTTTTTATTTATAATATTTATCAGTTTGCTTATGCTTTTCTAATCAACTGAATGTAACCAGTAGTACTATAATCTTTAGTAGTTACAGATATTGCTTTTAAAATAAAGTAGTAGGTCCCGTCAGTACAAATTAAACCAGCAGTAGTACGACCATCCCATTTTTCACCAGCACTTTCAGAAGAAAATACCTTTAATCCCCAACGATCATAAATTTCTAATTTGTACTCTTTTAATCCACCGCTGCTAATAAAGTATAAATCATTGTTACCATCACCATCAGGAGTAAATACATTTGGTATAATTATAAAATCATTTCCATCAATAAACACAGTATAACAAGCTGTATTAGAGCAGCCATTATTACTTGCAGTTAAACAAACATTTTGTGGGCCATTAGAATTAAAAGTATGTGTTGGATTTTGTGATGTTGATGTTCCGCCATCACCAAAGTCCCATAACCATGAGTTTACAGGAGATGTGCTCAAATCAGTAAAGTTCATTACAAAACCAGCAGAAGCAGTATCAAAAGCCGCTGTAGGAACAGCATTAACATTAACAGTACATGAAGCAGGTGTTGATGCACAACCTAAAGCACTAGATGCTGTTACAGTTATTGGTCCTGATGTACTTCCAAAGTCAACATTGATTGAACTTGTTCCTTGTCCCGAAGTAATAGTAGAACCACCTGGCACTGTCCAAGTGTAAGTACCACTACTTCCTGTTGCAGTATAAGGTACACCAGTAGTATTCGCACAAACATCGTTACAAGCAAATATAGGAGTGTTCGGCTTAATACGTGCAAGTGCATAAGGAGAATTTGAAAAATCTGCCCAATTCACTTTTAATACATCATTTAAAGGAACACCGGCAGTAGCCGTTACAGTTCCCATGTTATTCCATAATGCAGCAGTTGGTGTATTCCATTGTGCCATTCCATCCCAGCCACCATCAGCAGTTTGGTCGTAAAAAATATCAATGTTTGCATTGTCGGTTCCTGCTGCACGATTTACTTCATGATAAAATAAATTATTTACACTACACATTGTAGTATCTAAAGAAGCAGTATTAAAACCATCTGTAGTGGCATTGTTGTTGCCTAAACGTGCAGTATAAGTATTTGCACTTGCACTGGCAGGTGTAATCACAACTGGGCGGTAACGTGTAGTACCTACACTTGAACCTGTTGGATATAAATAAGCTGCAGCTGCATTTGTAACACGAGATAATCGACCTCCAACACTGCTGCTCACGTAACCTTCACTACCAACAGTAGTACTATTAGTTATACAACCTGTTGCAGGATTTAATACAAACATGGTATTGGTTAAAGTTTCTAATTCTCTATCATTGATAGTAAGCGTTCCACTCGCACCAATATTTGCATTTACACCTTGTAAGGTTTTTTTCTTGTTTGCAGCAACACCTGTTCCAGTTAATACCAAATTGTTAAAAGTAGTAACAGTTGCATTTGTAGTAGTAATGTTTTGTTGAAGATTACCGTTTAATGTAACAGTACTTGTACCAGCAGTAAATGTGGCACTATTACTCCAATCTTGCTCTACAAAATATTGTCCGTTACCTTGCATGGTTGAACTGTTTGTTAAAAAAACAGTTCCTGGAGTTCCACTGTTTGCAACAGTAATTGTTCCATCGTTTGTCAATGAAGCAGTTGCCCCATCATTTTGGAAGCCACCATTTACTTGAACAACTGCACCAGTTGAAGCGAATACAGTTGCACCATTGTTAAAGAATATGGTTTGTGCTTTTGTGCTGAATCCAACAGCTAAAAGCAAAAACGCTCCCGTAATTTTTATAGTAATTTTATTCATGTTTTGAATAAGTTTAGTTTATCGTCAATACACACAAATTTAAGTCAAAATATATGATTAATGCAAATTTATTGGGGAAAAAATAAATTGGGGTACTTTTTAGCTTAAAATGGACTTAAATGCTTTTGTTTAATGTCATTTCGAACGAAATGCAATGAAGAGAGAAATCTCTTTATTTAGAATGAGATTCCTCTCTACGGTCGGAATGACAAATTAAACCTTCCAACGTTCTCGACCACTCCCGATAGTTATCGGGATGAACTGACAACATACGCATGTTATCTTTCTTTACGAATAGGATTAATTTTCAAAGGATTACCGCTTATTTGTGTGTGGATTTTACGGTTTTTGCAAATATCAATAGCAGCATACAAAGCATTTCTGAAAGATTGTTCATTTGCTAGGCCTTTTCCGGCAATATCATACGCAGTTCCATGGTCAGGAGATGTACGCACTATCGGTAAACCAGCAGTATAATTTACACCATCGCCAAAAGCTAATGCTTTAAAGCCAACCAATCCTTGGTCGTGATACATTGCCAATACAGCATCAAATTCATTGTAGGAGCCTTTCCCGAAAAAGCCATCAGCAGCATAAGGCCCGTAAGTCATTATGTTTTCTTCTTTTGCTTTGTTGATAGCAGGGATAATTATGTTTTGTTCTTCGTTTCCGATTAGTCCGTTATCACTTGCATGTGGATTTAATCCGAGCACAGCAATTTTTGGTTTTCTAATTGAAAAATCCTGAATTAAAGATTGATTTAAAATGTGTAATTTGTTTAGAATTTTTTCAATACTCAATTCATCAGCAACTTTATTTAATGGCGTATGTCCTGTAACTAAAGCAACTTTTAATTTATCGTTCATCAGAATCATTAAACTATTTCCTTTGCCAAACATATCATCTAAATATTCAGTATGTCCTGGAAAATGAAACGTTTCTGATTGAATATTTTGTTTGTTAATTGGAGCAGTAACCAATGCATCAATTTTATTTTGTTGCAATGCTAGTGTAGCAGCTTCCAATGATTTAAAAGCATATTTACCACCAATGTCGGTTTGCATGCCCAATTCAATATTTATTTCTTCGTCATAAACATTTATTAGGTTGGCACGTTTTGGGTTTGCTTCATTTACATCACGAATAATATTAAAACTAAAATCTTCAATATTTAACGCTTTGCGATGATAAGATGCTGTTTTTTGTGAACCAAAAATTACGGGAGTAAATAATTCCATCACTTGTGGATCAAGAAAGGTTTTTAAAATTATTTCTAATCCGATTCCATTCACATCGCCTTGTGTAATTCCTATAATAATTTTTTCGTCTGACATACTTTTACAATAATAATATTTTTATTCTTCTACCCAACCAATAACACTAATTAATGATGAAGATTCAATGTTTACCCATTTTTGTGTAATGTTGTTCCAAGCCACTATTCCTTGCGGATAACGTTCTGTTCCGATTACTAATTCAAATGGGAATGCCGCATAACCTGATGTTGTAACGGCATTATCAGCATTACACCATTTTTTTCCAATATCGTTGTTTTGATATTTTACTATTCTTCCATACTTTGAATTTTCATCTGCCTCCACCGAAAAATCATTTCCAACATTTTCGAAAATAATTTTATCTACTTTCTTTTTTGTTAAGTCAACTAAATATTTTCCTTTAGCGCAAGAATAAATAACATTACCATCTGCTGCAAAAGCAAAAAAATCATTTTTAGCAGTAGCGGGAACTTCTGTTATATCAGCAATTTTTTCAACTGTTTTATTTATTCCCACTTTATATATACTAACCATTTGTTGATTTTTAGGAAAGTGAGCATATAAAAAAGTGGTGTTGTTTAGCCAAAAGATAGGAAATTTACGTTTCACATCATCTCCTAAAAGTGGCTGTGGTTGACCAAATCCGGCATCTTTTACCAAAACATCTTTTTTGCCTGTGATATAATATGCTGTAATGGTATTTGGTTTTGATAGCTCATCTACTTCTACATCCGGTCGTGGGCGAGGGTTGTAATTTGCGTTTTCTACTTTTTGATATACATTGGTTTGTGTGTTCAATACCGAATAATACTTTCCTTTAAAAATATCATTGGTATAAAATATCAAACTATCGCCTGAAGCTTTTACAAATTCGCCTCTATCTGGCACAACAATTTTTTGATTTTTTAAATCAATTACATTGCCTATTCCTGTTATGATGTATCTGTTTTTATAAATGCTGTTTTTGCCCATATCAAAACGAATAAAATCTGCTTTTGTTTTTTCGTTTTTTGATGGAACACTCATAATCACTTTACGTTCAACCATTGCCCCATTTACAAAAGTATAACTCACAATATTCTGTAAATAGTTGGTTGCAGCTTTGCCATCGTATTCGGCAATAATAAGAGATACTTTTTTTTGAGCAATAACATTACTGCCTAAAAAAAGTAAAACAAGAAAAAATATTTTTTGAAAAGTATTTTTCAATTACTTAGCTTTTGTTTTTAAAAAATCAAACAACAATCGTACACCAACACCTGTGCCACCTTTTCCGCGATAGGTGTCTTTTGCAGTAAGGAATGATGGTCCAGCAATATCAAAATGCATCCAAGGGTAATTGGTATAGCGTGCTAAAAATTTACCAGCAGTTATAGAACCAGCATAAGGTCCACCAATATTTTTCATGTCGGCAATATCTGATTTTAATAAATCATCGTAATCATCCCAAAAAGGCATTTCTGCTAATCGTTCGTAAGTTGTATTGCCACTTTTTGCTAATTGTTTTTTTGTTTTTTCATCCGCAGTTCCCATAGCCACGACTCCTGATGTACCAATTGCTGCTACTGCAGCACCTGTTAAAGTTGCTAAATCTATAACCAATTGTGGGTTGTATTTTTGTGCGTAAGAAAGTGCATCTGCTAAAATCATTCTTCCTTCAGCATCTGCATTTAACATCTCTACTGTCATCCCATTGTACATGGTAATTACATCGCCTGGAACATAAGCATTTTCGCCAGGTCTATTGTCTGTTGCAGGCACAATACCAATTACATAAACAGGTAATTTTGCCTTTGCTACCGCATACATTGTTGCGCCAACAGCGGCAGAACCAGCCATATCACTTTTCATTAAATCCATGCTGTTTGGAGTAGGTTTTAAACTTACACCGCCTGTATCATACACTACGCCTTTACCAACTAAAATAATCGGTTGTTTATTTTTAGCATTTTTTGGTTTGTATTCCATAATGCTAAATGTAGGAGGTTCAATACTACCAAGGTTTACAGAAAGCAAGCCGCCCATTTTTAATGATTTGATTTTTGCTTTGTTAAATACCTCTACGTTAAAACCCGCTTCTTTACCAAGCTTTTGAAACTCTTTTGATAATTGTGTTGCCGTTAAAAAACTAACAGGTTCGTTTACAAGTGTGCGTGCAATGCAAGTGGCGTCCACTGTAATTTGTAACTCAGCAATTTCTTTGTCGGTACATTTTTTACTTGATACAGCAATTGATTTTAAACTGTTTGCTTCTTTTTTGCTTTTGTATTTTAAAAATTGATAATTGCTTAAGGCCAATCCCTCTGTAAAAGCAAGTGTTTCTTCCGATTTTGATTCGCAATCAACAACCGTAATTTTATCTAATTTTAAATCAGAGATGTGTGAATGAACAGCATAAGCGGATTTGCGCAAAGCTTCATTTGTTAAATAAGTTTCTGCTTTTTTATCAATCAATTGTACCAATACATAACGGTTTAATTGATTAATACAAACAAATTTTTTATTCAGCTTTTCAAATTGATTGTTTATATAAATGATTTCTTCTTTTGATAAACCATACGAACCAAAATTTATTTTTTTACTGCCCAACAAAATAATGCTTTCATTGTTTTTTATTGCAGCTGTTTTAGAGATTGTTGTCATTAATAATTTGTATTTTTGAGAACTGTAAATGTAAAAAAAGAAAATTAATCTTTTTTTCTTTTTTATTAACTGATAATTGGCTAAAAATGGAGGTAAAATCCTTATTAAAACGTGCATTAAACTTTGAATTTTTAAGTATTGAAGAAGGCGTTTTTCTTTTTAAGAATGCTGCAACATCTGAACTTGCTTTTGTTGCAAATGAATTACGAAAAATTCAAAAACCAGATGGAAAAGTAACTTGGCAGATTGACCGAAATGTAAATACTACCAATGTATGTATTGCCAATTGTAAGTTTTGTAATTTTTATCGAATTCCAGGACATAAAGAAGCATACATTACCGATATTGAAACCTACAAACAAAAGATTGAAGAAACATTAAAATATGGTGGCGATCAATTGCTTTTGCAAGGTGGACATCATCCCGATTTAGGTCTGAAATTTTATGTGGATACATTCAAACAAATTAAATCATTGTATCCAAATATAAAATTACATGCACTTGGGCCACCAGAAATAGCACATATTACAAAGCTTGAAAAAAGCACACATACCGAAGTATTGCAAGCGTTGAAAGATGCGGGAATGGATAGTTTGCCAGGAGCAGGAGCAGAAATTTTAAATGATAGAGTTCGTAGATTAATATCAAAAGGAAAATGTACTGGGCGCGAATGGTTAGATGTAATGCGTGCTGCACACAAACTAAATATTACTTCGTCAGCTACAATGATGTTTGGGCATGTAGAAACAATTGAAGAACGCTTTGAACATTTGGTATGGATACGCGAAGTACAAAGTGAAAAGCCGAAAGATTCCAAAGGGTTTTTAGCTTTTATACCTTGGCCTTTTCAGGATGATGGAACATTATTAAAACGTATTAAAGGCGTAAGCAACAATGTAAGTGCTGATGAATATATTAGAATGATTGCATTAAGCAGAATTATGTTGCCAAATGTGATTAACATACAAGCAAGCTGGTTAACAGTGGGTAAAGAAGTAGCGCAGTTGTGTTTGTTTGCTGGTGCCAATGATTTTGGAAGCATAATGATTGAAGAAAATGTGGTTTCTGCTGCTGGCGCACCTCATCGTTTTACTTCACAAACCATACAAGATGCAATAAAAGAAGTAGGTTTTGAGCCTCAATTGCGTACACAACAATACGAGTTCCGCCAATTACCTGAAAATATGGTGGAGCAGGTGATTAATTATTAAGTTAGACATGTATGATATTGGCTAAAAAAGTTTTTATTTTATTAATAAAAATGAAATAAAATCCGTAATTTAGAGTTCCTCTTTTAGAGCTTGAATACAATTTAATGAAGAAGTTTTTATTTTCTATACTGTTTACTTTTCTTTTATTTTCTGCAAGTTATGCAACCCATAATCGTGCGGGAGAAATTACATATCATCATATTTCAGGTTATACTTACGAAATAATCGTTACTACTTACACCAAAACATCAAGCACAGCAGCTGATAGATGTAATCTAACTGTTTATTTTGGTGATGGCGATAGCGCAGTTTTTCCAAGAGTAAATGGACCAATTGGTTCTTGTAGTAATGGTGAAACTAATGGAGAAACACTGGTTGGAGTTTCAGATGTTAAAAAAAATATTTATAAGGGTTTCCATACTTACCCTGGCCCCTTTAATTATACAATTACGGTAGATGATCCAAACCGAAATGCAGGCATTTGTAATATTAGCTCAGGAAATTCTGTAAATGTTGCTTTTGCATTGCAATCTGAACTTGTTATTAGCCAATTTTGGGGAGGAAATAGCTCGCCTGATTTACTTTTTCCTCCAATCGATAATGCTTGTATAGGAGAATGTTTTGAGCATAATCCAAGTGCTTATGACCCAGAAGGAGATAGTTTGTATTACGAATTAACTACACCATTTCAAACTGCTGGTTCTCCAGTCCCTGGGTATAGTTTACCTCCTAATATGACATCCAATAGTATTGATCATTTTACAGGAGATTTGGTTTGGTGTTCACCCAATACCATTTGCCAGTACAATGTGGCTATAAAAATAAAGCAATACCACAAATGGCAAGGACAATGGTGGTATGTTGGTTATGTATTACGTGATATGCAAATAGATGTTGCTTCTTGTAACAATACAAAACCGAACATTGACCCAATAAATGATACTTGTATTGTAGCTGGAACAAGCTTAAACTTTATGGCAACAGCCACAGATGCAGAAACAAATGTTTTAATTCTTTCTGCAACAGGTGGTCCTTTTGGTTTAACACCAGCTGCTACATTTAATTCATTACCAAGTACTAGTCCTGTATTTGGTACTTTCAGCTGGACTCCAAATTGTAGTCAAATAAAATTAACTCCTTATTTGGTTACATTTAAAGTAAAAGATAGTCATCCATCAACACCATTGGTGGATTTTGAATCTGTTTTTATTCGTGTAATTGCTCCTGCTGTTACTGGTTTAACAGCTAATCCTATTGGTTCAAGTATTGTTCTTAATTGGAATGCTGCAACATGCAATATGTCGCCAAACCCATTAACAGGATATAAAGTTTACAGAAAAAATTCTTGCGACCCATTTATTCCTGCACCTTGTGAAACAGGATTACCAAGTACTGCAGGTTATACATTAATTGGTACAACCAATAATACCACACTTACATTTACTGATAACAATGGCGGTGCTGGCTTAACACATGGAACAACTTATTCCTACATTATTGTAGCTTATTATTACGATGGTTCACATAGCATTGCATCTACAAATGTGTGTACACAATTGGTACAAGATGTTCCTATTATTACCAATGTGCATGTGATGACTACAAATAATAGTACAGGAGATATTTGGGTGCATTGGGTAAAACCGATTGCAGGCGCAGGCAACTTAGATACAATTGCGAATCCTCCTCCTTATCAATATAGATTAGTTAAAATAGGAACTGCTTCACCTTTGGTAACTTACAGTTACACTAGTTATTCAGCACTAACAGATACAGGTTTTGTTTCTTCATTGTTAAATACACAATCATTGCAACATACTTATCGTGTTGATTTTTATTCAAACGGTAATTTATTAGGCTCTACCAATACAGCGTCTTCAGTGTTTTTAAATTCATCACCGAGTGATAACAAAGTAATTTTAACTTGGACAGAATCTGTACCTTGGATAAATTATATTTATTATGTTTATAGAGAAATACCAACTGGTTCTGGAACGTTTGTTCAAATAGGTACAACAACAAGCCAAACATACACTGATACAGGCTTAGCAAATGGTGTTCAATTTTGTTACAAAGTAATTAGCGAAGGTCAGTATTCTGATCCAGCATTACCA
The DNA here is from genome assembly GCA_964549315.1 of uncultured Chitinophaga sp. GTDB lineage: Bacteria > Bacteroidota > Bacteroidia > 2-12-FULL-35-15 > 2-12-FULL-35-15 > 2-12-FULL-35-15. The sequence continues at coordinate 56,123 of CAZJUY010000001.1, read as the reverse complement.
CGACCATTATTTAATGCTTCTCAAATTAAATGTGAAACACCTTGGGATTTCACCCCACCTTGTCAGCCAGGACTTAATGTGATAACAGATTGCGGTATCGGAGATAATGTGTTAACATGGACGAATCCCAATAATAGTTGTGCAGATGATGTGGTACAATACAATGTATATTTTGCGCCAACAACAGATACTCCATTACAATTAATTCATACAACCACCAACTTAAATGATACCACATTTACGCATGTTTATTTATATGATGGATTGTATTACTCAGTAGCTGGATGTTATGCTGTAACAGCTGTGGATTCATTTAACAATGAAAGTCTTATTGTAACTAAAGTATGTGTGGATAATTGTCCGATTTACGAATTGCCAAATGTATTTACTCCGAATGGTGATGGTGTGAATGATTTATTTATTCCTTTGCCATATCGCTATATAAAGGACATTGATATTAAAATATATGATCGTTGGGGTTTATTGATGTTTGAAACTACAGATGCAAAAATATTATGGGATGGAAAAAATAAGGATACAAAACTTGCATGTTCTGATGGTACTTATTATTACGTTTGTGTAGTAAATGAAATTAGGGTAGAAGGAATCAAACAAAGAGTATTAAAAGGGTTTATTCAATTAATTAACACCAAAAATCCTCCAAATAGGTAATTATGTTTTCTGGAATTATTGAAAGTTTAGGGGAGGTTGTTGATTTAAAAACAGAACATAGTAATCTTCACATTACCATTAATTCAAATTTTACAAGCGAATTAAAAATTGACCAAAGTGTTGCACACAATGGCGTTTGCCTTACTGTTGTTTCAATTGAAAAAGAAAACTATACAGTAACAGCAATAGATGAAACTTTACAAAAAACAAATTTAGGATTATTAAAAGTTGGTGATAAAGTAAATTTAGAACGTTGCTTACGTGTTGGCGATAGGCTAGATGGACATATTGTTCAAGGACATGTTGACCAAACAGCTATTTGTAAAAATGTAGAAAATCAAAATGGTAGCTGGATTTTTACTTTTGAATACGATGCTGCTAAAAACAATATTACGGTTGAAAAAGGTTCTGTTTGTGTAAATGGAGTGAGTTTAACAGTTGTTAATTCTCTGAAAAATTCTTTTTCTGTTTGTATCATTCCTTATACGTTTGAACATACCAATTTTAAAACTATTAAAGTTGGAACAATTGTAAATACTGAGTTTGACATATTAGGAAAATATATTGCCAAATTGGTGAAGTAAATTCCCCTCTTGTTCATAGAACTCCTTCGGAGAGAGGGGAACGGCCAGTGTACTGTCAGTCTGAGCCTGTCGAAGACTTGGGGAAGGGGTTAAAAAATTATTATATTTCTTCACACACACTTCGATTAACTCAGAGCTATAATAAATTTAATTGGGGATTGATGTACCCTCATCGCATGACGTTCATTTCTTACGCAGGGAGAAATCTAAAACAAATACTCGCTTTTTTGAAAAAAATCTACTCTGTATATTCTTTACGTTTTACTAAAAAATAAAAATCATTTTCTATTGGTAAATAACCATATTCATAACAAAAAAAGTAGCTTGTGTTTTTTTTAGTTGTATAAATATTGGTGTGGTACTGAAAGTTAAAACCTTTTTGTAAAAGTTTTGTTTTTGATGCCTTGGCAGTTTCTTCAGGAATAAGTTCTTCTAATATTCTTCTGTTTTTTCTTAAAATATTATTGACATTACGTACGTAATTAGTAGTATCACTGTTTAATTTATTGTTGTATGCATTACGACATAAATCCGAACAAAATTTTTTATCAATTCTTCCTTTTATAGGCTCTTCACATTCAAGACAATGTTTACTCATAAAATTAAATTTTTTATAAAAATAATATTTTTGGCAATGATAAAATATATTCCAGTTGTTAGAAAACTAATATTTGTTCAAGAGTTAGGTTTTGCATTGATTTCGTTTATATAGTAAAAACTTTTTGTTTTCATTTTTAACTTTTGGCTAACCAAAACTACAAAAATTATCCGTTTGTAACCGTTTGTAACCGATTATATTCGAATGTAAATCGCACCTATCCCTTTTAGTACAGAAATGGGTATAAGAAAATTTATTTAGTGAAAATTTGAATTAAAATATTTTTCTTTTTAAATGGTCAGAACATCTAAATCCCTTATCGGGAAACACTTTTAAAGTATTAAAGAAAATATTTATAGGCTTATGCCTTTAAATGAAAGAGCGTGTTGCAAATTGATTTTTGTTTTTACATCTTTTCAGTAAAATCCCAAAATCAAAACGTCCCAAAACGATTTGCTGTAATCTAATATACTATAAATTTTAAAAATCAAAAATTGTTTTATTTCTTTCTGTTCGATACTTTCTTTTTCCTACGTTTATTCGCAAGGAACGAAGGATGTGCTTTTGGTTTATAATTGACTTCGCACTTTTCTTCATTGACGGCATTATTTACAGTTTCAGAAAAAGTCATTTTACTTGTATCGTTTCTTCTGGAATATTTATAAGCAGCTTCACTTAAATAAAAAGGCAAATATTTTTTACTTAAAACGTGATATTGCCCTCTAATACTGTTTTTAATGATGCTCCATACTCCCTCAATTGTATTTGTATGTATAGAGTGCTTAATTCCTTTTAAATGCTTTACATACTCTTTTTTGCTGTGGTTTACAGTAAAATGTTGCATCACTTTGTCGAATGATTTATAACCGTTGTAGTCATCAGTCATTAAAACTGTTTTATCATCTTTAGTATTAACATACCTTTTAAGCATCTTTAATAAATCATCGCTTCGCAATTGGTCTTTTACATTCATTACCACACGCCCTTTTTTACCTCTTTCAACAATTCCTACAACAGCTACTTTATTTTCAACAGGGTTGCGCCCTTTACGTTTTTTATCTTTCCAAGAATCTTCTTCTATATCTCTGTAACTAATATTTGCAACGTGTGATTCTCCTTTTCGTTTCCTAAATTTGCCACCGATGTAAGCCTCATCCATTTCAACAACTCCCTCTAACATATCAGCTTGGTCAAGCATAGCACACCGAACACGCATTGCGCTATACCAAGCAGATTTATAAGTAATACCCAAATCTCTACTTATTTGCATTGCAGAAATTCCTTTTTTTGCATTGAGCATTAATGCAATTAGCATAAACCATTTTTGTAATGGCATTTTACTGCCCTCGAAAATAGTCCCCATTAATACTGTAAAATCTTTGTTACAGTTATTGCAATGGTACATTGGTGTTTTTCTTGGTTGTTCGGGATTTTTTCGTTTTCTACCTCTGTTTGATTTTTTTATTAATGCTCTGGCAGTAACAGAATCTGAATTACAATGAGGACAAATTGGTTTTCCTTCCCAACGCACATTTTCTAAATGCTTTACACATTTATCGTGGGTATTGTATTTTTCTTGTAGTGTTATTAAGTTCATTTTTTGAATTAAATCGTTTGTATATACTGAATTTATTGGTGTTTTTTCTTGACTTTTGTTTTTTTGTATTGTACATTTGCTCCGTGAGTGGTCGAAACTTTCCTTACAACAGAAGTAATCGACCAAACACTTTGCAAATTGTTGCTTGTTAATCCTTACAAATGGATGCCCAAGCAAACCTTATGGAGCTGGTGGGTATCGAACCCACTTATTTTAAGTGTCCGACTTTATTAATCTCCAAGACAGCCCCAAGAAATTAAAAACCTATGCTTTTAAAGTGTAGGTTTTTTTAATTATATACAAGCACAAATTTATTTTGGGAAAATCTGATTATCTATTTAAAAATGGAAAAAGCGCACAAAAAGCGCAAGTTTTACTTTATGGATAAAATTATTGAATCTATAAAACTCCTTTGTTTATTATATTTTCGAGAGCTTCTTTTGAATTTTTCGACAAGTATTTTTATGCTTATATTTTCTTCGTTTTTTTCGGAAAAAGCGCAGAATAAATTATTAGATGCTTTTATGTACCCATTTCTTACAGTACACTCAATGTGTCCTTTTATGAATAATTCACTTATTAAATAAGCAATACTTTCAGGTTCTTTTTTGATTACAGTAGGCGTATTTTTTGATATTGCTCTATAAAAATCGAGAGGCTTTTCAAAGAATTTATTTTTATAAAGTTTTTTAGATATTGATTTTAATTTTGTTTCATCTTTACTGCTCCAGAATAACTTATGCTTTTGTTCGGGTTTTATATCTGGAATTTCATTTTTAAAAACCTCTTTACCTCTTTTAATCCAATTTGATACAATTTTTAATCTTTCTCCTTTTTGTAATAATATCATCCATTTTAATTGAGAATATATATCAAATTCGAGAAATGTAGAAAAATCAATTTCTAAATTATGCTTATCGTACAATATTTTTTGATGATTAATGAAAAAGTCTAATTTATATATATCAGTATAAGCAATTTTCATTGCCAAAAATGTTTTGTATTGATGTTCGGTTGGTTTAACTATAATAATTTTGAACCTTTCTGGTTCATTATTAAATGGCTCATTTATAGATTGAAAATAAAGTTCAACTATAATTCTAAGGTTTTCAATTACATCTTTTGAATCGGTAATATTCAGTTCAGATAAATTATTTTTTATTTCATAATATAACGCTGAAACATCTAAATCGTATTCGTGCTTAGTACTACTCTCCATTATATACAAAGATAATAAATACCGATTATTTATATTTTTCCTTTAATTTATCAATTTGATACTTTTTTTGGGTAGGATATGTAAATAGAATTATTAATAAATACTCTAAACTGTACCGGATTTTATTTAATTTTTTGTTTTTCATACAACATCTATTGTGAATCATTTTAATTCTTTTGTATATTTGATATACAATGACACAAATTTAATCATTGCCCTCAATGTAAAAGCGAAACAATATCCTAAATATTGCAAATGAAAAAAGAAACTGAAAAAGCAGTAATGATAGCAGAAGATGAGAATTGTAAATGCCTACGTTCTTTTGGGACAATACAAATATTATCTAACAAGCAATGTCCTAAATGTGGTAAAATAATAGAGGTAAAAAATACATCTCATTTGGAGGATATTTTTAAGTCAAATAAATCAAATTGATATTTTAAAAAACATAATATGCGACATACTGTAAACGAAATAAAATGTTTTAAATGTGGTCATAGATTTTATGAATTTAAGACCAAAGCATTATTTTTAACTTGTCCAGAGTGCAGAAGCGATGATGTAATAGTTGTTGGTACTTATAAAAATATCAATTTCCCACCCTATACAAGAGAAGAAACAATGCAAAGCAAAAAAATATCGGATAATTACATAAATAAACCTGAAATTATGAATTAGATAAGAAAATAAAAATATTAGCGTTAGCGAAATCTGTAGTCAAAAACTGAAAAATTTAAATAATAATATCGCTCTATTCCTTGTTTTTTAATTCAGGATGTATTTCAAAATATTTGTCCCTTAACATTATACCAATAACTTGATATATTACAGGAGCAGAAACTGAAATTTCTTCTCCTTGTTCTGTTTTATAAATAGGGTTTTGGTATATATAGTTTCTTACGTGTATAAAATCATCATTATTAAACTCTTTAATAATAATAGATGTAGCAAAATTTTGAATATCTAATCCTGATTTAAAAGTTTGTTTTTCCATTTCTAGAATCAACATATCTAAATGTTCATTTATATATTTTTTCCCTCCGCATTTATCTAAAATATCTAATCCTATTTCAGTTAATTGTATTGGACTATTTGACTTAAATAATCCACTTTGCAAATCGGTATGTTTTGTTGTCAAAAATGCAATTAAAGAATTAATATTTTGAGTTAATGCAGCAACATTAATTGTTTGCGTATCAATTTTATCTTCAATCGCTTTTGATAAATTCACTCCGATTAAAATATCTTTCTCCATTTGAGGTATTTTTTCGCAAGTTTTTTCAGAAGACTTTACCTTTCCAATTATTTTTAAAAAATGATATACAGCATAGCCACTTATAAACATTAACAATAAACACAAGAATGTGAATGGGGAGTTTTCGCTAAGCCATTTAGATATTGCACTAATCATTTTAATCTATTTTCTTATAAATGAATACAATATTTTAAAATACAAACAATGTATTTAATCTTTTTATACAACATGTTTTAATTGAACACATAATTCTGATACAATTGTATTGTAAAAAATTATTTTTTCACGAAATATGCTCCATCTTTCCATCCTTTTTTTTCTTCTAACCACAATAAAAGGTCTCCTATGCATTTTAATTTTGTAACAATTGACATAGCCATATCAAAATCGACTTCTCCATTAACTTCTCGAATTATACAAATTCTCTCGCCTATTGGTTTTGTTCCTTGTATTATATAAAATGTAGATTTCCCCTCTTTTAAAGTGCCCTGAACTTTAGGATTATTATCAAGTAATTTTACTAAAAATTCAATATCCACTGAAGGATAATGATTATCCATCATACTTGCAAAGATAAAGATTTAGAAGTCCCTGTCAACATCATTTGTTTCATTGCAGGTGCAGAATTCAATAAATTGTAGTTGCTTTTTACAAAAGCCTTTCCTCTATCTTTTCTAGGTATTCTATATCTTATAGATTTAGGAGACTTTATTTGCCACCCCAAAAAAGATAACTCTTCTGTAAATCCCTTCCCGAATTTTACTGATGATAAAAAAAATCCTTTTATAGCTTCTTTTATTGCTTGGTCAATCTCTGATTCTTTTTCAACAACTGTAGTTATCCCTCCAAGCAATGCGAGATTAACATAAAACTTACTATTAAGTTCATCTTTTTTTATCCATATTGGCATTGTTATATCAATATTAGACTGTCCGCTTATTGTTGGTGTGACTTTAATGTTTGCTATGACTTCTTTGTGTTCCATAAATCTTTCCCCCGATTTTTTAGAATAATATTTTTAAAAATAAAAATAATATAAATTGTGAGTGTAATATTATAAAAAATAATAATACAATAAATATATTTTATGCTTTTTTAAATGTACGATATAATATTTATTTTAGTTGTGTATAATTAACATTAGATGAATGTACTGTATAGCATTCAACGAAATAAATTTAAATATGTTATGGTTTTAATACTAAAAATATAATATTTAAATATACTTTAATTTTTTAATGTGCTTATAATCAATTTGTTGTAACAAGTTGTCATGAGTTGGTTTTACTTAAAAAAAATGTCATAAATATACATGACACTATGGCGTTAAATTATGTTAAAATTCAATTGGTATAAAATTCGATAATTGTTTTCAAGTAATAAAAAAGGCAGTAGTTAATGATAATTTACTACTGCCTTTCCGAGAAATTCTCTATTTTTTTAACTTGACGGCTGCAAAAGTAGTATTTTTCTCTTACAGATGACAAAAAATTATCAGAGGGGTGACTCCACCCTCAAAATTGGATATAAATACAATTATTTATGAGTAAGAAAACTATTCGTCACAGAGATGCGGAAAGTGGTCAGTATGTTACCAAAAAATACGCTGACAAGCATCCAAAAACGACAGTCAAAGAAACAGATAAGCCAAAAAAATAACAATGGTTTATTTTTTAATAAATCCCCGAAATAATCGGGGATTTATTATTTACTAATTAAAAAAAAATATTAAAATGATTTACGTAAAATTAAAAGAGACTCCAGATGGAGAAGGATTTGATATTATTTCATCTGTAACATTTAATTCAATAGCAAGAAAATTGAAAGAGGAATTACAAGAAAAATTAAAAGATGAATCATGCGATATACATAATCAGGAATGTATATTAACTGTTATTGTAGATAACAAATCTGATAATTGGCTTAAAGTTGAACATACAAATTTTTGTTGTAACGATTTTAAAGAAAAAATTAAAGTTAGTATAAAATAATTTTTTTAGAGGCTATAATCAGTAGCCTCTTTTTTTACTCTTCTCTGTACTAAAAGGGATAGGTGCGATGTAAATGTTTAATAACCGAATCGAGTTTTGGTTTTGCCACACCTTTGCATCATCCAATCAATAGTGGTTGGCAGTAAATAAACCAAATTATTAATTTAAAAACTTAAAAATCATGAATGCATTACGTAACAAAGTTCAATTAATCGGAAATTTAGGAATGAACCCAGAAGTTAAAATTTTAGATGGGGGTAAAAAATTAGCTAAACTAACCATAGCTACTAATGAAACTTATAAAAATGCAAAAGGCGAGCGCGTAACCGAAACACAATGGCATAACTTAACTGCTTGGGGAAAAACTGCTGACCTAGTGGAAAAATATCTAAGCAAAGGTTCAGAAGTTGCTGTGGAAGGCAAACTCATCAATAGAAATTATACAGATAAAGAAGGTGTGAAACGCTATTCAACAGAAATTCAAATTAATGAAATATTAATGTTGGGTGCCAACAAAAACAAAAACTAGTTTTATTCAATAGTCATTTCAAAATGATCCACTGATTATGTTTTGTCAGGCTGAGCTTGTCGAAGGACAAGAGCAGAAATAAAAGAGCCTCAACACAGTTGAGGCTCTTTTATTTTATGATAATCAATATTTTTAGTGATGACCTTCTTCTGAATGAGAAGCATCATCATGATGTTCCTCTGTTGCTTCGTGATGTGCACCGTCATGATGTTCTTCTCCAGCATGTGCATTTAAGTATTCTTTTTGTTCCACAATTTTTGGATCCATAACAGTTTTGTGAACTTTTGAATAATTTGCTTCCGCTACACATATATATACTAAATATAAAATGAATACCGTATAAGGTGCAATAATAGTATATTTTAATCCCTTTTTCTCATCGCCCAAGTGCATAAATTTATAAACGATGTAAAATGCTTTTAAAATTGTTAAGCCAATGAAAATAATTTTAAGAGTAACAGAAGAAGTTCTGTCGTCATTTAATAAGCCCCATTGAGAAGCTTTAAACCCAATAATAAGCTCAACAATTGTAACACCTAACATAATCCAGAAAACATTCCAAAGTTTTCTGCGTTTTTTCTTTCCTTCTTCTTCGCTATGATGAGCCATAAACTCATATTGTGGGTAGTCATCGTGAAATTCCATACTTATAAAATTTAATATATTATCGTTTTAATTTTTAGTTTCTAAAATCTTTTTCTGTTACAATAAATAAAAGAAGGTAAATACGAATACCCAAACCAAATCCACAAAATGCCAGTATAAACCAGTTTTTTCAATCATCTCGTAATGTCCACGTCTTTCGTATGTTCCTTTAATAACGTTAATAAAAATGATTATATTAATAATAACACCACTAAATACGTGGAATCCATGGAATCCAGTAATGAAGAAAAAGAAGTTTGCAAATACTGGTAACCCATATTCGTTCACAGTCATAGTAGCACCATAAACGGTTTTATTAACCCATTGCCCATCTTCAAAAACGCTACGAATAGCACCATGGTCAGTTCCAACAATAAAGTGATACCACTCCCAAGCTTGTGAGCCAACGAACATTGCACCACCAATGATTGTTAAAAACAACCAAACGATTACTTTCTTTTTGTCATTTCTATGTCCTGCTTCAACAGCCAATACCATTGTTACAGAAGACATAATTAAAATCAAAGTCATTAAACCTACATAAGCCAAAGGAATATGTCCTTCATAAAAAGGGAAGTGGGTAAATACATCGCCTGGATTAGGCCATACTTCAGGGTGTTTGTGGCGCATAAAGCCATAAGCACATAATAATCCCGAAAATGTTAAAGCATCTGATACCAGGAAAAACCACATAAATATTTTTCCGTAACTAACGCCAAATGGTGATTTTCCACCACTCCAAGCTGAACCTGTTTCTGTTTCTACTGCGTGACTTGACATAATTTAATTGAATAGACGATTTTATAATTTTTTAACTAAAATTCGGGCACTAATATGCAAAATTTACTTTAAATATCAACGTTGAAATATCAAAAATAAGAACAAATAAATCCACAATAAATCTAAGAAATGCCAAAATATTGCACAAAGCCTTATGCCTAAAAGGTTTTCGGAGTTGTACTTTTCTTGTATAGATTTAATCCAAACTACACCAATTGCTAAAATTCCACCACCTAAATGGGCCAAATGCAAACCTGTTAAAACATATAAAAAAGAGCCAGAAGCATTGCTATACATACCAGCAAATACGATTCTTTGGTCAACCAATGTTCCCCAAGCTTTAAATTGGCAAATCACAAAAGCTATCCCTAATAAAAGTGTTAAAAGAGAAGCGATTTTTATGCTTTTAAAATCGTTTTTTTTGGCTGCGGATAATACCCAATTCATAGTGATGCTGCTCACTAAAATAATTGCTGTACTGATGTAAAATAATTGAGGTAAATCAAAATGCAACCAATCTCCCTTTTCTCTTCTTACAATATATGCGCTAGTAAGCGACATAAAAATCATAAACATACTAATCATAGAAACCCAAAGCAATGATTTTTTTGCTTTAGCTTTTACAATTAGTTCATTTTCTTGTGATTCCATTATGGTATCCATATTTTATTTTTTTATTTTCCAATCATTACCGCCAATTGTACTACTGGCAAGTATATAAATGAGCCAAACATCAATTGACGTGCTGCTTCAATAGTTAAATCTCTGTAAAGCTTATAGGCTTGCCATAGAAAAAATAAACTGCAGAAAGATATTACAAACGCTGTTATGGGCCCTGCCATGTGAAACATTACGGGTAATAAGCTAATGGGATAAAGAAACAATGTGTAGACTAAAACCTGAAAAGCACTTCCTTTGTCTCTTCCTCCAGGTGAAGGTAACATTTGAAATCCAGCTTTTTTATAATCATCATCCAACACCCAAGCAATAGCCCAAAAATGAGGGAATTGCCAAATAAATTGCGTAACAAAAAGTAGCCAAGCAGCAAATTCTATACTACCAAATCCACTTGTAGAAGCCACATGTCCTAATAATGGAGGAATTGCTCCTGGGAAAGCACCAACAAATACAGCAAATGGGGTTTTTAGTTTTAAAGGCGTGTAAACAAAAGTGTATAAAACCAGAGCTAAAAAACCTAAAATTCCACTTAATGGATTAATAAAAACAGCGAGAATAGTTATACCTATAATGCCAGTTGCGGTTGCTACAATAATTGCTTCGTTTACACTCATGCGTCCTTGTGGTAGCGGACGATTTTGTGTGCGATTCATTAGTTTATCTAAATCACGCTCAATTATTTGATTAAAACCATTGGATGAGCCTGTAACTAAAAACCCGCCTAAAATGAGTAATAACATTTTAGTCCAGTCCAGTTCAGTAGAACCAATAGAAAAGCCAATAGCTGCTGAAAGCACCACCAATGAAGCTAATCGTAATTTAATAAATTGAGCGTAATCGCGAATTTTGCTCATTGCGGACGTGTTTTTTTCTGCTGTATTTATTTCCTCTGCAATCAAATTTTGTACTTTTTGTAAAGCGAGTACAATGTTACCAAATATTATGAGATTGAAAAAGGATAAACTAAAAAATTAGACAATTTCTAATTTATATAAGATGAAAAAGCTCGGCTAAAAAAACCGAGCTTTTGAATTTTGTCACATCGAGCGGAGTCGAGAATGTGCCCGAGATTATATTCAATATTACAAACTTTGTGTTTTCTTTTGCCTTGTTGGAAAAGAAACAAAAGAATACGACCTAATAAAATTTTTTAAGAAAAATTTTATTAGGTCGTATTGTATAGTGAGCAAAGTCATTCTGAACTTGCCTTCCGGTAGGCAGGCTTATTTCAGAATCTGCGCGCTGTCAGGCGAATGCACAAAATGTCGAAGTCATGCTGAACTTGTTTCAGCATCTCATGAGACCCTGAAACAAGTTCAGGGTGACGGAACAATCTCAGTTCGTCCCGATAGCTATCGGGAGTAGTCGAGATGAGTTACTATCTTGTTGTTTTGTTCTCGATTACGCTTAAACAAACAACAAAAAATTATTTCTTTTTCGGGCTGATACCCATTAGCTTCATTACTGCATTGTTGGTATTAATAAATCCTCCAGAAACACAAAGGTCAACAACTTTCTTTTTTTCTTTTTTAGATCCTGGTAAAGTTACTTCCTTATCGTAAGTCACTACAGTTTTCATCAATACATCACGCACTTCTTCTGATTTTAGTTCTGGAAAATATCCGCGAATAATTGCTGCAACACCAGCTGTGCTTGGTGCTGCCATACTAGTGCCTGACTCATAAATGTATTTATTATTGTCTGGTACTGTTGAGTAAATATCTACTCCTGGAGCAAATAAATCTACTTTTGTTTTTCCGTAATTCGAAAATGAACCAATTATTTCACTCCCTGCTTTATAAGCGCTAGCGCCCACTTCAATCCAGTTACTTGCAATTGTTTTATTATCAAGCTCTCGTGTTGGATATGATATTTCTGCATCTTTGTCTTTCGATTCATTACCTGCAGCGTGAATTAATAAAACGTCTTTTGATTTTGCGTATTCAATGGCTTCATCAACAAGATTTTTTTCTGGAGAATAATATTTACCAAAACTCATATTAATTACGGTTGCTCCATTATCTACAGCATAGCGAATAGCATTTGCTACATCTTTATCACGCTCATCACCGTTTGGAACTGCTCTTACAGGCATAATTACAACATTGTTTGCAATTCCGTTTATTCCAATATTGTTGTTTCTGCTAGCAGCAATAATTCCCGCAACGTGAGTTCCATGCAATGCATCAGGGCCCTTTACTCTGTTACATCCATAAAAGCGATCTGTGAAATTATTTGGGTCGTCACCCACAGTATATTGGCGAACAGAATCCATGTTCATTTCATTGTACTTCACCATATTTCCATACACATCAGTACCCTGTTTTATTTGGTCTTCTAATTCTTCTGGTTTTAATCCAAATGTAAAAGCAAGCTTTAAGCCTTTCTTCATTTTTTGCTCCATTTCATTTTCTGGCTTGTATTTTTTTAATGCCTTTTTATTTAAAACGCCATTATTTGCAGCTTTTGCTTTTTGCATATAAGCACTAATCATGTATAAAGACATCAATTGCTGCTTTTTTTCTTGTTGATCAGCTAAAAATTCGTTTTTTATTTTTTTATAATATTCATAATCTTTTTTATCTGCTTCCGATTTTAAATTGGTAGTATCTTTAAATGCATATTTTTTTGTCATTTTTTGATAAATACGAGCAAGTTCGGTTGCTTCATAATTGATATCACCATTTTTTCCACCCAAAAAACTCCATCCATGAACATCATCAATATATCCATTTTTGTCATCATCAACTCCATTGTCAGGTATTTCTCCCGGGTTGGTCCAAATAACATCTTTTAAATCTTCATGTTCAATATCCACACCACTATCAATTACAGCAACAATTACTTTTTTAGACTTTTTATCTCCTAAAGTTTTATAAGCTTCTTCAGAACCCGTTCCATATATTTTATCAGCTATAGGATCTTTTGTTTGCCAGTTTTCAGGGGTTTTCTTTTGGGCAAATGCAAAACTTGTAAAGGAAAGTAATCCTACTAAAATCAAATGTTTCTTCATCTTTATAATTTATTAGAGTTGCGAAAATAATGATATTTGTTAGAACTATTACGATAATTGAACGCTATCAGTATAAAATTTACATAACAGGCAAATTTGAACCATAAACGGTTTTTATTGTTAATTTTGTGCCACAATATTATGACGCTTAAAAAGAAAATAATCATCCTGCTCTTTTTGCTTACGTTTCCATCGGTGTTTTACGTTTTACTCACCACAGGTAAGCACAATTTTATTCATTTGCCTTATTTTGGTCCCAAGGAATTGGCATCAAATGGGAAAGACACAATTTATCACAGCATTTCAAATTTTAGTTTTGTAAATCAAGATGGAAAAACAGTTACAGAGAAAGATTATAAAGGTAAAATTTATGTAGCGGACTATTTTTTTACAACTTGCCAAAGTATTTGCCCTAAAATGGCTACAGAACTTCAGCGTGTTCAAGATAAATTTGAATATACAAAAGGGATGGTGCAAATTTTATCACACACTGTAAACCCAGAAAATGATTCCGTTCCAGTTTTAAAAGCATATTCCAATATGGTTCATGCAGATAATAGCATGTGGAATTTTGTTACAGGAGACAAAAAGCAATTATACGATATGGCTCGTTATAGTTATTTCTTAAATGCCCTGGAAGGTGGTGATGGTGGTCCTGATGATTTTATTCACAGTGAATTATTTGTTTTAGTAGATAAAGATAAACACATCAGAGGAATTTATGACGGAACAAATATTAAGGCAGTAAATGATTTATTGGATGATATCAAAGTTCTTATTGCAGAATACACAATCAAAGAAACCAAAGAAAAAAATAAAAGAGATAAATAATAAAGAGTATGATTAATAACGACAAACTAATTTTTAGAATTGTAATGGCCCTTTCTGTGGTAGTTTTTGTTGCTGTTGTTATTCTAAATAAAAAAATATTACCAGTTCCTGAAACTATTCCTGATTTTGTTTTTAAGTTACCAAAACTAAATGCAATGATAAACGGAACTTGTAGTTTGCTACTTTTACTATCATTATATATGATAAAACAAAAAAATATTCAAGCACATAAAAAATTAAATATCATTACATTTTGTTTGTCAGCTGTTTTTTTAGTTTCCTACATAACTTATCACTGGATGATGCCAGAAACAACTTTCCCTGTTGATAATCCTTTGCGTCCGGTATATTTAACAATATTAATTAGTCATATCGTGTTGGCAGCATTAGTGTTACCATTAATATTATTATCCTTTCATAAAGGTTTGCAAAATCAAGTTGAAAAGCATAAAAAACTAGTTCGCTGGAGTTTTCCAATATGGTTATATGTTACGGTTACAGGTGTAATTGTTTATTTAATGATTTCACCCTATTACCCATTTTAAATTTTTATACATTTGTAAATAAATGAAGTTGAAAAACAAAATAATTTATTTCTCGCTTTTGCTTTTTTTATTTATTGCAAATAGTAGCGTGTATGCACAATGTGCCATGTGCCGTGCTACTACCGAAAGCGATTTAAATGGAGGAGGTTCAATTGCCAAAGGATTAAATACTGGAATACTTTATTTGATGGCTGTGCCTTATCTTATCTTAATGATTGGTGGATACTTCTTTTTCAAAAAGCCAATTGACGCAAAATTAAAACAGTGGAAAAATAAATTTTTCCCTGCATCTTAAATTTCTTTTAGTTTTTCTTTTGCTTTTTTTGAATAAAAACCATTTCCTAACTCAATTTCTTTTAAAATAGCTTTTGCTTTTTCTGTGTCGTTTATTTTTATGTAACATAAAGCCAGATTCCATTTTGTTTCTTCATTAAATTCTGGAGAATTGTTTTTTGTTATTTTTTCAAAGTAACTTATTGCGATTTCATTTTTGTTTAAATAGACATAACATAAGCCGCCATAAAATAAAGCATTTGCATCGTTTGAATTGAATCTTAAAAGAGTATTGAAATTGGCAACGGCTTTTTCGTATTTGTTACTATTTAATTGCTGCAATCCATTTTCTAAAATACTAACTGCACTTATTGTTTGGCTTTCATCATTATCATTTATATCAAAAACCATTTTTTCGTTTTCAACAAAAGTTGGTAAGCCGCCTAAAGGATTATTAGTTTTGTTTTTTTGAAAATAAAGAGTTCGGTAATTCACAATTTTAAAATTGTGAATGTAAAAATCACTGCTGTTTTTTATGCTTTTTAATTTTTCTGAGTTGGCATTTGCTGTTTCACTAGTTAGTAAAATATCTTTTATTGGTTCTATGTTTTGTGGAATATCAAATTTTTCAATTGTTTTCATTTTGTTGTTTTCTTTTTTAAAAAACGTATTTTTAGAATACTCAGAACTGTTTGTCTTTTCACTAATAGGAACGAGTTGTGTTTTTAAAGAAAATTCTTTTGCATGAGTTTTTGTAATTATTTTATTGCTAGCAAATGAGTTTGAAAACAAATAAAATCCGATAATTGATAAAATGGAAGTGATAACGATAAATACCTGAGATGCAGTTAATGAATTTGCTTTTGATTTGGTATCAATGTTATTATTTATGGCAACAAGTTCATCGATAGCAAACGGCATTTCAGTAAATCCATTAACTGCACAGGTACAAAGTTCACACGAAAGTAAATGGTTGTAAATGTTTTCGCGTTCGTTTTTTAAAATAGTATTTGTACTATATTTTTCTAATTGTTGGTATGTTAAACAAGTTGTATTCATTGTAGGGATGTTTATTTAGTTTCGTTCATTAATAGTTTCAAATTTCTCTTCCCATTTTGGATATAACTCTTTACTTCATTTACGCTGTATCCTGTTAAATCAACAATTTGAGAATAACTCATGTTTTTATAATAAAACAATTCAATGCATTTTTTTTGAAAAGGATTTAAATTTTGTAGCGCTGATTCTAGTTTTTGATATTGTATTTCTGGTTCTATATCATCGTTTTTGTTTGCTTCAGCGTCAATCTGTAGTTCATATTCATATAGTTTTGCTCGTGATTGTTGTGTCTGAATTTTCCGGATTTCGGATATGCAATAATTTCGAACAACAAATGATAACCAAGATTTAAAATTTTCTACTTCTCTTTTTTTTAACTCCTCAAATAGTTTTTCGAAAATTTGTACAACTATATCTTTCGCAATGTCTTTATCCTTGAAATAGTGAATACACATACCCAAAACCAAATGTGTGTATCGTTTATATAGTTCACCAACATATTCTTTGTGGTGTGTTTGTTTATATTCATTAACCAATTCATTGTCGGTTAAGTGACTGAATTTTGAAGTAGAATAATTCATAATCCAAATTTTTGTTGTTTACCGGAATCGGTTCTTGAACTATAGACGTATTGTAGATTCAGATTCCACAATTTTTTACCAACAAAAATTAAAATAGTTGTACAGAATGAGTAAGCGGCTGAATTTTGAAATAAGTGGTTTTTTGAAAAATGTTTATGGAATACAAAAAATGAAAGCGTCTTATGGTCAAATCAAGAATATTAACCTTAAAAAAACATACGTCATGAAAACATTTAAAAAACTAGTTGTTATTATTTTCGGAATAATTGCAATTACAGCAAAATCACAAAGTACTGGTTCAATAAAAGGAACAGTTACAAACGAAAAAAACGAACCAATGCCATTTGTCGCAATTGGATTATTAGAAGATAGCACCATTATTAAATCGTCCCAAACAGATATTAATGGAGATTTTACATTTCGTCAAATTACTCCTGGAAAATATACCGTTAGAATTCAAATGATGGGATATAAAACTAGAAATGTAAAAGGAGTGGAGGTTTTTTCTGGTGATATTGCCTACGTTTATAAAACCTTAAAAGAAAATTTAGACACTTTAAATGCTGTGGAAGTTTTTGAATTTTGGGATCGCCCTATAATAGAATCAATGTTTACTAGTGTAAAGGCTATACGTATTGACCAAATTGAGCGCAATGCACTACAAAAAAATGATATTATTGGAATTGTAACATCTTTAAGTCCGAGTGTTATACCGACTAATGACGGAAAAGATATTTATGTTAGAGGTTCACGTAGAGGAACAACAGCTTATTACATTGATGGTAATAAAGCATTTGGCCCAGAGATGACGGCAGGGATGGGAATAGCAAGTATGGAAGTGATAACAGGTGGTGTGCCTGCAGAATACGGAGACGCAACGGGTGGTTTTGTAATTGTAAACACGAAAGATTATTTATGGGAAATGAGAAGAAATAATGTAAAAAATGAAAACAAAAAACATTCAGAAGAAAAAAAATCAACTCCAATTAGCGGGGATGATGATAACTAATGTTTTTAGAACAAAAAAGCCCGAAATTATTTTCGGGCTTCTTTTATTCTCTTTTTGGTTTTACAGCAAATACATTAAACCCCAAACCAAATGTAATTCTGAATTCTTCTAATGATAAAGGATTTGGAGCATTAGATAAATGATTACCATATACATATCTAGTCTCCATAAATAAATGTGCAAATCTTTGAAAATAATAATTGAATCCTAATCCTCCTGTTGCAAGCGGGCTTAATACGCCATCAAAGTTTTTTCTTTCTCTTAAGTTAGTTGCATCATCAATATAATTTTGTTTGTAAGAAGATGTATAAGCAACACTTGGTTGAAATATGAAATAGGGGTCGAAATGAGATTTGGTTTTAAAATGATATACCAAACCTAATCCTATTGAATGATTATCCCTAAATCCAACCGAATCTTTTGATAGTCCTGAACTACCCAATAAATATGTAGCATCACCACGTACAGAAATTTTATTATCAATATAATATTCTGCATTTCCATTTACATGTACGTTTCTAATTCCATCTTTATACATATAACCAGAAACAATGGATGCATCAGCGCGAATTAAATGTTTGAATATATATTGCTCTTTTGTTTGAGAAAAAAGTGTTGATGTGATTGTTATAAGCACAACAAGTATTTTTTTATTTAGTTTCATAATAACCTCCTTTTTAAAAACTATGATTATTTAGATTTTCTTTTGTGGTGCTGATCCCACATATCAAACAAGCGTACATTTAAACTTGCATTTATAAGCATGTGTCCTTCAACGCCTCTGTTTTGTGTTTTTTCAATTAACACATCTTTTTTCCCTTCAATTTCAAAAACTTCAGCATGTACATCATATCCAAGGTGCATCATGTATTGTGCAGTTAGTGAAATATCAACTCGGTCGGTTATGTTATAATGTGTTCCGATTCCAAATTGAACAGCACTACTAAACTTATCTTTAAAAAAATTGGAATTATTTTTCGAAACTTTTGTGTAATCAAAACAGTGTCCTGCTAGTATGTATGGTGTTGCTTTACCTTTTAGCATTTCATAATTGAAAGGGTATGCCAAAACGCTCCATCCAATATGCCAATCAACTCTGCGTGCAACACCTGAAATGTCTGTAGTAATATAATCCATATACCAATCAGTATTCAGTCGGTTTAGTACGCGAATACGAAATTGGCCACCGTAGCCAAATCCATAAGCACCATCATCACTAAATGCACTAACTGTATTTCTAACGCCTAATGAAAAATAACCACTTTCTTTATCTACTTTTGGAGCTTCTTGTGCTGTAGCCATTACTGTAATGAGCAAAAACAGCAATATTATTTTTTTCATGTTTGGGGAGTATTGATTTTGTATATAAACTAATACAGAGATAATTTTATTGTGTAAGGCTCTTTTTCTTTTTTTACTTTACATGATTTTCATCATCAAATGCTTACAAACATTTAGTAATTTTGAGCACAAATATTTTTTATGCCTGATAAAATTTTAAAACGATTTGTTTTACTTACGCAAATTACTTTGGTGTTTGTATTTTTAGTAATACTTGCGGGTTCAGTTGTAAGAGCCACAGGTTCGGGTATGGGTTGTCCCGACTGGCCAAAATGTTTTGGCAAATTAATTCCTCCAACAAGTGTAGATGAATTGCCTGCTAACTATAAAGAAATATATGCAGGTGAACACAATGCAGTAGCAGAATTTAATGCACTAAATACTTGGGTAGAATATGTGAACCGTTTGTTCGGGGCAATACTGGGATTACTTATTTTTTTACAATTTATATTCTCTTTCTATTTCAAGAATAAAGATAAAATAATAGTTGTTTTATCTTTTATTGAATTTATTCTAATTGGCTTTGAAGCATGGTTAGGCGCAAAAGTGGTGAGTAGTAATCTAGCTCCAATGAAAATAACCATTCACATGGCAGTATCCTTGGTAATTCTTTCCGTTGCCTTAGCAATAATTAATAGGGTAAAAAATATAAATTCGAATCCAGAAAAAATTAATCCAAATTTTTCAATTCACAAAAAGCTATTGCTTGTTGTTCTTTTCCTGTCAATAATACAAATAATGCTTGGCACTCAAGTGAGAGAGGAAGTGGATGTGTTGCTTAAAAATTTTGATGCTCAATTGCGTAATCAAATAGTTGACAATTTAGGCTCCTCTTTTTTAATTCACCGTTCCTTCTCAATATTAGTTCTGTTTATTAATTTTTGGTTGGCATTTAAAATTTTTAAAAGTGAATTGAGTTTCAAAATTAAAAACATGATAAAGTTTTTGATTGTTTTTTTAATAATGGAAGTGATAGCAGGAATAATTTTAAGTAGATTAGCTTTACCTGCAATAGTACAACCCACTCATTTGGTAATGGCTTGTGTTATTTATGCATTACAGGTTTCGTTGCTTTTGAAGTTTTATCGGAAGTAGCGTTTTTCCATTCAAAAGTCTTAATTAAATTGTAAATATCTTTTCGAATAAAATCCAGAGCTGGTTTTAAAGAATCTGTATTTGGTACTGCATTAAAATAAAGAGAACCTCTTAAAAAGTGATTCGTACTATCTGTCACAAAAAATTGAATGCGAGATGCTGCATTGCCACCTATTTCATAAATTAGTCCGTATACCTTTGTAGTGTCATTTGTGATTAATTGTTCTTGAATGCTCGAGGCTTTTATTTGATGCTTAGCAGCTAAGGAGTATGTGTTTTCAATGTAGGTTTGTAGATTATTGTTTACTTTTTTATAACTCAAATGTAATGTTGAGTTCAGCGTAGGGAATTCTATATTTATCCAGCAAGGCTCTGCACTTTGATGTTTATCGTTTTCAACGTAAGCATAGTCAGGGATTTGAAATTTAAATGGGCAAGTTGAATCGTACTGAACATAATTTTTTTCTGGAAAGGTTATTCTATGATACCCTCTTGGTTTTGGAGCAATTGTATCGTCATCGTCACCATTGCCGCAAGAGCAAAAAAGAGTTGCTGAACTAAAAAGCAGAAAAAAAGTTTTATAGAATAAGTTAATCTTCATTTTTTTCAATTGTAATTTTTACGCGTTTAATTTTTCTACTATCAGCAGATTCAATTGTAAATAAAAAATTTCCAAATTTTATTTTTTCATTTTTCGAAGGTATTCTTCTTTCAATTTCAATAAGAAAACCTGCTAACGTATCTGCTTCTCCTTTTGCTTCTTCAAATTCGGCTCCATCTATTTGTAATATTCTATATACATCGTTCAAATGAACTTTGCCTTCGAATACAAAATTATAATCATCCAACTTAGAGCAAATAACATCATCATCGTCAAATTCATCATTTATTTCGCCTACTATTTCTTCAATTATATCTTCCAAAGTAACAATTCCAGAAGTGCCTCCATATTCGTCCACAACAATCGCTAAGTGAATTTTTTCAAATTGAAACTCGCGAAGTAAATCATCAATTTTTTTGTTTTCGGGAACATAAAATGGCTTGCGCAATATACTTTGCCAATCAAATGAATTATCTTTATCAATATGAATTAATAAATCTTTTGTGTATAGAACCCCAGCAATATTATCTAAGTTGTCCCTGAATATTGGGATACGTGAAAATCCGCTTGATGTAATACTTTCTAATAAATTTTTGAATGGAGTATTGTAATCAAAAGCAGTAACGTCCATTCTAGGTTTCATGATTTGTTTTACATCTGTATTACCAAATTTCACAATCCCTTTTAAAATTTTGTGGTCTTCTTCGTCAATATCTTTGTCGTTTGTCAGTTCCAGAGCTTGTGAAAGTTCATCAACAGAAATATTGTGTGTTTGGGGCTTAATTACTTTATCAAGTAAAGTAGTAGATAAAATTAAAAATGCACTAATAGGAGAAAATAATTGTTTTAAAAATTTCACGAAAAAATACAAGTAACGGGTTGTTTTTAAGGGGTGTTGAGTAGCATAAATTTTTGGAATTACTTCTCCAACAAGTAAAATTAAAAAGGTAACAGCCACAACTTGAATAATAAACCCCTGTAAAGGATTTTGAGAAAAATCGAACATTCCTTCCATTATTACAGATGAAAGGATTACAATAGCAATGTTAATAAAATTAATACTTATTAAAAGTGTAGCTAACAGCCTTTTGGGAGCTTCAATCAAAGACACTATTTTTTCATCTTTTTTTTCACCAGAATTTTTAAGCTCATCTAAATCGTTTGGATCAAGAGAGAAAAAAGCAGATTCTGCAGCAGAAACCAATGCTACAAACAGCAGTAAAATAAACACCGTGATAATTGCCATTAATACGCCAAATGAAAATGGCTTAAAAATGATAGAAGAAAAAATAGGGTATGTGTAATTTAAATTTATATAGTCCGAGACGTCCAATTATTAAAATTTTTAGTTAAACAAAATGTACAATTACAAATCATTATACATTAAAAACTTTTTAGTAAATCACTAAAAAGGTAAGTCATCGCCTGTTTTTGGTGCAGCGGGCGTATTCTCTTCACTACCGGATTGAGAATTGTTATTATCACGTTTGCTAAGCATAGTAAAACTATCCCCAACTATTTCTGTGGTATATCTTTTATTCCCTTCTTTATCGTCCCAAGAGCGTGTACGTAATTTTCCTTCAATATAAATTGTCATTCCTTTTTTCAAATATTTTTCAGCTACTTCGGCCAATCCTCTCCATACTACTATATTATGCCATTCTGTTTGTTCTTGTCTGTTTCCGTTTTTATCTTTAAACGTTTCTGTTGTTGCAAGCGGAAAATTTGCTACTGCGGCTCCGCCTTCTAAATGTCTTACTTCTGGGTCTTTTCCCAAATTTCCAATTAAAATTACTTTGTTTACTCCTGCCATAAAAGTGAAATGTTATTATCGTTTTCAAAACAAATTTACGTAAAAAAATCCTTAGAAATTAAAACAATTTCTTTTAAAGCTAGTATTGATAATTAGAAGATATTTTTTAATTTATACGTACATTTGCATTAGATGAAAAAAGAAATTTTCATATTATCTTTAGTATTGTTAGGTTCCCTCATGTCGTTTTCGCAAAAGCGGTTTGTGCCGGGATTAAAAGCTGGAATAGCTGCTACACAGGTTGATGGCGATACTTATGGAGGTTATACCAAAGCTGGGTTAATGCTGGGGGCAACGCTCACTGCTACAATTAACTCGAAATGGTCGGCTCAGTTCGAAATGGATTATATCCAAAAAGGGAGCAGGCACAATGCCGACCCTGACAAGGGGGATTATAGTTTTTATATGATGCGTTTGAACTATATTGAGGTACCAGTTCTATTACAATATCATCAAAAAAAATTCATATTTGATTTAGGGCCATCATTCGCTTATTTATTTAAAGCTACTGAATATGATTATGGTGGTATTGTACAAAATCAGTTTGCATTTAATTCTACTGATGTATGTATTAATGCAGGTGGGGGCTATACACTTATAAAAAATTTGAGTGTTAATTGGCGATTTTCTTATTCCTTACTTCCTATTCGAAAATTTCCAACATATTCAGGGCTCTGGTATGATAGAAATGTTCAAAAAAACAACCTTATGGTTTTTAGTTTGATTTATAAATTCAATGGTAAAAGTGCAAACGAAGTCAAATAAAATAGTATTAGCCATAACAGGAGCTAGCGGTTCAATTTATGCAAAATTGCTTTTGGATAAATTTATGGAGCTGAAAAGTCAGATTCAAGAAGTTGGAATTGTGATGAGCGACAATGCAAAAGATGTTTGGAAACACGAATTGGGGAATTCTGATTTTCAAAACTTGCCATTTACTATCTATGATAAAAATAATTTTTTTGCACCATTTGCATCAGGTTCTGCCAAATACAATACGATGATTATTTGTCCTTGTTCTATGGGAACAATGGCAAGAATAGCTTCGGGTATTAGTAACGACTTAACAACCCGTGCAGCAGACGTAATTTTAAAAGAACGCAGAAAATTAGTTTTAGTAACCCGAGATACTCCTCTTAACTTAATTCATATAAACAATATGAAAACAGTTACTGAAGCTGGAGGTATTATATGTCCGGCAAGCCCATCATTTTATAGTAAACCTCAAACAATTGAACAAGTGGCGAGCACGGTAGTTGATAGAGTTATTGATTTAATTGGGTTGGAACAAACAACCTATCGTTGGAATGACAAATAAATTAGAGGGTTGAATACTTTTTTGTTTTTTTAACAAGAAAAACTTGGAAAAAATAATTCATTAAGAGTAACTTTGTTTTATAAATAACGTTTCACTATGAGCGGTATTTGTTCTTAATCTTATTACTAACCTTAATACAACATCCCTAATCATGTTTGAATTAAGTAAAAATATACTGGAAAAAGTGAGTTTTGATAAAACACTTTTCCGAAAGGAATTAACAAAAGCTATGCGTTGGCTTAAACCAAATGAAAAAACGCTTTTAAAAATGTGGTGTCTCACTACATTTGGGCATATGTATAAGGACGTTATCATTGACGTTTACAAGAATGTGACCAGGTCATAACCTTTTACTTTAGGACAGAATAGTTTTATTACTTATTTTTGAGGAATAGGATTTATCTATGATACAAAAATATGTAATTGTTGTGGCTGGTGGAACAGGAACGCGTATGCAATCAGTTGTTCCCAAACAGTTTATTGAATTATGCGCTAAGCCTATTTTATTACATACCCTTCAAAAATTTATTGATGCCATTCCTGAAATAAAAATTGTACTAGTTCTTTCATTAGATTTTAAAGAAGAATGGGAATCAATTTGCAAAAAATATAATTTCAATTATCCTGTTGAATTAGCTCAAGGAGGAGAAACGCGTTTTCATTCGGTTAAAAATGGTATGGCTTTGGTGCCGAACAATTGTATTGTAGCTGTTCATGATGCTGCACGACCATTGGTAAGTTTAGATACAATTAAGAATACTTTTAAAACAGCTCAAGAAAAAGGCAATGCAAGTCCTTTTGTTCCTCAAAATGAATCGATACGCGAAATAATGGGAAGCGAAAATAAAGCAGTAGATAGAAACAGTTATGTAATTGTTCAAACGCCACAATGTTTTGAATCTTCTCTTTTGAAAAAAGCTTTTTTGCAAGACTACAATTCATCTTTTACTGACGATGCTAGTGTGCTTGAAGCAATTGGAGAAAAAATAAATTTAGTTGAAGGGAATCGAGAAAATATTAAAATTACTACGCAACAAGATTTGATTATAGCTAAAGCGTTGATGGAAAATTAATATCACACTAATTTCACTACCTCTGTTTCTTCAGTAATTTTTAACCCATCCACATTTTTCAAAAGATTTAGCCCTGGTTTTTTACCTTTTTCAATTGTTCCTAAGTTGTTAAATCCTAAAAAATCTGCACCATTTTTTGTTGCCCAAGTGAGTAGCGTATTTAGTTCTATTGTTGGATAAAATTTTGTAATTGTTTTTAATTCATCTAAAATAGACAAGCTCCAGTTAGAAGCGAGACTGTCGGTTCCAATGGTTACATTGCAATTGTTGTCTATGAAATTTTTATAGTCGGGGAATTTGTTTTCGATATAAAGATTAGCGTTGGGGCAAGTGCAGAAATAGATTGATGATTGATGATTAACGATAAATGATTGTATAAAATCAATATCTTTTTTTGTAGTAAATGTATTGTGAACCAATAGAATTTTTGCAGCATCTTTCAAATAAGGCAAAGTTGATTGCAAAGCATTTTTACCTGTCTTACGCATAAATTCAGATTTTATTTCCATAGCAGCAAACGCTTCAAACATCTTTCCTGTATTGCTCTCAAACAATTGATTCTCGCCTTCGCTTTCTTGGTTATGAATTGTAATTATTGAATTATTTTTTTGTGCTTCTTCATTAATCATTTTTAATAATTCAACCGACATGGTGTATGGCGCATGCGGAACAATGGAGTATTTATTTCTTCCTTCTTGAGAGGGGGTGAGAGAGCTTGTGTGTTGAAGGGGTGTGTTTATTAACTGTTCTGATAATAGTTTTCCTTCTTCAAAAATTTTTTCTGCTTTTGAAGGATCCATACTAAAAATTTCGATGAATGTATGGTAGTATAAATTGCCTTTTGCTTTTTGTTTAAAAGTGCTGTTATTATTGGAAATATCGCCTACAGCAACAATCCCATTTTTTATCATTTCATTTTCAGCTTTTTCTATTTCTTTCTGAATTTCTTCCGCAGAAAAATTATTTCGCTTACTAATCAATTCAGAAATAAAACCTGTCATTCCCTTTTTTTCAGAAATAGTATTTCGTAAATGGGATAATTCTAGGTGGCAATGTGTATTAATAAAACCAGGACAAATTATTCCTTTGTAATGCTCCACATCTTTCTCGTTTTCAAGAAGAAGTGTTGGAGGGGAGATAATAACTCCTTCGTCATCAATAGTTACTACTCCATTTTTTATTGGAGGCGAAGAAATAGGGAAAATATAATCAGCTGAAAGTTTGCGCATAAATGAAATTAATATGTTTGCCTTCCCACGTTCTCGACTACTCCCGATAACTATCGGGACGAACTGACCTGTCTATGCTATTCAACTAAAACAAACGTAATCGACATTTTAAATGTCTTTTAAAATGTGCGTTTGTCACTTCGAGCGTAGTCGAGAAGCGCGTGTTTGGGTTTTAAGACAAAGGCTAAATTACAAATAAAATACAATCTTCCTTTAGTCCATTTTTCATGGGAATTATTCGTAAATTTGATGTCCTAAAAAGGCTGTTTTGATTACTAAAAAAGACATACGCTCATTATCACTCGAGGAGTTAAAAACTGTTTTCATCGAAAATGGTGATCAAGCTTTTCGTGCCAAACAAGTGTATGAATGGCTTTGGAAAAAATCTGCTGTTTCTTTTGAAGAAATGACCAACCTGTCGAAAGCTACACGAGAGCTTTTAGATGCACATTTTGTTATCAATGCTGTTAAAGTGGATGATATGCAAGTGAGTAAGGATAGAACCATTAAAAATGCGTTTAAATTGTATGATAGCAATATCGTGGAAGGGGTTTTGATTCCTACCACAAATAGAATGACGGCTTGTATTTCTTCTCAAGTAGGGTGTAGTTTAACATGTAAATTTTGTGCAACAGGTAAATTAGAGCGTTTACGCAATTTAAATGCAGATGAAATTTATGATCAAGTAGTGTTAATCAAAAATCAAGCAGAAGAAAAATACAATACACCACTTTCAAACATTGTGTATATGGGAATGGGAGAGCCATTGCTGAACTATAAAAATGTAATGGAATCCATTCATAAAATTACTTCTCCAGAAGGCTTAAATATGTCGCCACAACGCATTACTGTGAGTACTGCTGGTGTTTCAAAAATGATTATGAAGTTAGCAGATGATGGAGCAAAATTTAATTTAGCATTGTCGTTACATGCTGCTAATGATGAAAAAAGAAATTATATAATGCCAATTAATGAAAGTAATTCTTTAGAAGCATTGGCAGAAGCATTGAAATATTTTTACGAAAAAACACAAACACGTGTAACATACGAATACATTGCTTTTAAAGATTTTAATGATAGTATTGAAGATGCGAAAGAACTAGCTGCTTTTTGTAAACATATACCTTGTAAAGTAAATATAATAGAATACAATCCAATTGATGATGGAGAATTTCAACAGACAACATCTGAACGCTTGGATGCTTTTGCAAAATATTTAGAAAACAAGAATATTATTGTAAATGTTCGCAGAAGCAGAGGAAAAGATATTGATGCAGCTTGCGGGCAGTTGGCAAATAAAAATAAAGAAGGATTTGTGAAAAGGAAAATGAAGGCGGTTAAATAGTCTTTAGTCTCAAGTGTGGAGTCTTTAGCTTTTATTTTTTTAATTGAATATAAAAATGACAAAAAATTTGTACAGAAAAACGACTTTGTACTAACGACTAGCGAAAGAATGAATGTAAACGAAATAAAAGCACCAGTAGCAAAAGAAATGGGGGAGTTTGAAGTAAAATTCAAGTCGTCTATGAAAAGCTCTGTGCCTCTGCTTGATAAAATTACGCAATACATTGTAAAACGTAAAGGCAAGCAGTTGCGTCCTATGTTTGTTTTTTTATCTGCAAAAGTATGCGGAGAAATGAATGAATCTTCTTACCGTGCAGCATCTTTGATAGAGTTATTACACACAGCTACTTTGGTGCATGATGATGTGGTGGATGATAGTAATGAACGGAGAGGCTTTTTTTCTGTAAACGCACTTTGGAAAAATAAAATTGCCGTTTTGGTTGGAGATTTTTTATTGTCGCGTGGATTACTATTATCTGTGGATAATCAAGATTACCATCTTTTAGGAATTGTTTCAAATGCTGTGCGTGAAATGAGTGAAGGGGAATTGTTACAAATTGAAAAAGCAAGAAAATTAGATATTGACGAGTCTGTTTATTATGAAATCATTCGTAAAAAAACAGCTTCACTAATCGCTTCTTGTTGTGCTTGTGGTGCGGCTTCTGTTACTCAAGATAAATTAGTTATAGAAAAAATGCAAGCCTTTGGGGAGGCTGTAGGAATGGCTTTTCAAATTAAAGACGATTTATTTGATTATGGTGATGGAAGTAATATTGGAAAGCCAACTGGGATTGATATCAAAGAAAAAAAGATGACATTGCCTTTGATTTATGCTTTGAATAATGCAAGCTTTTTAGAAAAAAGAAAAATTATTAATATTGTAAAAAACAACAATAATAATCCTAAAAAAGTAGCTGAAGTAATTGATTTTGTTGTTAAAAGTGGTGGAATACAATATGCGGAAACAAAAATGAATGAATACAAAAACAAAGCTTTGCAATTGTTATCATCTTTTAATGACAGCCCTTCAAAAGCATCTTTGATTGGATTGGTAAAATACACAACCGAACGTAAAAATTAATTTACATATATGAAAAACATGTTTTTAATAAGCGTAATTTTTTTAGTTTATTCTTGTTCGTCTGATAATAATCAAGAACAAAAAAAGTCCGAACAAAATGTTGAAACAACTGCAAAAGAACAGGCATACACTCTTAAATTACCCGTAACTGTTCCAAAAGATTCAGTTCCAGAAAATGGAGAATACATAAAGCGTTATGCCACGGGTGGGATTGAAATACAAGGTATGATGAAGAATGGCAAGCGAGAAGGTTTATGGAAAAGTTTTTATGAAGATGGAACGCCTTGGAGCAAAACTACTTTTAAAGAAGGTTTAAAAGATGGCCCAACCACTACTTGGTATGAGAATGGGAAAATGCGTTATGAAGGATTTTATAAAAATGATGAAGAACAGGGTGTTTGGAAATATTATGATGAAAAAGGAAACTTCATCAAAACATTTGATTACGATAAACAGTAATAAAAAATTGTCTATTTAATAGATTATTTTATTTTTGTCCTATGGCATTAAACACAAATATGAAAAAACTGTTATTCATCATTCCTAGTATTCTATTTTTAGCTTCTTGTTCTTACGAAAAAGGAGCT
Source organism: uncultured Chitinophaga sp. (assembly GCA_964549315.1). GTDB lineage: Bacteria > Bacteroidota > Bacteroidia > 2-12-FULL-35-15 > 2-12-FULL-35-15 > 2-12-FULL-35-15. The sequence continues at coordinate 26,782 of CAZJUY010000001.1, read as the reverse complement.
GTTCCTACTCCTGATTTAAATTGTGTTCAAGATTCTGTTAGGTATTTACGTTCGGTAAATATGGGCGATAATTTTTTTAGTCCTATGGAATTAACTTTGTTGGAAGGAGATACGGTAAAATTTATACTTGTGGGTGCAAATCCACATTCAGCAACATGTGATGGAACAAGCGGTTCTTCACTTCCGTCTGGTGCTAGCTCCTTTGATACTGGCGTATTATTAACTACTGGTGACGAGTCGAAAAAGGTGATTTCAACACCTGGAACATACAATTATGTGTGCATTGTACATGGGTCATCAATGATGGGCACGCTTATTGTAAAAAAACGTTGTCAATAACCAATAAAAACATTTAAAATGAAAAAGCTACTATTAATCTGTTTACTTTTATCAGCTACAACATTTACAAAAGCACAAATATATTTGGCCAAAACTTGCGAAATAAGTTTTTTCTCTGAAGCGCCAATGGAAAATATTCAAGCAATAAATAAAGCTGCAAAACCTATTTTAAATACTGCAACAAATGATATACAAGTAAAAATTGTAATCAGTGCATTTGTTTTTGAAAAACCATTAATGCAAGAGCATTTTAATGAAAACTATATGGAAAGTGAAAAATTTCCAGATGCAGTATTTAAAGGAAAAATAAATGAAACAGTTGATTGGACAAAAGAAGGAGAATACAAAGTTACTGTTACAGGTACATTAAAAATACATGGTGTAGAAAAAGCAAGAACTTTTGAAGGCACAGTAAAAATTAAAGGAGATGTAATTACTATCGATACCAAATTTAATATTCATGTGGCAGATCATGGAATAAAAGTTCCTAGTATGTATATAAAAAACATTGCTGAAGATGTTGAAGTAAAATTAAACGCAGTATTAGAACCATTTAAAAAGAAATAATTTTTTATGAAGCTATTTTACAATTTATTAACCGCAACTTTTTTATTTTCTTCTATTTCTGTTTTTGCTCAAGATGATTTGTTGAGTTTGGTAGATGATGGAGCACCTAAAAAACACGAAAAAGTAATAGCTACATTTAAAACATCAAAAATTATTAATGCACAAAGTGTCGAAACGGTAAAGGCTCGAACAATGGATTTTAGAGTTACGCACCGTTTTGGTAATATTGGAACTCAAAGTGGAGGTGGCGGACATACACTGTTTGGTTTAGACAATTCAACTGATATCCGTATTTCTTTTGATTTTGGTATTACCGATAATTTAACCATTGGGGTTGGGCGCAGTAAAGAAAAAGAATTAATTGATGGTTTAGTAAAATGGCGTTTTTTAACACAAACAACTGATAACCATATTCCTGTTTCTGTTGCTTTTTTTGGTAGCATGAGTTACAATCCGCAAACAGCAAATCAGTTTTATAGTGGAACAATTAAAACAGCTGACTTTAAACAAAAAGAAGAACACCGCTTTGCTTATACTAGCCAATTATTAATTGCACGCAAGGTTGGTAATTTAGGTTCGATACAACTTATGCCAACTTACAATCACAGAAATTTTGTGGCTGCAAATATCAATTCAAACAATGGAGCAGAAGAAACCAATGATTTATTTTCTGTTGGAATTGGTGGAAGAATAAAAATAACAAAACGCATTTCCATAATAGCAGATTATTTTTATACCTTTTCAAAATATCGCGAAAACAATCCAAACAATCCATTTTTTGCCCCTTTGGCAATTGGGTTTGAAATTGAAACAGGTGGTCACGTGTTTCATATTAACTACACTAATTCCGCAGGAATTATTGAAAATAATTTTCTTCCAAACACCACCGACAATTGGTTAAAAGGAGGATTTAAACTTGGGTTCAATATTTCTCGAGTGTTTAATTTAGGTAAGCCAAAAGGTTAAAATACCCTATTTATGGTATCCCTTTAATTTCATTACAGTGTTTCGAATGCTTACATTTGTAATGTGATTATGAAACAAAAATTACAAAATCTTTCTGATTTAAAATTAGGTGAAAAAGCCATTATTGATTCATTTACAGATAACTTAATGGCTCTGAAACTATTAGAAATGGGTTGTACTCCTGGTGAAACTGTTCAATTGAATAGAATTGCACCAATGGGTGATCCTATTGCTATTTCTGTTTCGGGTTATTTATTAAGCCTTAGAAAAGAAGAAGCTTCTACTATTCTTGTATCACTTTTAAAATAATATTCAACTGAATAAAAATATTTATCTTGTGCTGTGGATCTGCATAAATCAACATTACATCTTAGCGGGAAACAAAAAATAAAAATTGCATTAGTAGGAAATCCTAATAGTGGCAAATCAACTTTATTTAATGTACTCACAGGATTAAACCAAAAAACAGGAAATTTCCCTGGAGTTACCGTTGATAAAAAAGTAGGTACCATAAAATTTGATTCTGGTGTATTAGCCGAATTTGTTGATTTGCCCGGAACATATAGTCTTTACCCAAAATCTATTGACGAGCAAGTTGCATTTGAAGTATTGTGCAATCCCGATAACGAAGACCATCCTGATTTAACAATTGTAGTTGCAGATGCAAGCAATCTAAAACGCAATTTATTTTTAGTATCACAAATCATCGACTTAAAAATACCTGTTATTCTAGCATTAAACATGATGGATATGGTAGAAAAAGAAGGTGATGTGATTGACACAGCAAGGCTTTCAGAAAAGTTAGGAGTAAAAGTTATAGGAATAAGTGCCAGGAATAAAAATGGAGTAGAGGAATTAAAGCAAGCAATATTGCAGCCCATTCGTGTTCCTCAATATGATTTTATTGATATAAAAAAAATTGCACCAGAACTTATTGAAAAAGTAAAAGCTGTAATTAACGTAAATAGTGATTTTGCTGCTTTTCAAATAATCAATAATCTAAATGAAATTTCTTATTTCGATAAAAATAAAACACAAAAAAATAAAATTGAAGATGCATTAAATACAGTTATTATCGACAAAAACCAATTGCAACAAAAAGAAAGCGTTGAGAGGTTTAAAGTAATTAATAGAATTGTAGAAGAATGCATCACACCTAGTTCGGCAATAAAAACAGAATCATTTACAAATAAGCTAGATGCTGTTTTAACACATAAGGTTTGGGGCTATTTGATTTTTCTAGGAGTGCTTTTTTTTATTTTTCAAACTATATTTTTTTTAGCTGCATACCCAATGCAGTGGATTGAAACTGTTTTTGTATCTGTTTCAAGTTGGGCATCAGAGGCACTACCCAAAGGAGATTTGAGTAATTTATTAGTAGATGGAATAATAGCAGGATTAAGCGGAGTGGTTGTTTTTGTTCCTCAAATAGCATTGTTATTTGCATTTATTGCAATACTTGAAGATACAGGTTACATGGCCCGCGTAAGTTTTATAATGGATAAGTTGTTGCGCAAATTTGGTTTAAATGGTCGTTCGGTTATTCCTTTGGTGAGCGGTGTTGCTTGCGCTGTTCCTGCAATTATGAGTGCAAGAACAATTAGTAACTGGAAAGAAAGAATAATTACTATCATGGTAACACCATTAATGAGTTGTTCTGCAAGATTACCAGTTTATACTTTATTAATTTCATTAGTAATACCTCAAGATAAAACATTTGGATTTTTTAATTATCAAGGATTAATATTAATGGCTTTGTATTTAATTGGGTTTATTGCTGCAATTGGCTCTGCTTTGGTATTAAAGTGGATTTTAAAAGCACGTGAAAAAAGTTATTTTATTATGGAACTGCCTGTGTATCGCACACCCCAATGGAAAACAGTAGGGCTAACAATTTTTGAAAAAGTAAAAATATTTTTGTGGGATGCTGGAAAAATAATTGTTGCAATTTCTGTTATACTTTGGTATTTGTCGTCCCACGCTCCTGGAGATAGATTTGCACAGATTGAAAAAAAGTATGAAGGAAATGTTTTATGGAAAGAAAATAGCAACGAGCTAGAAGCAAAGATTGCAGCTGAAAAACTAGAAGCATCATACGCTGGAATAGTTGGTAAAAAAATAGAACCAGCTATTGCTCCATTAGGTTTTGATTGGAAAATAGGGATTTCATTAGTTACCTCTTTTGCTGCGCGTGAAGTTTTTGTGGGAACAATGGCTACTATTTATAGTGTTGGTAATGCCGATAATACACAATCTATTCAACAAAAAATGAGAGCAGAAATAAACCCTGAAACTGGATTGCCAAAATTTAGTGTAGCAGTTGGGTTTTCACTTCTTTTGTTTTATGCCTTTGCAATGCAATGTATGAGTACTTTGGCAATTGTTTATCGCGAAACAAAAAACATAAAATGGCCTATAATTCAGTTTTTATACATGGGTGTATTGGCATACTTAGCTAGTTTTATTGTTTATCAATTGTTGAAATAATTTACATTTTACATTTTACTTTTTTGTAAATTTATTTTTGTGAATCAGCTCGAGCGCAATCAATCAATCTTATATAAATACTTACCAGAATTGGCAGTTCCTACTATTGCCCAATGGATTTATAAATATGATTTTAAATTAAAAATAAAGAAAAGTCGCTCTTCAAAATATGGGGATTACCGAGCGCCCATAAATGGTAAAAATCATATTATTTCTATCAATCACGACTTAAACAAATATTCTTTTTTAATCACATTGGTTCACGAAATAGCACATTTAACAAACTATAATAAATACAAAGATACTGTTGCACCACATGGTGAAGAATGGAAATTGGAATTTAAAATATTGATGAATTATTTTTTGCACGAAACAATTTTTCCTGAAGATGTTACTACAGTTTTAAAAAACTACATGAAAAATCCTGCAGCTTCTAGTTGTTCGGACGTAAGTTTGTTACGTGTATTAAAAAAGTATGACGAAAGAGATAAAACCATTTTGTTGGAAGAAATTTTGGAAGGCTCTACTTTTATGTATGGATCCGAAAGGCTTTTTATAAAAGGAGAACAAGTTCGAAAACGATACAAATGCAAAGAGGTAAAAACCAAAAGAATGTACCTTTTTAATCCTCTTACCGAAGTTTTGCTTGTGGATACTGCAGTGGAAGAGAAAAAATCTGATTTTTTTAACATATTTAATATCAAAAAATAGCCAATAATTAACGAACAAAAAGGTGCAAACTATTCGGTTTTTGTTAAATTTGTCTCAATTGAATAAAGCATTTATTAATCACATTAATTTATTACAGGAATGAGCACAACAGCAGTGGAAAAAAATTTGGATTTAAAAGTATCAAAACTTGCAGAAAATATAATTGGTTCTGAAATTATAAAGCTTGCAGCAGAAGTAAATGAAAAAATAAAAAAAGGAGAAAAGGTTTATAATTTAACTATTGGCGACTTTAATCCAAAAGTATTTCCTATTCCTGCTGAACTTAAACAAGAGATTATTAAAGCATACGATGAAGATCAGACAAACTATCCTGCTGCTGATGGAATGTTGGAATTGCGTACTGCTGTTTCTAAATTATTAAAAGAACGTGGAGAGTTGGATTATAAAACAGATGAAATAGTAATTGCTGGTGGTGCGCGTCCTGTTATTTATGCAATTTTTAGAGCATTAGTTGATGCTGGCGATACGGTAGTGTTTCCTGTTCCATCATGGAACAACAACCATTATAGCTATTTGAATGGTGCAAAACAAGTGATTATTGAAACATCGCCAGAGAATAAATTTATGCCAACAGCGGCTGAAATAATGCCTTACATTTCTTCTGCAAATTTAATAGCATTGTGTTCTCCTTTAAATCCTACAGGAACTACCTTTCGTAAAAAAGATTTAGAAGAAATTTGCGATTTAATTTTAGCAGAAAATACAAAACGTAATGCAGAAAATAAAAAACCATTGTACTTAATGTACGACCAAATTTATTGGGCATTAACACATGGTGATACTAAACATTACAATCCTGTTTCATTACGCCCAGAGATGAAAAATTACACCATTTTTGTAGATGGTATTTCTAAATCATTGGCTGCTACAGGCGTTCGTGTGGGCTGGAGCATGGGTCCTAAAAAAATTATTGAAAAAATGAAATCCATTTTAACGCATGTTGGTGCTTGGGCTCCAAAAGCAGAACAAATGGCTAGTGCAGTTTATTTAAATGATTTAAAATCGTATGATACTTTTTTAGCCGACATAAAAAATAAAATTAACGATAGATTGGTTGGTTTTTATAAAGGTTTTCAATCATTAAAATCAGAAGGATTTAAAGTGGATGCAATTGCTCCAGAAGCTGCTATTTATTTAACAGTTCAGTTTTCATTACATGGGCAAAAAACTGCAGATGGAAAAATATTAGCAACTACACAAGATGTAACAAAATATATTTTGGATGAAGCACAAGTTGCTATTGTGCCCTTTTATGCTTTTGGTTCATCAACCGATTCTAGTTGGTATCGTTTATCAGTTGGTACTTGTAAGCTGGAAGATGTAAATGGCGTAATTGAAAATTTAAGAAAAGCCTTAAGTAAATTAAGTTAAGATTTTATAGAATTGTTGAAAGCAAATAGCTTTAGTGTATGAAAAATAATTATTGTGTGATAATGGCAGGTGGTATAGGTAGCCGCTTTTGGCCAATGAGCAGAACTGCACACCCCAAACAGTTCATGGATATTTTAGGAACAGGAGAAACATTATTACAACAAACGTATAATCGTTTTTTACGTCTTTGCCCCAAAGAAAACATTTATATTGTTACCAACGATTCTTATGTTGGATTGGTAAAAGAACAAATCAAGGGAATTGCTACTGATAATATTTTGAGTGAACCAGCCCGAAAAAACACAGCACCATGTGTTGCTTACGCTTGTTATAAAATTGCTCAAAAAAATCCAGATGCATTAACAGTTATTGCTCCATCGGATCACTTAATTACTAAAGAAGATACTTTTGTAAAGGCTATAAAAGCATGTTATACAAAAGCTGCTTCAGAAGATTGTTTGGTAACACTTGGCATTACACCTAGTCGACCAGATACTGGTTATGGATATATTCAATTTGTTGAATCGGAGATTCCTGAAAAAGATAAACGTATTAAAAAAGTAAAAACATTTACCGAAAAGCCAGATTTAGAAATGGCAAAATTCTTTTTGAATAGTGGCGATTTTTTATGGAATTCAGGAATTTTTATTTGGAGTGTAAAAAGTGTAATTAAAGCATTTGAAAAACATTGTTCGGATATGGATGCTATTTTCAAAGAAGGGAATGATGTTTACAATACACCTCAAGAAGCAGCATTTATAGCCAAAGCATATACTAATTGCAAAAATATTTCGATTGATTACGCCATAATGGAAAAAGCAGAAAATGTTTATGTGCGTTCTTCTATTATTGGTTGGAGCGATTTAGGAACTTGGGGTTCATTGTACGAACACATAAAACAAGATTCAAATAACAATGCAATCGTTGGAAAAAATGTATTAGCATATGATTCAAAAAATTGCATTATTAATGTTCCGAAAGATAAGCTTGTGGTAATGCAAGGTTTAGAAGATTATATTGTGGTGGAGTCAGACGGCATTTTATTGATTTGCAAAAAAGAAGATGAGCAGCAAATAAGAACTTTTGTGAACGATGTAAAAGCCAGCAAAGGAGATAAGTTTGTCTAAGAAAGAAGTTATTAGTTAAATAAGTTGAGTTTGGTATTTAGGCAATTATTCATTCACCAATCACCAATCACCAATCACCATTCACAAATTCTACTTAAACCAACCACTATACATTACATAATTATTTGCAATACGATTTATTTCCCCATTTATTAATTCTTCATTAATATCTTTTACTTTTTTTGCTGGAACACCTGCGTAAATAACACCCGATTCAACTTTTGTTCCTTCTAAAACAACTGCACCAGCAGCAATAATTGTATTGCTTCCAATTTCACAATTATCCATTACAATGGCTCCCATTCCAATCAATACATTGTCATGAACAGTACAGCCGTGAACCAAGGCATTGTGACCAATTGAAACATTATTTCCAATAATAGTTTTTGTTCCTGCCTGTCCGGCAGACAGGTTCTCGTATGTACAATGTATAACAGCTCCATCCTGAACATTTACTTTATTTCCCATTCGAATAGAATTCACATCTCCTCTTACAACCGCATTAAACCATATGCTGCATTGGTCGCCCATGATTACATCACCTACTATAGTAGAATTTTCTGCAAGATAACAGTCCTTACCAAATTGTGGCGAAATGCCTTTTACTGGTTTTATTAGTGCCATAAAAATAATTTTTGATGAGTAAAAATAAAGATAAAAGCCTTTCAAACGAAAGGCTTTTATGAATTTACTTTTTATCCGTACATACTTTTCCTTTTTTACAACATTCGTCTAACTTGTTGTATGCTTTTTTGTTTGCTTGTATATCATCTGCATCATAACCAGCATTAGAAATTGCTGTTCTTATTTTTTCAGGTGATGTTTTTTGTGGGTTGTAAACTACTGTTGCAATTTTTGTACTAACATCAAGGGTTACTTTTTTAACTCCTTTTTCAAAAGCAACATATTTTTCAATTGTTTCTTTACACATTTCGCATGTTGCTGAAGTTTTAATTTTTACTTCTGCCGTGCTCTCTTGAGCGTTTGCTTTAAACATTACTATTAATGCTATAAAGCCTAAAATTATTTTTGTTTTCATTGTTTTTTAGTTTTAGTTGTTTTAATACTTATTACTTAATTTTTATTACTCAAATCTTATTACTCAATACTTTGTACTTAATATTTATTACTTAATCTCCATCCTTATTCCAAAATAAACTATTCTTCCTTCAAGCGGAGCATATATCATAGAAGCATCAAAATTTGTACCGTAAGGATTGTTGGCTGCAACAATGGCATTTTTTTGCGTGTAGTTCAAAATGTTTTCACAACCTAAGTACGTTTCAAATTTTCTGAATTTTTTTGTTATTTGTGCTTGTAACTGAAAAAATGATTTTGATTTTTTAGGTAATTGGTATTCAATTGGACTTTGAACAGTGCTTGGCAATCTACTTTGACCAAACCAATTGGTTGTAAAATCAAATTTCCAGATTTCCATATACGTTGAATAAGACATGTTCATCATTACTCTATGTTTTGGAACATAAGGCTTGTCAAGTAACTCATAATTGTAAGTTGTTTTAACATCATACCATTTGTATGCTAACTTTATTGCAAAATCTTCAAAAGGTTCAAAACCAAAATCGGTTTGTAAGCTGTAAGAATAGGATTGACCTTTTAAATTATAAAATACAATTTGATTTACATGTTGGTCTAAATCCACCACAATTTGATTTTCAAAATCGGTTCTAAAAAAATCAACATTTATAAAAGCTTCGTTGCCAAACATTTTAAATTGTTGATTAGCTGAAATGCCATAATTCCAGGCAATTTCAGGTTTAAATTTTTCTTGTACAATAACTTTTCTTGAACTCGCAAATACACTTTGATTTTCTACAAAAATGTTACTTGTTCTAAAACCTCTACCTGCGGATAATCGCAGGGTTGTTTTTTTAGTAACATTATAACGTAAATGCAAACGAGGAGTATAAAACATTCCAAATAAATTGTGGTAGTCTGCTCTTACACCAGCTACCAATGAAAAATTATCAGGATGAGAATACGTGTATTCAGCAAACACTCCCGGAACGCTTTCTGTTCTTCCAAAAGCAGAATCATTAAATGTTTCGGCATAGTTATCATACAAATAACTTGTTCCTAATTTATACTTGTGATTGGTTGTTCCAATTATGTTTGCATAAATAACATTTGCGTAAAAATTTTTTTGCTCACCAACATATACTCTGTTTCCAAAATACATGTCTTGTTGTTGAAATTTACCAGATGTTTGAATTCCTACACTTTTATATGGTTTTGAAGGAAACATAAATCCTGTTTTAGAAAAGTATTCTATTTGTTTTGTTGTTATGCCAACCCCATACGCATTTGTTTTTCCAAAATCAGAATTGTAATTAAAATTGGTTTGCCCTCCCTGACGGGTTTCATACAATGCTCTTACACCAAACTGTGCTTCAAAGTTTTTTTGATTGTGAAAATCCCATCTATTAAAAACATTGTATTGTTTGGTTAATGGCATATCCAAAAAACCATCTTTGTTCATGTCTTGTTTGTAGAAATTCGAACTCGCATGTGTAAAAAGTAAGGTTGCCCATTTTTCATTAAACTTTTTAGCAACATGAAAATTTCCTTCTGCTCTTCCATTTAAATTACCATACACATTTATAAAAAATCGATTTTTTTGACTTTGTGGTTTTAAAAATTCCAAATTTATTTGTCCCGAAATACTTTCGTAACCATTCACTACTGATCCTGTTCCTTTGGTTACCATTATATTTTCTATCCATGTTCCAGGAATATAATTTAAACCATAAGCAGCGGAAAGTCCACGTAACATTGGCATATTTTCAGAAAGTATTTGTGTGTAAATACCATCTAAACCTAACATCTGAATTTTTTTTGCTCCCGACACAGCATCCGTAAACGCTACATCTACCGAAGCATTGGTGCTAAAGCTTTCTGATAAATTGCAGCAAGCTGCTTTTAAAAGTTCTTTGCCACTTATTACTTCTTGGTTAATAGGAGTAAAAATTTTATTCATAGTGGTGTTTTGTTTTTCGCTTACTTCTACTGCTGTGAGAGTGACTGAATTTTTTAACACCACTTTTATATTCATTATGTTTAGTTTGTTTATTAAAATAGTGTCACTTTCAAAACCAACAAAACTGATTATCAAATGTGCGGGTAAACTATCCGGATTGGAAATTTCAAACATCCCATTTTCATCGGTAGTTGCGCCAATTGTTGTTCCTTGCCAATAAGCATTTACACCAGGCAAGGCTTCTTGAGTTTTTTTATCATTTACACCAAAAACTTTTCCCATTGTATGTTGGGCTTGTAAAGTTTGATGTAAAATCAAAAACAATAAAATTTTTAATAGTTGTTTCATTTGATTTTTTATTTACGTTTTCATTCTGAAACAAATTGTTTCACGAAAACAGATTATTACTCAAAAAGAGAAATAATCAAAAATCAAATAGTAAGTACAGAAATAAAATTTAATAAAGTTCTGCCGTGTAGTGGCGGAGGTAAATCGGCAAAAGAAGTAATAGATTTATTTTCTATTGCAGATGTATTAAAATAAAAACTAGATTCAGAAATAAACAGTGTATGCTCAACAGCTGCAAGTTCTTTTTTATGAGAAGGGTTAAAATCATTTAGTTGCAAGGAGGTATTACTGATATCACAACAATCTGATTTTTTAATAATAAAATCCAAAGTCGTAGTTTCTTGTTCTTCATCACAACAATTTGCATTTTGCTTTTTTGCTTTTGCACAACAATCTTCTACGCTTGATAATGAAATTTTTGTTTTCCCTGATTTTAAGCAAACCATTTTGCCCACAGTAAATCCAAGGCTAGATAGTAAAAATACTACCGCTAAAAAAACACTTGCTATTTTTTGAAATAATTTCATTTTATGTTACAAAGATACAAAAACAGAAAAGCCATGTCAATAAAAAATGTTAAAATGAGCTTTATTTTACAAAAACCACTTTAAGTATTTTCTTAGAAATGCTTATTACTCTAATATTAAAAGTATTTTGTTCATCTTTTATTTTAATTGTATTGGAATTGATTATTTTCCATGTTTGGTTTTCATTGCTTTTAGGTGAACTTTCGGTGCTGCAAAGTACATTTGAATAAAAGTTAAATTCTTTATTGTTGGTAAATTCCATTCCATTATAAAAACCACCACCCCATTGATAAGCTTTATCGCTGTATTTTTTTAATTCAAATGTTATTTCTTTACCGCTTAATATAAAATCTGAAATTGAAAGTAAACTATCATTGGTAGAAACCGAAACCCAATGCCCAATAATTTTTTTATCAAGTTCTTTCATATCTTCTTGCTTTTTGAAAGAAAATAAAAATGTGATAGATAAAAAAATAAGTAGTGTTTGTTTCATTTTTACTCATGGTTTTTAACGTTTTGCGGCTAAGCGAGGTGCGGAATTAATAACCACTACACTGTCTTAACCGAAAAACTTTATTAGATGTACTGAACTTAATCGCAAATGCAAAAAATGATGCGCAGAGCGCTCCTTTGAAAAAGCATTTGCACCTTGTAGAAACTCCGCATATTGTTTAGGTGCTGTTACTTGCAGTTTTACTTACTCATAATGAATTGATGGTTTTCAATTTGTCTACCGTTGTCAATTCTTATTAAGTAAATACCGTTGTCAATTTGGCTTAGATCAATTGATGCGTCCAAGGATTCCACTTTTTTATAAATAATTTGTTGTCCTAATGAATTGTAGATTGAAACAAAGGTTTTGTCTTGCTGCAAAAAATCATTAAGCACTATATTTATTTCTTTGGAAACTGGATTCGGAAAAATATTTACTAATGATTTAGAAATGTTTTCAATTTTTGTCGCAAGATTTATAGTCACAGTATCTGTTGAAACACAACTATAGAAATCAGTAATGGTTACTGTATATGAATTTTGACAAAGATTATTTATTGTGTCGTTAGTATACCCACCAGGCGTCCAAGAATAAGTATAGCCAGGCGTTCCTCCACTTGGAGTAACAATAGCTGTTCCATTACAAGATCCATTGTCATTTGTTGAACTTAGCGTTTGAGTTAGAATAGGAGGTTCGGTAATGGTTGCAAAATAGTCAGTTACCGTACCTACCGCATCTGTAACTGTGCATTTATAATCACCCGCTATCAGATTACATCCACCGCACATCAAATTAGACCATATGGTTCCATTCCACCAATACCATTGATATGTATAGGGAGCTACGCCACCAGAATGAAGAGGGGCGAAGTAACCATTAGCCATACCATAACAAGTAACATTCAATGTTCCTGGGCCAGACACGGAACAATAACAAGGTTGAATCCAAGCGAGTTCATCAATGGTAAAACCAAACTCTGTTGCCCACTTATTTATTTCTGAATATTTTGAATTTAGTTCTAATATGTATGCATTGTTATTTTCTTCCTTTACTTTTTTTGCAAATTCACCATAACCAGTTGAAATAATCAATTGGCCAACTGCACAAGCTGTCCCAAATTTGTCGATGAAATAAGGAGTTCGCTTAGAATGATAAAGATTTTTAGGAAAAACACCTTTCGTTGAATATAGATGTAAAATATCTAAACATTTTATTCTGTTTTGCTTTTGTTCTTCTGAAAGATTATCTACTTTTTTATTTCTGAGCACTTTTTCTACAAGCGTAAGATGCATTTGAATTAACGAAACATCATCAGTCAACGAAATTCTTTCTCTGAGAATAGGGTAGTCAAGATTTTTGTCTTTCCAGTTTTTGTTTAGCCCTTCTAATTGCTCTTGAATTGTTGGGGCGTTAATTGTCTTAGCAAAAGAATTTTGTAAAGTGAGAAGTGTCACGATAACAATTACTATGGGGATTATTTTCATGTCGTATAAATTTTCATGTCGGACTAAAATTGCAAGTAATGTTAATCTAAATGCAGGTTAAATTGCTTTTAGCGTGCGTTAAAAACGCATGACTAAAGTTAGTTAAATTTTAGGATTATTTCAAGTTGTATGCGTAATTAATTCGCTTGAGTTTATTTATCCTTATTTAACCCAAAAGTCCTGTTAAAAATGTACTGAAAGAAAATCGTGAAAAAAACTCAAATCCCTAAACCTCCAATAAATTTTACAATAGTTGATTTGTCAGTAGCCAAGGCAGCGGGATCAATGATTCCTGTACTTAGCAATCTCAAAAATAAAATTAGTATTGGTAATAACAATACAATCAAAGAGGAAACAAAATAAGTTAAATATATATTTTTCCATTTTGCCTTTTTAAAGATCCAGCTTATAAATAGCGTAATAAATACACAAGGAATAATTCCAAATATCATGTAACAAATTTGATTAATAAAATTCTAAAATCAAATAATTATTACCTTTACCTCTCAATCAAAAAATTATGGCAGATACAAATAAATTAGGTTTTGGAACTAAAGCAATACATGCCGGTCAGGAGCCTGACCCAACAACAGGAGCTATCATGACTCCAATCTATCAAACTTCTACTTATTGGCAAGAAAGCCCTGGCAATCACAAAGGATATGCGTATGCGCGTGGAAAAAACCCGACACGTACTGCATTAGAAAAATGTTTGGCAGAACTTGAAGGTGCAAAATATGCATTATGTTTTAGCAGTGGAATGGGAGCGATTGATGCAGTAATGAAATTGCTCCGTCCTGGGGATGAAGTAATAACTGGTGATGATTTGTATGGTGGTAGTTACCGTATGTTTACCAAAGTATTTGCTCCTTTTGGCATCAAATTTCATTTTATTGATATGAAAGATGTGGATAATATTAAAAAACACATCAACTCAAATACAAAAATGATTTGGTTGGAAACACCTACCAATCCTACCATGCAAATTATAGATATTGAAGCATGTGCAAAAATTGCAAAAGAAAATAAATTGATTTGTGCTGTTGATAATACATTTGCTTCGCCTTATTTGCAAAATCCATTGGCATTGGGTGCGCATATTGTTATGCATTCGGCTACAAAATATCTTGGCGGACATAGTGACGTAATCATGGGTGCTTTGTGTGTAAGCGATGATAGTTTATATACACAATTAGCATTTATACATAACAGTTGTGGTGCTACTCCTGGACCAATGGATAGTTTTTTAGTATTGCGAGGATTAAAAACATTGCATATACGTATGGAACGCCATTGTTCTAATGGAAAAAAAATAGCTGAATTTTTAAAAACACATCCTAAAATTGATAAACTATATTGGCCTGGGTTTACGGACCATCCAAACCATGCAATTGCAAAAAAACAAATGCGTGATTTTGGAGGAATGATTTCTTTTTCTTTAAAAGGAAACAAACAAGAAGAAGCATTTAAAATTGCTTCCAGTATGAAAGTATTTTCTTTAGCAGAATCGCTTGGTGGTGTAGAATCGTTAATAAATCATCCAGCTACCATGACGCACGCTTCTATTCCAAAAGAAGAACGCGATAAGGCAGGCGTTGTTGAATCCCTATTAAGATTAAGTGTTGGTATCGAAGATATTGATGATTTGATTGCGGATTTAAAACAAGCATTGGGGTAATTAGTTTATTGGTTAATTAGTTAATTAGTTCATTTGCCTATTACTTTTTATCAACTGTCTATTTATTAATTGTCGAATTGTTGATTTTTTTAATTGTTAACTGTCTATTGCGATTTGCCAATTGCCTGTTTGCTTTTTGCTTTTTTGCCAACTGTAAACTATTTATTGTCTATTGCCAACTTTTTTTATTCCACCTGATTTGAGAAGAGGCAAGAGCGATAAAAGTTCTTGCTTTTTTTTATTTTTTAAACTATCTTTATTATTCATAAAAACAGTGGTTTGAATTATTACTACATAACAGGTACAAGCAGAGGCATCGGAAAAGCTTTTGCAGAACATTTGCTAAAAACAGCAAACAACCATGTTATTGGCATATCTCGTCAACAAACAATAGAACATCCTAATTACACACATTTTTCTTTGGATTTAACAGATTCGAAATCAGTTTCCGATTTTAGATTTGAGCTTCATGCAAAAGCAAAAAAAATATATTTAATAAACAATGCAGGAGCACTTGGTTTTATTAAGCCAATGGGAAAAATAGAAGCAGACACTATCATTAAAAATTATACACTTAATCTAATTGCCCCAAGTATTCTAACAAACGAGTTTATTAAATGTTATGATACTGTGGATGCTGAAAAAGTAATAGTAAATATTAGTTCTGGTGCAGGTAGAAATCCTGTGGATGGTTGGGCGGTTTATTGTGCGTCAAAATCGGGATTAGATATGATGAGTAGAGTAGTGGATTTAGAACAAAAAGTAAGAAGTACTCATGCACAAGATAGTATTCATGCTGGATTTAAAATATTTTCAATTGCTCCCGGAGTGGTAGATACTGCCATGCAAATGGAAATTAGAAATGCATCTAAAGAAGATTTTAGTCGTTTAGAAGATTTCATTTCTTTTAAAACAAACAATCAATTGAGTGATGCTAAAACAGTTTCAGAAAAATATGTTAAACTGCTGAATAATTTGAATAATATTAAAGAAGTATTATCTTCGATAAAAGATTACGATTAAAAACTCTCTAAACTAAAAATAATATCAACCCTCTAAATGCTATAAAATGAAAACAATTACAAAATTTTTTATCCTTTCATTTTTGATATTTGCAAACATTCAGTTTACAAATGCTCAAGAATTAAAATATTGCGGTACTACTGAAGCAATGCAAAAATATTTTGAAAAAAATCCTGATTTGCACCAACATTTTTTAAAAAGTGAAGCAGATTTAAAGCTAGAAGACCAAAAAGCATTTGCTAATGGCTACAAAGAAAATAATAAGAGTGCAATGCCTCCTGTGTATATCATTCCTGTAGTTTTTCACATATTGCATGAGTATGGAACAGAAAACATTTCTAATGCTCAGATTTTTGATGCTATGAGAATTCTAAATGAAGATTTTAGAAAAACAAATGCGGATTATGCAAATACAGTAGCTTCTTTTACAGGTATTGCAGCAGATGCTGAAATAGAATTTAGATTAGCTCAAAAAGACCCTAATGGAATTTGTACGAATGGTATTGATAGGATTTATTCATCTGAAACAAATGTTGGCGATGATGGATCTAAATTAAATTATTGGCCAAGGAATAAATATTTAAATGTTTGGGTTGTAAAAGCAATTGCTAGCGGTGCTGCTGGTTATGCTTATTTACCTGGAACTACAGCAGCCGCAAATGATGGTATTATGATTTTATCGAGTTATATTGGTAGTATAGGAACAGGCTCACTTCAACGCTCACATGCTTTAACACATGAAGTTGGGCACTGGTTAAATTTAAATCATACTTGGGGAACATCTAATAATCCAGGGCTTACATCAAATTGTAGTAGTGATGATGGTGTTACAGATACTCCAAATACAATTGGGTGGACTTCATGTAACTTAACTGGAACTTCTTGTAGTTCTTTAGACAATGTTCAAAATTTCATGGAATATTCTTATTGTTCAACTATGTACACTGCAGGACAAAAAACTCGTATGCGTAGTGCATTAACCACTACTGGAGGTTTGGTTGGAACTGCTCAACGTTATAATTTATGGACAACATCTAATTTAACAGCTACAGGTATTTCCACTCCTGCTGTTTTATGTCAGGCAGATTTTTCTACTAATTCATCCAATAATGTTATTTGTGATGGAGACAGTATAACATTTAGTGATGAATCTTGGAACGGGAATCCTACTGGTTGGAGTTGGTCCTTCCCTGGTGGAAGTCCATCTTCTTCTACTGATTCAACACCAACAATTACATATAACACTCCTGGTTCTTATGATGTTACTTTAACAGTTACTAATGCATCTGGTTCAGTAAACACTACTAAGCTAGGATATATTACAGTAAATTCATCAACTGCAATGTTTTCTGGATCAACATTTACAGAAAGCTTTGAAGGCGCAGCTATCCCAAATGCAGATTGGAAAATAATTAATGGTAATAGCGGAACAAATACTTGGGTTCAAACTACTGCTGCAGCTACCTTAGGAACTAAAAGTGCTCGAATTTTAAATACTGCAGCTATGTCTGGTCAAATAGATGAGTTAATTAGTCCTTCTGTAGATATGACTTTAATTACTGGAACATCTCCAACGATGACTTTTAAAGTTGCCAATGCACAACGTACATCCTCTGATTCGGATAAATTACAAGTTTATGTTTCCACTAATTGTGGTAAAACATGGGCGCTACGTAAAACTATATCTGGAACAACATTAGCTTCTGGAGGAGTTACAACAAGCTCTTATGTTCCTGCTGCGGCACATTGGACACTACAAAATGTAAACATGTCTAGTTATGCTTCACAAACAAATTTATACATCATGTTCCGCTTTACTAGTGGTGGAGGAAACAATATCTACATTGATGAAATAAATTTATCTGGAACAACAGTTGGTATCGAAGAAGATTTTGAAAATAGTGTTAATCTTAATATTTATCCTAATCCATCAACAGATAATGCTACTGTTTCATTTGATTTAAATGATAAGCAAAAAGTAGATTTGAAAATTTATGATGTAGTAGGAAAAGAAATTTCAACTCTTGTAAATTCTGAACTGCCAACTGGAACACATAAGTTTGAATTGAATAAAAACACAAAATTAGCTTCTGGGATTTATTTTGTTAAACTTACAGTTGATGGCCGCAGCATCACTAAAAAGGTTGTAGTAGAATAATATTCTATATTTATAAAAAGCGAGGGATTGCCGTAGGCGATCCCTCGCTTTTTTGTTTTTATTATGTAAGTTTGTATAACAGAAAAAATTAATGAAAAAGTCTCGCCCTCTTTTTTGGTTTTATATTTTAGTAGCATACGTATTTATTCAGTTTGCGTGGTGGACTTATGAACTTTTTCAGCTCAACAATGAAATCTATTACTTAAAAACGGAATTGAATTTACTAAAAGGAGAATCGAGTGAAGAAATTATTTTAAAAGGGAATGCAATGAATCATAAGTTGCACAAGCGTTGGATTATGATTTCAAGCGAAGGGGCTGTTTTTGTTGGTTTATTAATGATTGGCATTTTTCAAATCAGAAGAACACATAAAAAAGAAAATGAATTGGCTCGGCAGCAAAATAATTTTTTACTTTCTGTAACACACGAATTAAAATCTCCTATTGCGTCAGCAAAACTGCAATTGCAAACTTTATTAAAACATCAATTGTCAGAAGAGAAACAAAAAGAAATTATTGAAGATACTATTAACGATACAGAAAGGTTAAATACGTTAGTGGAAAATATTTTATTTGTTTCCAAAATCGAAAACAGTATCAATACAACGCATATGGAACAATGTGATGTTTCGGAACTGATTGAAGAAATTATTAATAAAAAAAGAAATTTATATTTTACTAATCATCAATTAGAATTAAACATTGAAAGGGGTTTAAAGTTTAATATTGATAAAAATTATTTTCCTTCTGTAGTTTTAAATTTAATTGAAAATGCTGTTAAATATTCACCTAAAAATTCAGTCATAAAAATTGTGCTTAAAAAACTAAATGGGAAAATTGTTTTTTCAGTTGCAGATAATGGAGTTGGAATTAATGAAAACGAAAAACGAAAAATATTTAATAAGTTTTATCGTATAGGGAATGAGGAAACACGTAATGCAAAAGGAACAGGCTTAGGTTTGTACATTGTAAATTATATTGCAAAGCAACACAGAGGAGAAGTTGTTGTGAAAAATAACATCCCTAATGGATCTATTTTCGAAGTGATTTTATAAAATCAAATTATTGTTTTTCGATTAAAGCAACAGCATAAGCACAAACACCTTCTTGCCTTCCAACATATCCCATGGTTTCATTTGTAGTAGCTTTTATACCAATGTCATTGGTAGTGATTTTTAAAATAGGTGCTAATACTTGTTTCATTGCATCTATATGAGGATTTATTTTTGGTTGCTCTAGTACGAGTGTACAATCTATATTGCCAATAGAATATTTTTCTTTTTCTAAAAGTTCAACAACTTGTTTTAGTAATATTTTACTGTCGATTCCTTTAAATTCTGCTGATGTATCAGGGAAATGAAATCCAATATCTCTCATTCCTGCAGCACCTAAAAGGGCATCACAAATAGCATGAATCAAAACATCTGCATCTGAATGACCAACAGCTCCTTTTTTGGCATCTATTTTAATTCCGCCAAGCCATAAATCTTTTCCATCTTTTAATTGATGTACATCAAATCCAAAACCTACTCGTATTTTCATAAAATAAATGTAAAAAAATATCCCGCTTAATGCGGGATATTTTTATTTAAATTTTATTCAGCTTTATCTTCGCTGCTCTGTGCTTTAAATGCATCAAAATCAAAAGTCAGCGTGAAGCGTAAAGTGTTTTGTAATGGGTTACGCTGTTGAAGTGGAATCAAATAGGCAAAATCCAACCCAAATACATTGTATTTAATACCTGCACCTAAAGTTACATATCTACGATTCCCTTTTAAAGGATGCTCATAAAAATACCCGGCACGAACAGCAAATAATTTGTTATACCAATACTCCATCCCTAATGAGTAATTAATTTCTCTTAATTCTTCTTTGCCACCACCTGGGGCATCATTAAATGAACCAAAAATTCCTTCTGCAACACCTCTCCTTGGATCTTTACCTTTTAAAATAATCGCTTTCCCATCAGCACCATACTTCGGACTTCCATTTGTATCCACATCATAAATTGGAGGAGTAGGAACTAATAATTTATTTATATCAGCCATAAAAGCAATACTATTGTAATCATCAATATTAATTGCTAATGAACCGCCTAAGCGTAAGTTAATAGGAATAAAATCGGCATTGTTTCTGTCAGAATAAGACATTTTATTTCCAATATTGGAAATATTTAAACCAATCGTACCAATTGCTTTTTTATCTGCTAATTTAATTTTTTCTTTTCTGTAAGTAGCTGATAAATCTACAGCTATAGAACGACCTGGGTGTGTAGTTGAGCCTTGAACATTTTGCCCGTTAGTTAAGTTTGAATTTACATAACGTACAGCACCGCCAACAGAAAATTCTTTTGCAAGTTTTACAGCATAAGCAACATCCACTGCAAATTCATTTGGTTTAAATTGTCCAATAGTTTGTCCATTCGCATCTGTAAAAGTAATATCTCCTAAGGAGAAGTAACGAAGCGATGCTCCAATTGTTCCATTCTTTTTTGTTTTATAATATCCTGATAAATACGCCAAATTAATGTCTGGAACCAATGCTCTTAACCAAGGTGTATATGACACGCCAATGGCCATTTTCTTTTCTGTAAATGCTAATTTTGAAGCATTCCAATGAATAGAATTAACATCTGGAGATGATGCAGCACCTACATCACCCATTCCGCCAGCACGAGAATCGGGAGTTATCAATAGAAATGGAACAGCTGTTGTAATTGTATTTAATCTATTATTTACATCTTGACCAGAAACTTGGTTGTAATTTATTTGGCCAAACAATAAAACGGATGGCAATACAAAACAAGTCGTAAGTGTTAAATAAATTATTTTTTTTCCTTCTATCATGATATCTTTCTTTTTAAAGGGATGCTAATTTAATATTTTTTTAATTGAGGATAACTAATTTTTCGATTTTTTCAGCTGTTGCTCCTTCTGATGTTTTTACTTTTAGTTTATATAAATATACACCTCTGCCAATTTTATCTCCATAATCATCACGTCCATCCCAGCTAATTGGATCAGAACGATTGCCTTCTGCTGCAACAAATTGAGTAATTGTTTTTACCAATTTCCCTGACACTGTAAAAATTTGCAATTGAACTTCTAATGTCTGACAACATTGATTGTGTTCAAAATAAAATTGTGTTTTAGTTGTAAATGGATTTGGATAATTTAACACATGGCTTAATGCCATATCAGCTGATTTTGCAACAATAAATTCGGTATATGATTTTGAAGAATTATTATGAACATCCCAAACTTTTAAGGTTAAGGTATGTTTTCCTTCTGTTAAATTTGAATATGGATATCTTATTGTTCCACTCTTATAGCTATTTAAATCTGCTTGATAATAATCGTTTAGTACAACAGCATTAGCAGTATTTACATCGAGTGTTGCAGTAATGTCATGTCCAATCCCATTGCCAACAGTATTTATCCCATTTTCATCTTTTATTTTTGCATATAAATCAGGATTTTCATCCGTGATTCCTCCAAAAACAAATTTATCATCATTTAAATACAACATTACTTCAGGTCCTACATTATCAGCTAAAGCATTTGTATCAGAGCCCCCAATAATAATTTGCTCGTAATAGCCATTCGCATCTTCTGTCCCATTTTCGGCATAATAACTTATTTTTCCTGCTCCGTATTGGTATGCAATATCTTTTGGAACGATGAATGAAAATTTAAAAAAACCGTTTGTAACACTTACTTTCCCTTTGTACAATATATTTTTTTGTGATAAAAAATTGATTGGCGGACTTGATGAAACACCGTCATTTGAAAGGGTAGTGATTTTTTGTGGCTTATCAAACACAGTAGGATAAAGCACTCCATTATAAGTTGTTAATATATTCCCACTACTATTTCTTACATAGCCACTCACTGTAACAAGTGATAGTGCACGAACGGTGTCGGAACTTGATGTTGTTACAGGTGTTGTATTTACAGTATCGGTTGACACATTGTATTTTGGGTATGCCAAACGCATTGCAGGATCACCAACCAATGTGAAGTTCCTTCCATTTACTATGTAACCATCGTATTGGTTTTTCATATACTCGTAAACATCTCCAAGCGTTGGCATTTTTCCATTACTTAATGGTGTAAAGGCATTATTAAAATAATGTAAGTTGAGGTTGAAGTTGGGACCCGCATAAACAACTCTTACTGTTGTCATAAGTGCAATGCCACCGCCATTTGGATTTAAGAAAACATATTCCCCTGCCGATGTTCTTTCTGGGTCATCCCATCTAGTAAATTCACAAGTGGCAGTAAAAAACAAGGGTAAATTATTAGTGTTTTTCCAAGCATTTATAGTTGAATTTTCTAATACGCGTTCATGTGCCCAACCTAATTCTCCTCCGTGTCCTGTATAATTCATAATCAAACATCCTTTTTGAACTCGTTTGTCTAGCGCTTCATTTGCAGCTGGATACCTTTTTCCTCCTGGTGTTGCTTCTTGTATATAGGAGTCTAAATAGATTTTATCAACGTTGTAACTTTTATATAGTCGTTTGATAATTCTTGTAATAGAATCGGCTTGGTTTGTATGTAGTGAGCCATCTTCGTCATCTGCTACAAATGAAATAATATTCCTCCAATCTCCAAATGGCGAAGACGAAACTTGCCCAGAAGTACAAGCAGTTGAATTTGAGGCGGGGGCAAATCCTGTTTTTTCATAATTAAACAACTTATTATTCATTGCTTTTGCTTCAGAAACTGTTTTTACAGGAAAACGGCCAATGCCAATATCCACAGCATCATTTATCCAAACCCCTTCATTATCATCTAAAAGTCCATAATAATCATCTGAAACGTAGGATGTAGTTAAAACAGTAGAGGCTGCGGATTGGTATGTGGGAACAAAGTTGGTATTGCCGCTATGGTTGCCTTTGTTGTCATAAGAACCATCTCCATATAGTAATAAATATTTTGGTAATTCAGATGGTAAGCTAGCTCTGTCATAAAACATTTTCACAAAATTTCGAATTGCTGATGCATCTCTTGCGCCAGATGAAAATTCGTTGTAAATCTGCTCTGTAGTCACAACTAAAGTAGAAATCGTATCTCTGTTTTCTCTGTAAGTTGCAAGTTCTAATGCTTGTTGGTAAAAATCAGGGTGGGTTACTATAAGATATTGTTTATTGGTGTTAGCATGAAGATTTTGATTTTCTATTTTTTTTCCACTCAAGGGAGTATTAAATGTACTTCCACTAAATGCAACAAATTCGTTTAGATTGTCGCTTGGTAATCTAAATTGATAAGTTGTTCCAGTTATATTTAAAATCTGTGATTTAACATTTGCGATATCAGTAACATCCCAAACTTGGATTGCCGAATTACTTGTAATATTATAATCGGCCACATTCCCAACTCCAACAGATTCAACATCTCTAAATGCTAGTTGTGTTCCGCTCATTATTAAATTTCTTCTAACATTAAGTTCCAAATAATCTAGCCAAGCTATAGCACTTGAAGTTTGTTTTGTAACATTAACAGTAATTACAGGATTAGAAGGGTTAAATGAATAACAAGCAGTTCCTATATTAGCATAAACATCATAAGTTCCTCCAGAAGTCGCTCCAATAGGCATGGTTGTACTCCCCGATTGGCTGGTAATTAAGTAGTTTGCAGTTGATGAACTAGAAGCAATGTATCTTGAAGCAATACTTGTTTTTACACTTACAGGTGCAGTCATAACTATGTTAGGAAATGAAAAAGAAAAATTGTAGGATGCAATATTGTCGAAATACTCACCAACCCATAATTTACCAGACTTTAAAAAATTTGTGTTATCATTTTCATGGTATGCATAATCGTTAAATGCAGTTACTGTATTTGTTGCAGCTAAAGAACTAGATGCTTGAGTTTGGATACGTTTTCCTGCTCCTAAATCTACAGTTAAAAAATAGTAGGAAGTATCAGAATAAGTATGTTTTTGATGATTGAATATTGAACAAGCGCTCGGATTGTAAGTCCATGTAACCGGACCTTTGGCATAAAAAAGAGCGTAGTCTGTAAGGTTAAAAACTCCGTCACTTTCTCCTTGAACAAATATTGCATTTTCGGTTAAATCATCAATTTTAGGTTGTGAGTTTAGTTCGGGTAATAAACCGCCTGTCCCATAAATTCGTATGTTCTGAGGGTTTAATGTTGTCATGTCAATTCCAAGGTTTTGTAAAAAAGCGTAGGTAAGTTTGTGTATGCCGCTAGAACTAACGGCTAACTTGTACCATACTCCGCTTTGCAAAACAGAAGATGAAGCATAGGTGGCAGCAGAGCGATTTTGGTTTTTTTGTTCTTCACCATAAACTATTCTTAAGTTGAAAGCTATAAGTTTTTCAAGTTTTCCAGTAGAACTATTCTTTCTGAAGGGTAAAAAATCAATCCTACCGTAAGGTTGCTTTTTACTATAAGCAATAGCAGTAGTTGTAATAATGGTTTCATGCACTAATAATGAGTTTTTAACAAAAGAGGCTTCTTCTTCGGTTAATGGTGAAAATATACCATCTACTATTGAAGCACTAAAGCTGGTGATTACACTTGGAACTTCTATTTTGAGGTTATATCGGGGTAAGTAGTTGTCAGGATGATTATGTTCCGCTCCCTGAAAAGTCAAATATTTGTGAGTTTCGTTCTCAAAATTGCTTTGGGATTTTATTCCTTCCCAGTGTATGGTGTATTCTAATCCTTTGTTGTTGGGTGTTATATCCGTTTTTGTTTGAGCAGTTAAAAAAACAGTTTTTACGGTAACAAAGGCTAAGAATAAGAAGTTTCTCATTATTTTAATAATATTAGGTTTCAAATTTAACAAAAAAGCGTTCTTTCTTGTGTAAATTAATTTTTTGTGTAAATTTGTGTTTCTAAAGTTTGGTTTGCAAACGGTTAACAGTAAAAAATATTGTGCTTGTTTTGCAAAAATCTTTGGTATTTGTAACATTTTGTTGAAAAAATGTGTATAATTGTGTCCCATTAAAAAAAGCAATTTATGTTAAAACGCCTTGTTTTAATTTTTTGTGTACTGTTTTCAGTAGTTTTTAGCGAAAGCGCATTCGCTCAAGATCCTGAATTTACTCAGTTTTATGCAAATCCATTGTATCTGAATCCTGCATTTGCTGGTACGGCACGTTGCCCAAGAATTAACTTGAACTACCGTAATCAGTGGCCTGCAATATCAGGAACTTACGTTACCTACTCGGCTTCTTACGATCAACATTTTGATGCTATTGGTGGTGGAGTTGGTCTTTTGGTTACAAATGATAAAGCAGGAAGAGGTACTTTAACTACTACAAACGTAGCATTAATGTATTCTTATCAACTTAACGTTACACGTGAATTTTCAATGAAATTTGGTTTTCAAGCTGCCTATTTCCAAAAAAGTATTGATTGGTCAAAGCTTACTTTTGGCGATATGATTGATGAAAGAAGGGGGTTTGTTTATAATACGAATGAAGTACCAGGGCAAAACAGCAAGTCAAATGTAGATTTATCTGTGGGAATGCTTGGATATAGCAAGCGTTACTTCTTTGGCGCTGCGGCTCATCATTTAACTCAGCCTGATGAAGGTTTAATTGGTCCGAGTAAATTACCAATGAAGATTACTGCACATGCAGGTGCTGTTCTTCCTGTTGGAGATAAAAACAATCAAACCACAATTTCTCCTAACGTCTTATATCAAAAGCAACAGGACTTTCAACAGTTAAATTTGGGTGTTTATGTAAACAAAGGATCAATAGTAGGCGGTTTGTGGTATCGTAACCAAGATTCATTTATTGCATTAATAGGATTAACTCAAAATCACTTTAAAGTTGGGTATAGTTATGATGTAACAGTATCAAAATTGACAAATGCAACAGCTGGTTCTCATGAAGTATCCTTCTCATTACAATTTGAATGTAGGCCGAAGAAGAAAAAATTCCGTACAGTTAGTTGTCCATCTTTCTAAAATAATTTATTAAACACAATATTTAATATATACTATAAGTTTATATAGATTACCAAACAAACAAAACAAACAAACAATGAAAAAGGTGTCAAATAAAATACTCGTAATTGGAGCAGCAATAGCAACACTTGCTTCTTGTCAAAAAGAGCGATCTCCTGTTACTGCCTGGGAATACAATAATCCCAAAAATGGTGGTTTTGAAGTTGTTCCTTACGAAGAACAAGAAACTGGTCCTGGATTGATTCTTATAGAAGGCGGTACTTTTACAATGGGTAGAGCCGAACAAGATGTAACTTATGATTGGAATACAATTCCAAGACGCGTTACTGTTTCTTCTTTCTACATGGACCAAACAGAGGTTCGTAACTTAGATTATTTGGAATACTTACATTGGACTTCACGTGTTTTTGGACCAAATTTTTATGATGTTGTTAAAAAAGCAATGCCAGATACATTGGTTTGGCGCGATCGTTTAGCATATAACGAACCATACGTAGAATATTACTTACGTCATCCATCTTACAGAGATTAT